>NZ_JBWBEW010000027.1:0-67124 GCF_056148915.1 Microvirga sp. jy35 | reverse complement strand
AGCAACAACATGCTCGACCAGGCCATCGTCGAGGCCATTGCGCGCAAGCCCAAGGGGCACGACTTCATCATCGACCGCCGTCACAATCGTCCGGCGGTTGGACGGCACATGAGCATGACAGGGGGCTGACTCCATGGGAAAGCTGGTGTGGGAGGCTCGTCGCGGCTAGGTTCCACTGATCCACCTTCCTGCCACCGCAGAGTTGTTCCTTGCCTTGTGCCTGTTCCTCGGAGCAACTCTCTACACATCCGTCGGTCATGCTGGTGCGTCGGCCTATATCGCGGCCATGGCTCTGTTTGGAGTGGCCCCGGCGGTGATGCGCCCCACGGCCCTGGTCCTCAACATCCTGGTCTCCGGCCTGACAACCTTCCGTTACGTGAAGGCCGGCCTGTTCCATTGGCGCACCCTGTGGCCCGTCCTGATCGGAGCCGTGCCGATGGCTTTCGTTGGCGGCTCGATCCAGTTGCTGGGACTGTTCTACCGCCCGTTGGTCGGAGTGATATTGCTGCTTGCCGCTGCCCGCCTCCTATGGCCGGGGATGACGAAGATCGCGCAGGGTACCAGGGACATTCCCATCGGCTGGGGGATCGCCTCGGGGATCGGCATCGGCCTGCTGTCCGGCCTGACAGGCACGGGCGGCGGGATATTCCTGTCGCCGCTGTTGCTGTTTATGGGCTGGTCCGAGACCCGCACCGCCCCGGGCATCGCTGCAGCCTTCATTCTGTGCAACTCGGTCGCCGGCCTTCTGGGCAACATCGCTTCGGTACAAGCCCTCCCGGCAGAGCTCCCGCTTTATGCTGGCGCAGTGCTCCTGGGTGGCTTGGTCGGCACGACCTTCGGGATAAAGCTGGCCAGTCCGGCGATCCTCAAAGCCCTTGGCGTGGTTCTGGTCATCGCGGGTCTCAAAATGCTCGGCATCTACTGACCATGAAGGTTTGCGATCGCTGGCACTGGCATTGCCAGTCAGGAACGGATTTTGCGCCGGCGATACCTAGTCTATAACCTGAGCCTGAGAAGTCCTGAGGAGATGATGGCCGAGGTCATCGTTCGTGTCGATGTCCTGGAGTATCGCCGGGTCATCGACCGGACACTCCATCACATCGGTTCGTCCGCGGAGGATCGGCCCCGCGCCGGTATCACCTGAAAGTCCCTCGATCAGGTCTTTGAGAGCGTGCGACAGCACGACAGGATTGCCGCGCTGCCCGTTCACCGTCGGGACCAGTGCCGCGGGTTCGCCCTTTGCTCTCCACGCGTTCACAAGGGTGTCGATCAGGCTGGCCCTGATCAGCGGCATGTCTCCAAGGAGAACGACGGCCGCCTTGGCTTGAGGCGGCAATGCAGCGAATCCGGCCTTCAGCGATTTCGAAAGCCCGTCCGCGAAAGCGGGGTTCCGGACGGTCAGGATCCGAAAGCCTCTGAGCGACGCTTCGACCTCTTCAGCCCAATGGCCTGTGACCACGATCACAGGCTCAGCCAAGGAAGTCACCGCGGCCTCGACGACATGGCACACCAGTGACCTGCCGTCCGTCGGGGCCAGTAGCTTTGGGCCGGACCGAAACCGTGTGCCTCGCCCCGCCGCGAGGATGATGGCCGCCACTTCACTCATCTGCAATCCGTACTGGCACTGGCGCCTCTGAACCCGAAGGTTTATTAGGCGGCTTTGCGGCATGCCTCGCTGATCGTCTCCCCGATCTGCTGGCGCGCCGCATCGATGGCTTGCTCGCGGGCCTCCGGTCCGAAGGCCAGCTTCTCGGCCCGGATGAAGGTAACATCCGTGATGCCGATGAAGGCAAGAAGATTGCGTAGATGGGGCTCCTGCGAATCCATCTCCTGCGCCGGTCCCTCGCTGTACAATCCACCACGGCTCAGGATGACGATCGCACGCTTGCCCTTGAGCAGTCCCTCAGGGCCACTCTCGCTGTAGCGGAACGTGATGCCAGCCCGGAGCACGTAGTCGAACCAGGCCTTCAGGT
Organism: Microvirga sp. jy35; assembly: GCF_056148915.1. Lineage (NCBI taxonomy): Bacteria > Pseudomonadati > Pseudomonadota > Alphaproteobacteria > Hyphomicrobiales > Methylobacteriaceae > Microvirga > Microvirga sp. jy35. Next base: position 65,151 of record NZ_JBWBEW010000027.1, on the reverse strand, counting down.
TCGAGGGTATGCCGAAGTTATACATCGGCGCTCCCATGACGATCGTATCGGCCGCTTGGAGCTCCGCGATGAGGTCATTTGAAAGGTTGAGGGCGGTGAGCTGGGCATGGTTGGTCGGCTCAGGCCCGCGGAGTGCCGCAACCGCATCTTCGTCCAAATGAGGGACTGGGCTTCGAATGAGATTGCGAAAGACAAACCGGAGCTGAGGATCCTGCGAACGCAGACGGGTAACCGTTTCCTCAATAAGCTGGTTTGAGACGGACGATACACCGAGCACGCTGCTGGCAATCACGAGAACTGTGGACATGGGACAGGCCCTCCAGGGCTTCTGGTCAGATCGGTCCAACCGAGGTAGTGGTTCCTCAAACGCAGCAGAAGGCGCATAATCAGCACCATGCTGTTGTCGTGGGAGGAACACTGCTATGTCCGAGTTGGAGGACCTGAGGAGCTTCGTGGAGGTGGTTGAGAGCGGGGGGCTTAATCGCGCCGCGGCCCGCCTGGGCATCTCCAAATCGATCCTGAGCCGGCGCATCACGCGGTTGGAGACGGAGCTCGGCACCCGACTTCTCACCCGGAGCACCCGCGGCATCAGCCCGACGGAGGCCGGCATGGAGTTCAAGAGACGATGTGATCGGATCCTGGCTGACCTTGAGGAAGCACGTGACGCTGTCACGCAGCAGGGGCAATCCGTGCGCGGACGCCTTCGCCTGTCCGCACCAATGGCGCTCGGCGTGCGTCATCTGGCGCCGGTTCTGACGGATCTGGCGCGTCTCCATCCTGCTCTCGAACTGGACGTGTCCTATACCGATCGGGTGGTGGACCTGCTCGGTGAGCGGTTCGATGCAGCGATCCGCATCGGCTCTCTTAGAGACTCCAGCCTCGTGGCCCGTCGGATTGCGCCGGTTCATGCGGTGGTGGTGGCAAGTCCCGAGTACCTGTCCCGGCATGGTCGGCCGGTCACGCCGCAGGATCTCACTCAGCACCAATGCTTGATCTACACGGGCACCCTTGTGCCGGAGTGGCACTTCCAATCGGGCAAGCGCCGGACACTGATCCGGCCGCAGGGGCGCCTGAGGTCAGATAGCGGGGAAGCCATTCTCCAGTGGGCGATCGCCGGGCTCGGGATCGCGGACGCTCCATCGTTCATGGTCTCCGACGCCATCGAGAGCGGCGCCCTCGAACCCCTGCTGCTGGATTACCCGCGGCCCGAGTACAGCATCCACGTCGTGCGCCCGCCCGGCTCCCACGTTCCGGGCAAGGTCCGGGTCCTGATCGACACGCTGGTCGAGCGTTTCGGCGGCACGCCTACATGGGATCGATGCCTTATGCACCGAGCGGAAGGGAGCCCTATGACGCGACACCCCACGGGCGTCCGTGCTACGAGCGCTGGCGTCGCCAATCGCTAGGGGATACGTGCATGAGCTTCGCGAACACGCGAGTAAAGTGGCTCTGATCGGTGAAGCCGCAGCGGATTGCGATCTCTTTGAGGGTCAGTCTCGAATCCCGGAGCAATTCCTGTGCCATCTCAACGCGGCGCGTCAGGAGCCACTTGTGGGGCGGCAGCCCCGTGGTCGCCCGGAATGCCCTTGCGAAGTGGCTTCGGGAAAGCTCGCATTCACGTGCGAGGTCGGCGAGGCTCACGTTCCCGTCAATCCGGGACAGCAGCATATCCTTGGCTCGACGCTCCTGCCAGGGTGCCAACCCTCCACGGAATGGCGGCAGAACTGCCAGCCTCTCCCCGTAGACCGTGGTGAGATGCGAGAGAAGAGCCAGCGAAATATGGTCGACGAAGAGCTGGTTTGTCGTCTCGGGCCATTCGAAGGCCGGCAGCAAGCACTCCCCCAGGTTTCTGATGACATCGTCGGCAAACGCGATGCCTCTTGCGGATCGAAGCGCTCCAAACGAACGCAGATCGTGCTCCTCTTGAAACCGATCCAGGGCCTCGCGAGGAGTGTAGACGGAGATGCAATCGACAGATGCAAAGTTTAAGGACGCATGCTCCTCGTTAAGGTCGAGCAACAGAAACTGTCCGCGGTTGATCGCCATGCGGGGCATGGGCCGGCCATCCACCCAGTACGGGCCAGCAGGCAGGTCGCGCCGCTGCAAGCAGACCAGATAGCCGTTGCTACGGTCGAACCGGCTCGGGGTCCCAGATCCGGCGTCGCTCCAGCGAACCCGCGTGGCCATGAGCTCCGCCAAAGGCAAGGGACGAGAAATGAGTGTGGGCGGCTCATCAACCCCCACAAACTTGCCCAAGCGATCCTTGATCCCGTTGGCCACGGTCGGCTCCCCGATGCCCGAATCGGATACTGAAGGGAAGCGTAGCTATAGAGCAAGATTATGGCATCTTCGTGTAAGGAGAAAGCAGCAATTTCGTACAAAACGCAGCACTCGCATTGCTTGCGAACAAGCCTAGCTTGGATAATCCTGTACGCTGTGTCCCAGCGTCGTTCCTTGTGGCTGTGCCCGTGTAACGCATCTGTCCGTAAATCTGCGTCTCGCGTTGGAGATTGCATCATGCAACTCACCTCGCATCAAGCACGTGCCGTTGTCGGCGGCGCAGAAAGCAAGGCGCGCGAGATGGGGCTTCCCGTGGTGACCCCGGCACTCAATGCCGGCGATAGATCCAGACCGAATGATACCCGGAAGGATTGGAGCGGCGACGGCGGAGAAACCAGGCCGATGGAGCCGCAGGACTGCCGACAGTGCTATCGCCATTGTCGTGACGGGATTGGCGACGATCGTTGGACCTCGTCTTTACAAGCGAGCTTGCGGCTGCCGTCACCAACGGAAGAACGTCCATGACAGTTACTCCGGCTGGCGCTGAGACGCTTCACCATCATGCCAGACAAATGGGTGGGCGCGATCCCCACGAAGCCCGTCGCGGTGCTACCCCGCTCGAACTGCTGTTCGACCTAATGTTCGTAGTCAGCTTCGGGCTCGCAGCCTCCCGGTTCGCCCATGCGCTGGCGGAGGGTCACTTCGCCAGCGCCCTGATCGGCTTCACCTTTGCGAGCTTCTGCATCTGCTGGGCCTGGGTCAACTTCTCATGGTTCGCCTCGGCCTACGATACCGATGACTGGATCTTCCGTCTCGTCACCATGGTGCAGATGATCGGCGTGCTGGTCTTGGCTCTCGGCCTGCCGCGCATGTTCGCGTCCATCGAGCATGGCGATCACCTCGACAATTCTATCATGGTGCTCGGCTACGTAATCATGCGGGTCGGCATGATCTTCCAATGGCTTCGCGCGGCCAGACAGAATCCCGACCGACGCCGCTCCTGCCTGACCTATGCTGCAGCCATCTCGGTTATCCAACTCGGCTGGGTGGCTCTGATCTTTTTGGATTTCTTGCTTAGTGTGACCCTTATCCTCGCCTCCGTCCTCGCGCTTATCGAGCTCGCAGGCCCAGTCATCGCGGAGCACATGGACGGAGGCACACCCTGGGGTTCTGTTGCAGCTTTGAAGCTTGCTCCGCCTGAGCTACGATAGGAGGCTGAGAGGAGCTGGCGGTGGTGCAAGGTTACAAGAACCCGTTCAAGGGTCGGCAGTTCACGGCGGAGATCATCCTCTGGGCTGTCCGCTGGTATCTACAATTTCCGATCAGTTATCGTGATCTCGAGCGCATGTTCGCCGATCGTGGCGTGCAGGTGAACCACACAACTCTCTTCCGCTGGATTCAGGCTTACGCTCCCGAACTGAACAAGCGTTTGCGACCGCATCTGCGCATGACGAACGGATCCTGGAGGGTGGATGAAACCTATGTCCGGGTGAAGGGAAAATGGGTGTATCTCTACCGCGCCGTCGACGCTCGCGGGCAAGCAATCGATTTTCTGCTCTCCCCTAGGCGGGATGCCGCTGCGGTACGGCGGTTCTTCCGGAAAGCGCTAAAGCAGCCGCATACGGTCAATCCGCGGACCATCACGGTCGACAAGAATGCAGCCTATCCGATCGCCACGAGAGCCATGAAACTGGATGGAGAACTCTGGCGCTTCGCCAAGCTCCGGCAGGTGAAGTTCCTGAATAACATCGTTGAGCAGGATCACCGGCGCATTAAGCGCCTGGTCCGGCCAGGGCTGGGCTTCAAGAGCTTTGTGACGGCCACCCAGACGATCGCAGGCTATGAGGCGATGGCGATGATCCGCAAGGGACAGGTTGTGAGCGCACCAGCGAATGACATGCGGGCTCAGCGCGACTTCATTGCTACCCTGTTCGGCGCAGCCGCATAACCAGCGCCCTCGTCCGGCCTTCGCTTGACCTACGTCAAGCAGTTGCAACGGAACCCATTCGCGAGGGGCAGGGGACTTTCAGAGCCTGGACCGTTCCTTTTGACACGCACAAGCGCTGGCCAGACATTCGCTCGACATCCCAGCCCGGCTTTCATCGAGGGCGCTTATGACAATAGATATTGACCAGCTGACCGAGTCCGAGCTCATCGATCTCAACCACCGCATTGTCGAGCGTCTGCGCTTTCTCGACCAGATGCGTGCCCATGTGGAGATGCTGGAGTTCAAGATCGGCGACCGAGTCACTTTCCAGCCTCCCGGCCAAGGTCAACTCGAGGGCATGCTGACGCGCTACAACAAGAAGACCGTGACGGTGATCACCGACACCGGGCAGAGATGGAACGTCTCGCCTACCGCCCCCAGCAGGGTCAAGCCAGCCAAGGGCACCAACACGGCTGGATCCAATGTGGTCGTGCTGAATCAGCGCTGACGCGAGTTCCGGTGGGTTTGATTGAAGGTCGGATCGGTTTGCCCGGCGATGTCGCTAGCGCAAGGACCGACGAAGATACTCGGCCGAGAGAGCCTCGTATGGGTTGCAGGTGGGCAGGAACTTCAAGGCGACGAGCCGGCTGACAATCTCATCAGGCGAGCGCTTCAGGATCAGAGATATCTCAAGACTGGTTGAGGACGCATATGACGCCTGAAGGCGCGTATCCTCATGGGAGGTCTATGGCCTTGAGCCAGGAAGCCAAGCAGAGGCCGCGATATGGATTGGAGCTCGTACTCATACTGAAGATCCTGCCGTACGCCTAGGCCCCCGCCAACCTGACAATACCCTATGGGATCAATCCCAAGAATTGCGCAGTCTCCTGATCCACTGGGATGCCGCTGCGCTGCCGCTCGACCTCAACCGCCCATTCTCGATCCCCCGGCGCCATGACGGTCTGCCCCTCGCCGGCCGCACTCGTCCGGAGTGAGACGAGATAGCGGCTGATGGCTTCATCATAGAGGGGCCGCCCCACGAACCGATCAGGATCGACTGCGAGGCAAAAATGTCCCATCCGACGCGGCGTCTCAAAATCATGCGTCTCAGCCATCCGGATCATCTCATGATCTAGGGTGCTGCCAGTCAATATTGCGGAAAACAGGGTCACCATTCCGGCCAAGGCGGCTCCCTTGAACCCGAAGTCAATCCCTCCGAGTGGCATCAGCATCTCGACAAGGGCAGGATCTTGGGTCGGCTGGCCCGATTGATCGGCAGCGACACCCTCGGGCAGAGCCCTGCCCATGGTCTTGTAGAGGAGCACGCGGTTGAAGGGGATTGACGATGTCGCCATGTCCAAAAGCCAAGGCTTTTGGTCTGGAACGGGAGCTCCGACAGCGATGGGGTTGGTGCCATGGAACCGCTCAGCTCCGCCATGAAGGCCAACGATCGAGTCTGTGTTCGACATCGAGACTGCGATGAAGCCAGCCTCAGCTCCAGCAAGCGCATAGGCACCGGCCGCGCCAAAATGGGACGAGTTGATCACCCCGACTGCACCAACCCCAGCTTCTTTGGCCAAGCTGCAGGCCAGCTCCATTGCCGCATAACCGGCGGCATGACCGAGGCCGTTGTGGGCATCGAGAACGGCAGAGCCTAAGGCCGTGCGGCGGACCTGCATCTTTGGTGTTGGATTGACACGCCCGCTCCGCAGCACGCGGGCATAATGTAGCGCAAGTCGGACCCCATGACTGTCGATCCCAAGGCGCGACGCGTGCAGCATGGCACGAGTGGCTGCGCCGGCTGAAGCTTCGTCGGCGCCGGCGCTCTGAAGCGCGGCGAAAGTTTGGGCTTCAAGCTGTTCCAGTGGAGCAATGATAAGATCTGTCACATCAATCTCTTTTGGTTCTAACCGTTCGAAATTCCGCTCGTCTATGATGCCCAGTTAATATTGAAATCGGCGAAGAAACTAACTCCGCCGCGAGCATAAAGTGTTTGATCCATCACATACGGGGCATCGTCGGGTACCAGGCAAGCGAAAACAGCCGCTGCAACCGGCCTGTTTTCTATCCTGGCGTGAAGATCTCAGGGTTCTGACCTGACACACGCTCCAACTCCTCCATAACAGCTTCCAAGTGGGTCTTCATGGCGCGTCGTGCTGCCTCAGCATCACGAGCCTCAAGGGCATGGAGCACCTCGCGATGTTCCATAAGGCTAGCCATGTGACGACGCGGCGAAGAGAGGAGGCGACGAGCTCGATCAATGTTAGCACGTGATATCTCGATCATCGCTGCAATCCGCGGTAGCTCCAACGCCTCTACCAGAGTGTTATGAAAAGCTAGGTCAAGGTTATGGAACTCTGATGCATCCATTCGCGCAATAGCTTGCTCCTGGGCCTGCAGATTATCCCAAAGCACGTCCAACGTAGAAGGTGGTAAGCAGTGAGCGGCTGTGGCAACCACCAACTCCTCCAAAGCTTGGCGGATTAGCATGAACTCCCTAATCACAGGCAGACGTATTCGAGTTACGTGGGTGCCGCGTTGTGGCAGAACCTCAACGAGGCCCTCTACGGCTAAGCGCGCGAGCGCCTCCGAAACGGGAAACATCGAAACGCCAAGTCGGGCGCAGACAGCTCTTTTGTCGATAAATTCGCCCGGGGCGAAATCCAACGAAATAATTGCAGTTCGGAGCGACTGCTCCACCTGCTCCAAAGTACTTCCGCGGGGCCGATGCTCGAGACGAGAAAGGAACGTATATTTAATGCTCTTATCGGGTGCTTGCATGGTGCGGGAGTGTTAACAGTTACATACCTCAGGCGTCGTAGTCGAAAAAAGACGGTGATGCTCGCAACCCAATTCCTCAGAGTTCCGGACACAGGGCAGAGTGTCTATGTGATTTGTCACTGGTAAGCTGTCCTAAAGATCAGATAGAAGTTATACGCCGACTAGGCCGAATCCTTGCTCGCACAAGGGCCAAATATCCGGAACGAAACTTACTTCACTATAGGTGATGGGTGTAGGATCTAGGCTACCCAATCAACCGAAAGTCTAAGGCGGATCGTTGCGGCTTCCTTTGTGTTCTGAAGCTTGTTGTCTCCGCCGAGCCCCAGAAACCAGCTCTCCCTTGCTGATCCATCCAGAGAGGGCAAGTTACAATGAACCTAGTCGCCTAAAGCCGATCGTTCAAACGCATTACTGGCGCCCAAGCTGAACTAACCTCACTTGACACACTACAGATATTAATATCTTTTTTAAGAAAATTGGCCGGACCAATCCAGGAAAGCGGCCGCGAATAACGGATTTGGGGCGGGAAACGATCGCAGGAGGGAGACCTTGTCACTCAAGGTCGATGAGTCACGGCGGCTTTACCGACAAATTGCCAAGCACTTACGCGATCTGATTGATAGCGGTGAGTACCCGATTGGTGGACGGCTGCCTTCTGAGCGCGAGCTTGCCGATCGCCTTCAGGTCTCTCGCACAAGTGTGCGGGAAGCGCTCATTGCTCTCGAGGTCGAAGGCCTTGTTCGCATCAATGTCGGCTCCGGCATCTACGTTCTGGGACCGTCAGCGTTGAGGTTGACAATACCCTTTGGCGAAACATCGATCGAAGGCCCATTCGAAATTCTGCATGCACGCGAGATCTTAGAGCCCTCCGTCGCTGCAGAAGCGGCTATCCTTGCAGATCCCGAGCACGTCGGTACCCTTGATCGAATTCTCGCCCAGATGGAGAAATCTGGCGGCAATGATAAGTGGATCTTGCTGGATCGCGAATTCCACGTAGCAGTCGCAGCATCTCTTTCGAATGGGATGTTAGCCCGCTTCATTGGGCAGCTCTTTGATCAACGGATGAACCCCTACTTCCGGCGCCTCGCGAGTTATTTCGAGGATGCGAGCACTTGGAGCCAAGCGCTCGCTGAGCACAGGGTCATCCGCGATGCCATTGCAGCTGGCAATCCTGAAGCAGCGCGGCAGGCGATGAGACAGCACTTGCGGCTCTCTCAAGAGCGCTTTTCAAGAAGTTTCGGTGAAATTGCAGTGCCGTCACACCGATCGGGCAAGGTCACGCCCGTACTTCGCAGTCGAGCGGAACGCCCGCGCGAACTGCAAACGAAAACCAGCAGGAGGAAAATATGACGACAATGAAATGGTCAGCGGTTGCAGCAGCTGTACTTGGCCTCGCGATTACGGGAGGGGCTGCTCAGGCCCAGACAAAGCTGAAATGGGCTCACGTGTACGAACCTAACGAGCCGTTCCACACGCAATCAGTGTGGGCCGCTGGCGAACTCGCCAAGCGCACCAACGGGCGCTACACGATTGACGTCTATCCTTCCTCGCAGCTTGGCAAGGAAACCGACATCAATCAGGGCCTATCCCTTGGTTCTGTCGACATGATCATTTCAGGGTCCAGCTTTGCCGCCCGAAGCTATGCGCCCATTGGAGTCACGTATTACCCATACGTATTTCGAGATGCGAATCATCTCTTGGCTTACACCAAAAGCGACGTATTCAAGGAGCTTGCCAAGGGTTACACGGACAAGACCGGACACCAGATCCTTGCAGTGACCTATTATGGTGCGCGGCACACATCGTCGAACAAGCCCCTCAAGACGTGTGCTGACATGAAAGGATTGAAGATCCGTGTTCCGGACGTGCCAGCTTATCTGGCGATGCCCCGCGCGTGTGGTGCCAACACTGCTCCGATCGCATTCGCAGAAGTGTATCTCGCGCTTCAAAACGGGACTGTCGAGGCTCAGGAGAACCCTCTGACTACAATCGAGGCCAAGAAGTTCTACGAAGTGCAGAAGCATATCGCCCTGACAGGGCATATTGTCGACCATCTCAACACAGTGGTGTCTGCCAATCTGTGGAAGAAGCTTTCTGACGAAGACAAGAAGATCTTTTCCGAGGTCGCTCAAGAGGCAGCAACCCGGGCCACTGCTGAAATTCAGTCCAAGGAGAAAGAACTCATTGGTTTCTTTAAGGATAAGGGACTAACTGTCTCTGAGGTCGACAAGGAGGACTTCAAGCAGAACGTCTTGAAGAACGTCACTTTCGAGTCGTTCGGATATCGCAAGGCAGACTACGACAAGATTCAAGCCATCAAAAGCGAGCCTGCGTTGTAAAGCTCGTGTTTGCTCTGTCAGGGGAATACCAATTCCCCTGACAGGCTCCTGACCGACAAACGTCGACCGTCTCAATTATTCAACGATCATTCTGGAGTGAACGGGATGAAGCCTGAGGTTCATACTGAGATCACGGCTGAGGAACTGGCCCACGCTTTCGAGGAGCCCGCTCCTGAGGTCGATCTCAAGCAGTATGGTATTGAGGACTGGGCGACATTAGCGATCTTCTGGCTGATGGCTTTCGCGGTCTTTCTGCAGTTCTTCACGCGGTACGTGCTCAATGACTCCTTCGCGTGGACCGAGGAGATTGCAACCTACTGCCTGGTAGCAGTGGTGTTTCTCGGGGCTGCGATGTGCGTTCGCCTGGGCCGCCATATCCACGTTGATCTGCTCTTCCGTTACCTGCCAGCAAAGGTAGCAAGGGCTTTGGCAACGATGATCGACGCCATACGTACCCTTTTCTTCGCTTATGGCGCCTACCTGGTCTGGAATTTCATGGCAATTGTCGAAGGCGAGACCATGACCACAATCATGCTGCCGAAGAACTGGGTTTATGGATGTGTCTTCGTCGGGTTCATCCTGATGTTTCTCCGATCAGTTCAGGTGTCGATTGATAACTGGCGTCGCGGCTACTCTATTCTGGAGAGACCAGAAGCGTTTGACGCAGCCCCGATCTAACAACTTCAACAGTCCTTAGCCCTAAGATTGGTCGGAGCTCGCCCATGCTTATCCTGATCGGTTCGTTTCTCGCTCTGATGCTCCTTGGTCTGCCGGTCGCTATAGCGATGGCTGTCTCGTCCCTGATTTACATCCTTGCCACGGGAACCGCGCCCGACGTCGTTCTGGCTCAACGCATGATCGCGGGCGTGGAGAGCTTTCCGCTGCTTGCCGTTCCATTCTTCATCCTCGCAGGCAACCTGATGAATACTGCGGGTGTCACCGGGCGCATCTACAGCTTCGCGGTCGCCCTGGTTGGCTGGATGAAGGGCGGGTTGGGTCAAGTCAACATCATTGGTTCAGTAATCTTTTCCGGGATGTCGGGAACTGCGATCGCTGACGCCGCTGGCCTTGGCACAATCGAGATCAAGGCTATGAAGGATCACGGCTACTCGACTGAGTTTGCTGTCGGCGTGACCGCGGCTTCCGCGACACTTGGGCCGATCATACCGCCGTCCTTGCCATTCGTGATCTACGGCATGATGGCCAACGTTTCTATTGGGGCACTTTTTCTCGGAGGATTAATCCCCGGCGTCGTCATGACACTCATGATGATGGCGACGGTGGCATATTTTGCCCATAAGAACGGTTGGGGCAGTGACAGTCCATTCTCCTGGCGCCAACTCGGGAATGCGACGGTCGAGGTCATAGTCGTTATGATGTTCCCAGTCGCTGTCTGGGCTATGGTCCAGTTCGGCCTGTCGACCAACGTTGCAATTGGCATTGCGCTCGCGGTTCTCCTTGCACTCGACTGGTACTTCGATTTCTCCGCTGTCATGGCCCTGATGGCGCCGGTGATCCTGATCGGCGGCATGACCCTCGGATTGTTCACACCAACTGAGGCTGCCGTCGCCGCAGTCATCTGGTCACTCTTCCTCGGTCTCGTGCGCTATCGCTCGATGACCTTGAAGACGCTGATCAAAGCAACCTTCGACACCATTGAGACCACAGCCTCGGTGCTGTTCATCGTGACAGCCGCATCAATCTTTGCGTGGCTTCTCACAGTAAGTCAGGCCGCCCAGATTCTATCGGACGCGATCCTCAGTATCACGCAGAACAAATGGGTCTTCCTGCTGCTGGCCAACTTGTTGATGCTGTTTGTTGGCTGTTTTATCGACACGATCGCAGCCATTACCATCCTTGTGCCGATCCTTCTTCCGATCGTACTCAAGCTCGGCATTGATCCCATTCACTTCGGCTTGATCATCACCCTCAATCTTATGATCGGTCTTCTTCATCCGCCTCTCGGGATGGTCCTGTTCGTACTAGCTCGCGTGGCGAAACTCTCGGTGGAGCGTACGACTGTGGCCATTCTGCCTTGGCTAATTCCACTCATGCTTGCACTTGTCGCGATCACCTACATTCCCGAGTTGACTCTCTGGCTGCCGCGAACGATGGGAGTAGCAAAGTGACCGAAACTGCTCTTGCTGCAACGCTCTTTGGAGCCGAAGATCTTCGCCTGGTAGAAGCGCCGATTGGTCCTTTAGCTCCCGGCATGGTCCGGGTGCGCTTTGGCGCAGGCGGTATCTGCGGGTCAGACATGCATTACTACCGACATGGTCGAACCGGGGATTTCGTTGTGAAATCCCCCTTAATCCTCGGTCACGAGATCGCGGGCGAGATCGTGGATATCGCGGTTGACGGCGGGGACCTTAAGATCGGCGATCCCGTCGCAGTCAATCCGTCGCGGTGGTGCGGTCACTGCGCGAGATGTCAGGAAGGCCGTCCGAACCTATGCGAAAACATCTATTTCATGGGATCTGCGTCAAAGACGCCGCACATGCAGGGGGGCTTTGCCACATACTTTGATGCCATCCCGGCCCAGTGTGTCAAAGTTTCAGACAATACGCCACTGGCTGCTGCAGCGTTGGCAGAGCCCCTTGCTGTTTGTCTTCATGCGGTAAGTCGGGCCGGCCAGGTGGAAGGCCGGAAAGCACTTGTGTTTGGTGCGGGTCCCATTGGTCTTCTGACAGTCTTGGCCGCACGGTTGGCCGGAGTATCGGAGGTCGCGATGGTCGATATAGCCGCCGCTCCGCTCGCCTTTGCGCAGCGTCTAGGCGCTGATCATACCATTGACCTCTCTGGTGGCGAGGATGCTCTGAAAGAGCTTGCTGCAGCGACGTCTTTTGACTTGGCCTTTGAGGTTTCTGGAACGGCCTCCGGTTTGGCTTCGGCGATATCCTACGTGCGTCGCGGCGGTACAGTCGTTCAAGTCGGCAATTTACCCGGGGGGCAGATCCCGATCCCTGCCAATGCTGTCATGGCTAAGGAGATAGACCTCAAAGGCTCGTTTCGCTTTGGCGAGGAGTTCGAGCAAGCTGTCCGGCTCATTGACAGCAAAAAAATCGATGTGCTTTCGATTGTCACATCAGAGTGCCCGCTCTCAAAAGCTACAGAAGGTTTTCGCGTAGCTCTAGATCGATCCCAGAGCGTTAAAGTCATGCTTATAGCTTCTTGAGCCGGCTCATCTGGTGGCGAGCCCGTGCTCACGTAGGGCGGTCAGATTGCTGACGAGCGATGCGAGCAGGCGCCCGTTTGGCGGGCAGTGACCCCCTGTGGCATGACACAGTCGCCCTGATCAGGACGCTGGAGGCTGAAACCTGTCATTGCCCAAGCGCTCGGCTTCGTGGCCGGCAGATCTTCCGTGTAGCGGGCCTGATGAGCGCGCACGAGGTTACCATCGCGAGATGCACGACCCAGGACGCAAGCGGCTTCTATTGTATGCGGGCTATTGCATACCGACAGGCGCAGTAGTCATTGTGGAATCCGACAGGCGAGTGGGAGAGATTGCTATTGATTTCAAACTCAAGCGTCGTTCATGATCAGGTCAGGATACTCAGGTGCTAAGGTTTCGGCACTCTTGAAAACTTCTGAGAAGTGCAGCCGCATAGCTGCTTCGGCCGCGTCAGCATCCCGGCGGACGATGGCGGCGAGAATATCGCGGTGCTGAATGATCAGGGAGGCGACCGGTGTCACCACAGGCAGACTGAGGAACCGGATGCGATCGAACTGGGATTTCTCCCGTTCGATTACTGCCCAGATCTGAGCGATGCCGATGTCATCTGCAAGAGTCCGGTGGAATGCATCGTCTGCCATGGTGAAACGCTCTGGATCATCTTGAACCTGCTCTTGTTCAGCCAAGATGGCAGCGGCTTTGTCGTAAGCCTCGCGTGAAAGTCCACGTTCGGTCGCCCGCCGAACGATAGCTACCTCTAGCGCTTCCCTCACGAAGCGGGCCCGCTGCATAGCCGTGAGGGAAATCGGGCTTACGAAACTGCCGCGCTGCGGCAACACCTCAATCAATCCTTCCTCAACTAAGCGGATGAGTGCCTCGCGCACCGGAGCCCGGCTGGTCCCGAAGCGAAGGGCGAGTTCGTTTTCCGAGAGGCGACACCCGGGACGGAGCCGGAGAGTTACAATGTCATGCCTGATTTGCGCATGGATGCTCCGCACTGTCGTAGACGGAGGCGACGTAGCAGTGCTTGTAGGGAACTTGAAGGCACCGAGAGTAGACCGTTTCATAAATGAATGACCTATGTTCTGTAGATCTGTCTAAACTGATGTAATCGCCTAACCTGCCTTGGTATAATAGTTTACTCTATAGTGTGGCCTGAACTTGCGTATCGTCGTCAGTGCCAGACCTTCTAGTAACAACATTGATGGTTTTATAGGATGATAGTCTATGTGCGTGACAGGTTTTAAGCGTCGCAGTTGCTTTGCTCAACATCTTTCCCTGCACGCCGGTTCTGAGCATTTTAGAAGTTTCCGCCTTGATTGCTTACACGCACTTTGCTATGAACTGGGCTGTCGGCTAGTCGACAAGCTAGCAGTTGGTAAAGCGCTGCGCAAGGCGAGACCGGTATCCCTTGATTGGATTCTCCATTTCTGATGCTGAGACCTGACTTTTCCATGTCTTACGTTGTAAGATTCACATTTACGCGGTGTGGCTACAAATAAAGCGGCGCAAGAGGTTCAATACCAGTTGCAATGCAAAGCTGCCGACCCGAGATGCTCTTCGTGAGCGGTGAGGAAGTATCTTCTATGACAATGCATGCTGCTACGTCACATCCGGTGATTTGCCTTCACCCTCACGATCACGTGGTAATAGCGCGAGCGACACTGTTGCCGGGCGCGCAAGTTGCAGATGGTATCGCAGCCTGTGACCGGATCCCGCCTGGGCACAAAGTCGCTGTGCGCCCGATCGCTGCAGGCGAGGCGGTACGGCGCTACAACCAGATCATTGGCTTCGCCACAGCGCCAATCGCCCCCGGCCAACACGTGCATGTCCATAATCTTGGCATGGGCGAGTTCACCAAAGACTATGCCTATGGCCAGGATGTAAAGCTGACGGAATATGTCGATATCCCGGCCAGCTTCGAGGGCATCCGGCGTCCGGACGGGCGTGTGGCGACCCGCAACTACATCGGCATTCTAACCTCGGTAAACTGCAGCGCCCATGCAGCCAATTTGGTGGCGGATGCCTTCAAGCGCCATCCTTTCACCGGCTTTGATCCTCTCGCTGAATACCCGAATGTTGATGGCGTGGTTGCGTTAACGCACAAGACGGGCTGCGGCATGCCGGAAGGCGAGCCCCTTCAGCTCTTGCGCCGCACGCTCGCTGGCTATGCCCGCCATCCGAACTTTTCCCACATCGTGGTGCTTGGCCTTGGCTGCGAGGTGAACCAGATCAGCGGGATGCTGAAGGAGCATAAGCTCACCGACCGGATCCGCAACATGGATATCCAGAGCATGGGCGGCACCCGCAAGACCGTCGAAGCCGGAATAGCCTTCGTGAGAGAGGTCTTGGCCGAGTCGAACACGGTGCAGCGCCAGACGGTGCCTGCGAGTGAGCTGAAGGTGGCGCTGCAATGTGGTGGATCGGACGGCTATTCCGGCGTTTCCGCCAACCCGGCCCTCGGGATCGCCAGTGACCTTGTTGTGCGTCACGGTGGTACGGTGATCCTGTCCGAAACAACCGAGACGTATGGTGCCGAGCATATCTTCACCCGTCGGGCGGTCAGCCGCGAGGTCGGCGAGAAGCTGGTCGAGCTAATGCGCTGGTGGGAGGAGTACACGCACAAGCATGGAGCGGAGATCAATTCGAATCCGTCGCCTGGCAACAAAGCTGGTGGGCTGACCACGATTCTGGAGAAGTCGCTCGGCGCCATGGCCAAGGCCGGCAGCACCAACCTCGTTGACGTGATCAAGTATGCCGAATCTGTGACAGCACGCGGCTTTGTGTTCATGGACACCCCGGGTTTCGATCCTGTCTCGGCTACGGGTCAGGTAGCCGGTGGAGCGAACGTGGTCTGTTTCACAACGGGACGCGGCAGTGTCTTCGGGTGCAAGCCGTCGCCATCCATAAAGATCGCCACCAACACACCTCTGTACCGGCGCATGGAAGACGACATGGATGTCAACTGCGGCACGATTGTCGATGGTGAGGAGACCGTGCAGGAGGCTGGGCAGCGTATCTTTGACCGAATTCTACGGGTTGCCTCCGGCGAGCGCACGAAAAGCGAGCTGTACGATTTTGGCTCCGCCGAGTTCGCACCGTGGCCGCTTGGCGTGACCGTGTGATCATTGGGCAAAGCGCCTAATGAGGGGAGGCCAATGTGGCGGATCGCAAGCAAGTTCAGCCCAGTGAGGATCTAAGCTCAGCAGCGCAGGCTCGAAGACTAGCGGAACAGGGCCTGCATGAACAAGCGATCGGCCACAACGAGGAGGCCGATCGTTTGCTCATCCAAGCCCAAGAGATTGATCCTGAAGTTGTCGCCGAGGTACTGCGCGAGCACGACGCTGGGCGAGCACCTGATGCAAGGCTGCAGGCGACGGCGGATCAGGATGTAGAACGCGTTCTTCCGCGGATCAAACCCGGACCACAGCAGTCCAGCGGATGAGAGCCGAAGAGTGGATCGGATCTAGTCTTCGCAGGTTCTCTGGAGGTGAACCTCCCGATTTCGGTACGTTAGTCAATCAATCTCGGATGATCCTTGGCAAAACTGTGCAATAGCCTTAGTGCAAATGGCCTCTCCCAATGCGGTACCCGCCGAGACTGGTCAGGATTAAGGTCCCGATCCGGCTACAACTCGATGAGCGCCTTGATCACCCCCGCCTCGGCCGTCGACCACGCCGGAATACGGTTAGGAGCCTCGTCGAGGCTAGCGCGGTGGCTGGCAAGCGCCGCAACCGGCACCCTGCCGTCCCGCATGGTGTTAAGCACCGTCTCGAAATCATACCGTGTGGCATTGCGGCTGCCCATCAGCGACGTCTCACGCTTGTGAAACTCCGGGTCGTTGAACGTGATATCGGCCCGCACGATCGACAGGAGCACATAGGTGCCTCCATGGCCAACATACGAGAAGCCCTTCATCATCGCTTTGGGGTTTCCAGTTGCATCAAGAACGATGTCGAAGAAATCACCTTCAGTGGCGGTCTTGAGACGCTCATCGATGCCGGCTGACACTTCGAATGCGTGATCGACTCCGATCTTGTCCTTGCAAAAGGCGAGCCGCTGGGTGTTCATGTCGAGGACGGATACCTCGGCCCCTCGAGCCTTCGCAAAAATTGCAGCCGCTATTCCGATCGGCCCAGCTCCAACCACGGCAACCCGGCTCGACGGTCCCGCGCCAGAGCGCTGCACGCCGTGAGCACCAATCGCCAGGAACTCGACCATTGCCGCCTCATCCAGCCCGAGACCAGGCGCCGACACGACATTGCACTCCGGCGCCGCAATGTATTCGCAGGCTCCACCATCACGATGTACGCCCAACACCTGTAAGTTTTGACAGCAGTTGGTCTTGCCCTGCTGACAGGCACGGCACGTACCGCAGTAGAGGTAAGGTTCGATACAGACAATGTCGCCAACCTTCAACGGGCTGCCGATTGGCGCCTCGGCGATCTCGCCTGCAAGCTCATGGCCAATCACCCGTGGGTATTCGAGGTAAGGCTGATTGCCATGATAGATATGATAGTCAGTCCCGCAGATCCCAACCCGCCGGATGCGCACCAAGACCTCGCCTGAGCCTACCTTCGGGAGGTCTCGTTGGATGATGCTCAGCTTGCCGGGCTCATCACATCGCAGCGCTCTCATCTTCTTCTCCCAATCTCTGGAACTGCTCGCGTAAGCCGAACTTAGTGCGTTGTGGCGAAAGCTCCAAGCTGGTGCTGCGGGAGATTGCCAGGGGCCCATTTTGCTGAGTTCTTAGCTTCCAGTTGCCACCGAGACCCAAGGCTCTCTAAGACTTGCGCTCCATTAAGGCCTTGTCGGAAAATCCAGCTCGAGACGTGAATGTCGTATATTGGCACTTAGCTGAAGTAGACGGAATGTCTCCTCAAGACAGGAATACCGGACATTCCTGAAGGGCAGGGGATCGTCGCTGCCGACCCGTGACGTCTGCAAGGAAAGTAAGGGTTGCTAGCTCCAGGACGGCATCAAAGGGCCTATAGTCTGCCAGGGTCCAGAGAGCTGTTTACAGATCCCTCACCATGTTGATCAGAAGGTGATTGTGGGTGTGAACGCCCCCTTCGGCTTCTGGGTTAGCTCAGCGAACTCGCACGAGAAGGGCCACCCGTATAATGCCGACCTCATCTCTCTGGAGCCGTGTCCGTCAGCCTGAGTGCCGGCTCGCAGAGGCAAGCCGCACCCGTGTTCTGGTCGTTGAGGATGACCTAGTTGTCGGGGCTGTGGTAGCCGAGGCGCTCGAGGAGGCGGGTTTCACAGTCCTGTCCGCCACCAGCGCCGAGGAGGCCAACGTCATCCTCGCTGAAGAGGCCATCGACGTGCTGTTCACGGACATCGACTTAGGAGCGCTGGATGGATGCGAGTTCGCACAGTAGGCCCCCAAGGCACAGCCCGGACTTGCCGTGATCCTGACTTCAGGCCGCTCGCGCAGGTGCCACGCCGATCGCCTTCCGCCAGGAGCAGCGTTTCTCGCCAAGCCTTGCCGCCTGCCGCACTTGATCGACGAAGTACTTCGCGCTGTAGAGGCCACGTCGTCCAACTAGCAGCCCACACCAGATCCGTGACAGGATCTATCGCCGGACCTACACCGCAAGGGAGAGACCTATGCGCATTGCACTTGCCGTTCTTGGGAGCACCCTTCTTTTAGTATCCTCAGCCCATGCTCAGGTGCCGGCGGAGGTTGAGGCGTGTCGCCTGTCAGGGCTGGCGGCCCTTAAGGAGCGTTCGCCCTCGATTGAGCATCTCACCTTCGACATCCAGTCGCTGGCCATCTCTAAGGCGGACACCAAGGTCGAGGATACGCCGATCCGCATGGTGGTCATGGGCGAGGCCTATCTCCAGCGCGAGAAAAGCGACAAACCAAACCGCTTCGTTTGCCTTGTCAGCGACAAGGGCAAGGTCGTGCTCACCTTCTTCACTGAGCAATAGGTCCACTTACCCGACTATGCGGCTCTGCTTCGGAAGAGCGCGTGCTCAGGGGATGGGGGATCTGAGGACGCTCCATGAAGTCTCGCTACTTACGGGCCGCCATCAGGTCATGCGTCAGCACCGTGAGCTTGCCGATAAGGGATGCCATGTCGCTGGGATCGCAGGACCATTGGGTGCCAATCGCTGATCCATCGGAGGACACTGACACCACAGCAAGCGAACGCAGCTTGCCTTCACGAGCCAGACGCAGATGCTCCTGCAACAGGTCGATCATTGATGCCATGTTCTCGTCAACCGGCGGTGCCGGGACTGCATGGAGATTGGTCACACGGCTCCGCTGATTAGCCCTTGTCTCGCTCATGCTGCACCCCCTCTCGGCCAGACCGCTATTCCTGCAGCCAGGTGGTTGATAAAGGGTGGCTACTAGACATGAACCGAGTGTCAATTCCAGGCCGACCCAGCAGAAACATCGGCTGTGTCGCGTTGCTACAACAGGAGTTGATCAAGCTTGACGATTAGATTGTCAGGTAGCCATCGGCGCAGCTTGTCCAAGAGGCTCATTGCTTTCCATTCTCAAGGGTCGACCCTCTGAACAAGAGTTCGCCTCCCCAGGACAGTGATAACACTGCGGCGCAGAACACCGAACGTCAGCTCAAGCCAGGAACACCGGACGCTCCCAAAGGGTACGGGATTTCCTGGCCTGACCCTGAACTGACCTTGAGCACCAGAGCTCGTGCAGCGGCTGGGAAAGGCTCTCTGATGTGACCAGCACTAGGCGGGACGGGGGTGCGTCTCAGAGAACCGCATGAACGAAATTGCCAACGTAGGCTCGACAACCTCAACTCACTTTAAGGCAGCTTCAGGTGAACAACAGCGTCTTCACGAAGCTTGGTAGGCAAGCAGCCAGCCCCCTATTGAAATCGTGTTGTAAGCCATTACATCAGGGCTCCTGAATGGCTTTCGGATCAGGGCCGCTGCTAATGAAGGCTCGAAATTCTGAGATGAAGGCCTCCGTCAAAAGCGATGAAGGGCGCTGCTCGGATCGCATCGCTTCCAGCCTAATGGACGTTTCCGGAATGAAGGGCCGTACGACCACGTTCTGAAACATGCTGAAGGAGGCTGAATAAGGATCCACGATCGCAATCCCTGCTCCTGTGTTGACCATCGCCCAGGCATTGATGATCAGCCCGACCTCCATGGCGGGTTTGAAGTTGATGCGCGCCTCCGCGAAGATCCCGTTGATGATGGGCGCCAATCCCTGGCTGCTGGTATAGCTGATCAAGGGATAGGGAGCGATGTCACGAACGGATACAGCATCAAGCTCTACAAGCGGATGATCTTTTGGAATGATGCAGATCAGATTCCGACTGACGATACTCTCGATTCTGATCCCCGGCACTTCTGGAGTGAGGAAGCCGAAGCCCAGATCGGCCGCTCCTGTGGAGACCAGTTCGATCACCTCTCGCCGCGAATGCATCTGAAACCGGATGCCGACGTCCTTGCGATTGGTCAGAAACGCTCCCACGGCTGAGGGGAGAAGCGTTACGCCGACCGCAGGAATGGCAACGATGTGAAGTGTGCCGCTCCGAGCCTCACGCAAGCCTTCAATCGTTCTTTTGACGACATCGACCCGATCGAAAACATGCTCGATCTGAGTGAAGAGGACCTGGGCTTCGGGGGTCGGCTCGAGCCTGCCTTTGACGCGCTTGAACAGGCTGAATTTCAAACGGTCTTCCGTATAGCGCAGCACCCCGGTGACCGATGGCTGGGAGATGTTGAGCATCTTGGCCGCCCCGGTAACGGTGCCTGAGACCATGATCGCGTAGAAGACCTCCATCTGACGCAAATTCATGGTGTGGAGTGTCCCCGTTCCCCATCTAAGCTCACATTCCTAGATTGGCGGAATGAGCGTCATAAGAAAAGACCATATTTAAGCCACCTATGCTCAACCTCCGTTTTACAGGCATCTTTCATGGGGACCGCACGCCAAGCCAAGGCTCCTTGGACGACCGAGCCGAGGCAAGCTCCGGCATAGCCTCACGCTATCGGTGTACGACATTTTCCAATTTGCCGCTCAAGAAGAAGCACCCGAAGATCCGACCCGGTTGAAAGCCATACGCGTCCTCACTCGGGAGTCCCATCGTTGAACATACGTGCTTCTGATAGCCTCGTAGCCCAGATGCAGGCTTGGCGGCATCATCTCCACACCACTCCCGAAACCGCTTTCGAGGAGCTGGAAACCTCGACCTATGTGGCAGGCCTCCTAGAGGAGTTCGGGATCGAGGTCAGCCGGGACCTGGGCGGCACGGGAGTCGTGGGAACCCTCAGGAGAGGGCAGGGCCCCACCATCGGCCTGCGGGCGGAGCTCGATGCCCTCGACATCCAGGAGGTTCGGGATCTGCCTTACCGTTCGCGTAAGCCCGGGAAGATGCATGCCTGCGGCCATGACGGGCATATGGCAATGCTGCTGGGAGCGGCTCGCTATCTCTCGGCTTCAGACAGCTTTCGCGGCACGGTGCGCTTCATCTTTCAGCCGGCGGAGGAGAACGAGGGCGGCGGCCGACGTATGATCGAGGAGGGACTGTTCGACCGATTCCCGGTGGATAACGTTTTCGCCATGCACAACTGGCCCGGCCTCGAAATGGGGCGGGTAGCGGTGCGCAGTGGACCGATCATGGCGGCATCCGACATGTTCGAGATTGTGGTGACCGGCCAGGGCACTCATGCAGGCATGCCGCATATGGGCTCGGACGCCATCGTGGCGGCCTCCGCCATCGTCGGGGCGCTTCAGACCATTCCAAGCCGCTGCATTCATCCCGCCGACCCAAGCGTCGTCAGCGTGACGCAGATCCATGGCGGCCATACCTGGAACGTGGTGCCGGCCGAGGTCGTGCTGCGGGGAACCGTCCGCTCGTTCGATCCCGGCGTGCGCGACACCATCGAGAACACGATGGCGCGGGTCGTAGCAGGCGTTGCGCAAGTCCATGGCCTGTCTGCCCGCGTCGCCTATGACCGGCGCTATCCGGCCACGGTGAACGATCCGAAAGCAACGGAAACCGCGGGGAGGGTGGCTGCGGCCGTCTTCGGCCCGGCCAATATCGTCACGGACGAGCTCCCCTCCATGGGGGCGGAAGACTTCTCCTACATGCTCCAGAAAAAGCCTGGCTGCTTCGTCTGGCTCGGCGCTGGCTCTACCGCCAGCGGGCATGTGCTCCACGGGGACAGTTACGACTTCAACGACCGGCTCCTGCCCCTGGGCGCGGAGTTCTGGGTGCGCCTCGTGGAATCCGAGCTTCCTCTCGGGAAACCATAGGCTGACCTTATCGAAGCTCTCAAAACCTGTATTGGCCGATTGCTTGCGTCAGGCATCTAATTTCATGGCCAATATAGTCACCAACGAGACAAGCGAAGGCATGAGCCGATGTATAGAACGAACAAATTGAAGCAGCGCCTGCAGAACTCCGAAAAGGTCCTGGGCTGCTGGACGGCGCTGGGAAATCCGCATGTGACGGAAATTCTTGCCCTGGCGGGGTTCGACTACCTTATCATCGACCAGGAGCACGGCCTCGGCGATCCGACCTCCCTGTCCCTGCAATTGCAGGCCGCGTCGGCCACCGACGCCACACCGGTCGTGCGCGTGCCCTGGAACGATCACGTCTATCTCAAGCGGGTTCTCGATGCGGGCGCCGAGGGGGTCATGATCCCCAGCGTTGAGACGGCGGAGGAAGCCCGCGCTGCAGTCGCGGCCTGCCGCTACCCGCCGCTGGGCCGTCGCGGCACCGCCGCCAGCACCGTTCGCGCCTCGAGCTACGGCATGGCGCCCGATTACGTCGCCACCTGCGCCGACAATCTGCTGATCGTGATCCAGATCGAATCCGCCAAGGGCGTCCAGAACATTGAGGAAATTTTGGCGGTGGAAGGGATCGACGTCATGTTCATTGGCCCCCACGACCTGTCCGCGACGGTCGGCCAGATGGGCAACCTAAAACACCCAGAGGTTGCCGGCCTCATCGAGACCGCGGAAAGCAAGATCAAGAAAAGCGGCATCCCCATGGGCACCGTTCCGCATCCCGGGTGCACCTACAAGGATATGTTCGCGCGGGGCTACCAGTTCGTGAACGCCGGCAGCGACGTGGCCCGCCTGCGTGACGGGTCGCTTGCCGACGTCAAAGCTTTCCGCGAACTTTACCGCGAGACCAAGCTCTCGGTCGCTTGAAGCGTGCGCCGGCGCCCCGGCGCCGATAGGGTTGCGGAGGGGGCATGCCCCCTCCGCCAAGGGAGAATGAAGCCAAAGACTGAAGAAAGATGCCGCCGGACGGCACCGACGCTCGACAGAGGACCTCGAACGGTCACCCTTGAACGAAGATGGAGAGACCTAATGGCAAGCTACCCAGATTTGACTCGTCGTCATGTTCTCAGCGGTCTCGGAGGCCTCGTTGCCGCTGCAGGCTTCGGCGGCACCGGCATCGCCTGGGCCAAAACCATCGGCGATACGCTGATCGTCGGCCAGACCGGAGACATCATGTCGCTTGATCCGGCCTACAGGCTGGATACCCTGACGGGGATCGTTCAGAAGCACCTCTATTCGTCGGTGATGACCCGGATGCCGGATATGAGCGTCGGCCCAGGCGTCGCCAAGGCTGCGGAGCGCGTATCGCCGACCAAATGGCGTCTCCCGCTGCGGGAGGGCATGCAGTTCTCCAACGGCGAGCCCGTGAACGCGGAAGCCGTGAAATACACGATCGCCCGCCTCAACGCCGAAGAGACGAAGTCCCCCATCCGGAGCTTCTTCGTCAACCTGAAATCCGTCGAGGTGGAGTCGCCCTATGTGGTGACCATCGAGACCGATGCTCCTGACGCCCTCTTCCTGGCCCGCATGACGAACCTTCAGCTCGTCCCGCCAAAATACACCTCCGAAGTGGGCCTAAAGTTCAACGAGGCTCCCATCGGGTCGGGTCCCTATACCCTCGACCGCTGGCGGCGCAACGAGGAGGTGGTTCTTCTCGCGAACCCGAACTACCGCGGCGAGGTGAAGCCCAAGTACAAGCGAGTCGTCTTCCGCCCGGTGCCGGAAGAGATCGCCCGCATCTCCGCCGTCAAGACAGGTGCCGCGCATCTCGTCACCTCTCTCTCGCCCAACCAGGCGGCGAGCCTGTCCGGCTCCGAGGACGTGCAGGTGCTCAAGGTCGAGAGCAACCGCGTCATGGTGGTGCAGTTCAACCCCTTCGCGGAGCCTGCCACCAACCCGCTCTTCCGCCGCGCCGTGGGCCTCGCTATCAACCGCGACGAGCTGATCCGCGGCCTGATGAAGGGCTACGCGACCCCGGTCAAGACCATCTACGCCTCGTCGATCCAGGGCGTTCCGGCCGATGCTGAAGGCGATTTCCCCTACAATCCCACGGAAGCCAAGAAGATCATTGAGGATCTCGGCCTCAAGGGCAAGGAGATCGAGCTCGCCGGAGCCGCCGGACGCTACCCGCTCGACCGCGAGACCGCGCTCGCCGTCGGCGCGCAGCTGCGGCGCGTCGGCCTCGACGTGAAGGTGCGCACGGAGGAGTACGGATCCTTCGCGACCAAGATCAAGTCAAACCAAGTCGCGCCCATCTTCATTCAACCGCACGGCAATGTGTGGCTCGATCCCCTGCCGCAGATCATAGCGTTCTTCTACAGCAAGGGGCATTGGTCGGGTTGGAAGGAGCCCGCCCTCGATGCCATGATCGACAAGGCCAACCAGGCCGACGGGCCGGAGCGCGTCGCGCTGGTCGGGCAGCTGATCAAGAAGCTCAGGGACGATGCCTCCGCCGTTCCGCTCTTCGCGCACGAGGTCGTCTATGGCGCCTCGCCCTCGTTGAAGTGGCGGCCGCGTTCCGACGATCTCATTGTGGCCGAGGAGATCGGATGAGCCCTCAGCCCGCCGACGAGGAGCGGGTGATCCGCCGGATCGAGCAAGGGGCGGATGCCTATATCGAGGATATCCGCCGCGCGGTCCGGCAGCCAAGCGTCAGCCATACCAGGGAGGGGATCCCCGAGATGGCCCGTTTCACGCAGGCCTATCTGCGGGAACTCGGAGCGGAGGCCGGGCAGGCGCCCGGCCTCCACGCTCCCATCGTGGAAGGCGAGCTCATCACCGACCCGAAGGCGCCGACCCTGCTCCTGTACGACCTCTACGACGTCCAGCCCGCATCCGGCCAGCCGGGCTGGACGGTCGATCCGTTCGCGGCCGAGATCGTCACCGATGCGCAGGGCAGAGAGCGGCTCGTCGGACGCGGGACGTTCAATTCCAAGGGACCCCTCTTCGGTGCTCTCGCCGTCTTGAAGGCGTTCCGCGACGCGGGGGTCCCGTCTCCCGTCAACATACGGTTCCTCATCGAGGGCGAGGAGGAGATCGGCAGCCCCTCCTTGCCGAGTTACATCGAGGCCAACCGGGAGGTTCTATCCCGTTGCGATGCCGCCTTCATCCCGTATTTCGGAACGACCGGCACCGGCAGCACGATCCTGCGCTTAGGGTTCAAGGGCCTGGTGCTCCTGGAGTTCAAGGTCACGGGAGGAGAGTGGGGCGGTCCGGTCGGAGGCGACCTTCACGCCCTGCACGGCGCTCTCGTGGCGAGCCCGGCCTGGCAGCTCGTACAGGCTCTCGCCAGCCTGACGGACCGCCAGGAAAGGCTTGTCGTCGATGGTTTGGAGGAGATGACGCCGCGTCCGTCGGAGCTTGAGACGGCGCTGATCGACGAGGTTTCCAAGGTTCACGACTTCGAGGCCTACAGGGCGGAAACGCGGGCGCGGCGCCTGAAGTCCGACGCCTCGCCTCGCGATCGCCTGACGGATCTCATGTTCTCGTGCACGCTCAACATTGATGCTCTCAAAGCGGGAAAGCTCGAAGAGGGGCAGGCGCCTGCAACGCTCATTCCCGCGACGGCCAGCGCCTTCGCGGACCTGCGGGTGCTGCCTGGCATGGACCCCGGAGCCGTCGTGAGCCTCATCCGGGATCATCTGGAGAGACGCGGCTTCGGGCATGTGGAGGTTGTGGTGCGGTCCGCCTACCCGGCATCGAGTAGCTCCGCCGACGAGCCGGTGGTCCGCGCCTTGATCGATGCCTGCCGCGCCCAGGGCGCGGACCTGCGGGTCTATCCGCTTCATGCCGGGGCCGCGCCCATGTACCTGTTCTCGCAGGTTCTGGGACTTCCCTATGCCTTCGGCGGGCTCGGACACGGAGCCGGGTCGCACGGGCCCAACGAATACATTATGGCCGATGACATCGTGCCATTCATGAAGTCCGTAGCCAGCTTTTTCTACCGCTTTGCCCGCTACCAGCGAGGACAATGATGCTGACCTATCTTCTCAGGAGAAGCCTCCTCGTCATCGTCACCATCACCGGCGTCATGACGATTCTGTTCGGGCTGCAGAAGCTCGCGGGCGACCCCACGATCTTTCTCCTGCCGCCCGAGGCGACAGAAGCGGACCGCCTAAGCCTTCTGCGGCAGCTGGGCCTGGACCGGCCTCTCATCGTTCAGTACCTCTCGTTCCTCTGGAATTCGGCAACCGGCAATCTGGGCCTGTCCTGGAAGTATAACCAGCCCGCGCTGCCGATCGTTCTCGAAGCCTTCCCGGCCACGATCCTCCTTGCCACTTCCGCCCTGGCCTTCAGCATCCTGACCGCTGTGCCCCTCGGCATTCTCGCGGCGCTGAAGCGGGACACGTGGGTGGACACGTTCGCCAGCGGGCTTGCAGTGATCGGGCAGGCGATGCCGGTCTATTGGTCGGGCCTCCTGTTCATCCTGCTCTTCAGCACGACCCTGCGCTGGCTTCCGTCCATGGGCGGGGAAGGGTGGATCGCCCTGATTCTGCCGGCGGTGACCCTGGGCCTCAACACCATGGCCCGCATCATGCGCATCACCCGTTCCTCCATGCTCGATGTGCTGGGGCAGGATTATGTGAGGACCGTACGGGCCAAGGGCATTCCGGAAACCGCGATCCTGTTCAAGCACGGCCTTCGCAACGCTGCGGTGCCCATCGTGGCGCTCATCGGCCTGCAGTTGGGCGGCCTTCTCGGCGGCGCGGTTCTCATCGAGACCGTGTTCTCGTGGCCCGGCGTTGGGCGCCTCGCGGTCAACGCGGTCTATTCCCGCGATTTCCCGCTCGTTCAATCCGTGGCGCTCATGGTGACGGTCACGTTCTCCCTCGTGAACATGATCGTGGATGTGCTTTGCGCGACCCTCAATCCCCAGATCCGGCTCAACTAGAGAGAACGTCATGGCGAAAAAAGGCATTCTGGGTTTTGGCATTCTGCTCATCGTGGTCATTGCGGCCATCCTGGCTCCATGGATCTCTCCGTTCGATCCTAACGAGCAGGACATCATCAACAGTCTCGCGGCGCCTCTGGCCGAGGCTAGCGAAGGCGGCATTCATCTCCTGGGCACGGACCGGCTAGGGCAGGATGTGATGAGTCGCATCATCTACGGCACGCGGGTGTCCCTGACGGTCGCCTTCGGGGCCGTCGGCGTCTCGGCGCTGATCGGCATCCCCCTCGGGCTTGCCGCAGGCTTCATGGGCCGGGCGATCGAGTCGCTGGTTCTCGTTGCGGCCGACATCGTTCTGTCGATCCCCTTCATCCTCCTAGCCCTCGTGCTCATGAGCGTGCTGGGCGCGAGCTTGACCAATCTCATCATCGCGTTTGCGGTCGTGCGCTGGGCGCAGTTCGCACGCATCACCTATTCGCTATCCCTGGAGCTTCGGGAGAAGGAGTACATCCTGTCCTGCAAGGCTGCCGGGATCTCGCTTCCCCGCACCCTCGCCGTTCATGTGCTTCCCAACATGGTGGGGCCGCTCATGGTGATCGCCACCCTGGAGCTGGCCTATGCGATCCTGATGGAATCCGGATTGTCGTTCCTGGGGCTCGGCGCGCCTCCCGAGACACCCTCCTGGGGCGGCATGCTGCAGGAGGGACGCAACGAGCTCGACACCGCATGGTGGCTCACAGCCGCACCGGGAATGGCCATCATGGCCACCGCCATCGGGTACAACTTCGTCGGTGACTGGATCCGGGATCGTCTCGATCCCCGCCTGCAGGGAGTGTTGCGATGAATGCCCCGGTCTTCCAGATGCGCAATGTCAGCATCGACATCGGCAGCCACAAGACAACCGCGCGGCGGATCGCCTACGGAGTCGATCTGGAGCTTTATCGCGGCCGGACCTTGGCTCTGGTGGGCGAGAGCGGATGCGGCAAGTCCGTGACGGCCTTGTCCGCCATGAACCTGCTGTCCTCACCTCTCAGGATCAGCGAGGGCTCCATTCTACTCGATATGGAAGGAGAGACTCGGGACATAGCGCAGCTCGATCCGTCCGGCGCGCAGATGCGGCAGATCCGGGGGCGGCGGATCGCCATGATCTTCCAGGACCCCATGACGGCTCTCGATCCCGTTTATACGGTTGGGGACCAGATCGCCGAAAGCCTGTCCTATCACATGGGCCTGTCCCGTAAGGCCGCCTCGGCCAAGGCCGTCGATCTTTTGAGGCTCGTCGGCATCCCGGCACCCGAGCAGCGGGCCAGGAACTACCCGTTCGAACTCTCGGGCGGCATGCGCCAGCGCGTGATGATCGCCATCGCCATCGCGTGTTCCCCGAGCGTGCTGATCGCGGACGAGCCCACCACGGCTCTCGACGTCACGGTTCAGGCACAGATCCTGGAGCTGCTGCGGGAGCTGGGCGAACAGCTCGGAATGGCGACCCTGCTCATCACGCACGACCTCGGCGTCGTGGCCGAGAACGCGGACGAGGTGATCGTCATGTATCGCGGCTATGTGGTCGAAAAGGCGGGCATCGACGCCTTGTTCGACAATCCGGCGCATCCCTACACCCAGGGGCTCATGTCGTCGTTGCCGCCCGCCAGTGGCGAGCGCGTCGAGCTCACGCCGATCCCAGGCCAGGTCCCGCCCGTCACGGAGGTCATCGTCGGTTGTCCCTTCACTGGCCGATGCCCTCACGCGATGCTGAAATGCAGCGAGCTGATGCCTGCGCTCACGGCGATCTCGCCGGAGCAGGCGGTGGCCTGCTGGCTTTACCCCGCCGTCGTGGAGGCTCAGGCATGAGCGATCGTCTGCGCATCGACAATCTCGAAGTTCATTATCCGGTCCGCAAGGGCGTCTTCCGCCGCGTCGTCGGTGCCGTGCGGGCGGTGGACGGCGTCAGCCTCTCGATCCCGACCGGCGCGACCTTCGGGCTCGTCGGCGAGAGCGGCTGCGGCAAGAGCTCGCTCGCCCGCGCCATCCTTCAACTGCAAAAACCCACTGGCGGCAACATCCTGTTCCGGGCGGAAGGGCAGGACGACGCGGTCACGGAGCTGACTGCCTTGAGCCCGCGCAAGCTGCGTGCCCTGCGCCGCGAGATGCAGATCGTCTTCCAGGATCCATACTCCGCCATCAATCCTCGCCTGCGGATCAAGACGATCCTGGATGAGCCCCTTCGGGCCATGGAGAACCTCAGTGCCGCCGAGCGGCGCGGCCGGATCGTCGAGAGCCTCAGGGCCGTCGGCCTTACCGAAGCGGCCCTGGAGCGCTTTCCGCACCAGTTCTCCGGCGGTCAGCGTCAGCGCATCGCCATCGCCAGGGCGCTGCTGTCCCGTCCGAATTTCATCGTTCTCGACGAGCCGGTCTCGGCCCTCGACGTATCCGTCCGCGCGCAGATCCTCAATCTCCTGATCCAGCTGCAGCGCCAGCTCGGATTGACCTATCTGTTCGTCTCGCACGATCTGTCTGTCGTGCGGTATCTCTGCGATCAGGTTGCCGTCATGTATCTCGGGCGCATCGTGGAGAGCGGTCCGACCGAGAGGATTTTCTCCAATCCGCTTCATCCCTACACCAAGCTTCTCCTGGCTGCCGTGCCGGTGCCGAAGCCGAGGAGGGGCCGCAAGGCCGTGAAGCTTCAGGGCGATCCGCCGAGCCCCATGAACATCCCTTCCGGCTGCCCATTTCATACCCGTTGTCCGTACGCGACCGAGGTGTGCCGGACGACCAAGCCGCTCCTGCGCGATCTCGAAGCCGAGCACGTGGTTGCCTGCCATCACGCGGAGAGCCTTGCGCAGCACCAGCATCGCGGTTCCATGACGGCCGATGCACCGATCATGACTATGGGCTGCGCATCGTTCTAGCGGCACTCGTAAAGCTCCAGGCCCTGAAGCGAGCGGGCTTTCAAACAGTCCTGTCCTGCATCCGTTTGCACACGATGATCCTCACGATTCTCGGGAGAAGTTCCGGCACATGCGCGGCCTGTTGGAAGCTGTGCAGCCATGGAACATGCGTAGGGATGACTCCGACCCGGCAGAGTATAGCGTCGGCCTATGGCTCATCGAAATGTTTCAATCTTTCCACGATTCAGGCCCCGCGTAAGATGACCTGACATCAGGATTTCGGGCCGGTCCGGCAGCATTGCCGAGCATCGACGATGCTCAAGCTTTTCCCGTGACCCGAAGCCTGAAAGATGGCGCATGGCATGCGCCCTCAACCGCAATTGGTCCGCCTTTCGGAGAGATGTGATGAGACATTCGAAATCGCTTCGTTGCTTGATAGGGGCCTTTACCCTGGCTCTGGGCTCCGCTCTGGGGCCGGTGCAGGCGCAGGATGCCGGAAAGAGCGCCCTGGACACGGTCACGCCTGGCCAGCTAACGGTGCTCTTCAACCCCGCCTCGCCGCCCACCTCCTTCATCAAGGACGGCAAGGCGACAGGCATGGCCGTGGAGATCGTCGAAGAGATCGCTAGACGCCTCAACCTCAAGACAGAGTTCCGCGCCCATGCCGATCTCGCGGGCGCATTGCCAGCGGTGTCCAACCGGCAATACGATTTAGCCGCCATGGGGCTCATGAGAACGCCGGAGCGCGAAGCCGTCGTCGATTTCTCGGGCTCCTGGTACTACGGCTGGTTCCCGCTGGTGGTGGACAAGAGTTCCGGCTTGGACGGCTACAAGGCTCTCGCCGGAAAGGTCGTCGGCATCAACAAGGGAAGCATTCAGGAACGCTACATGGTGGACAACCACCCTGAGATCAAACTGATGGCTTTCCCGAATGACACAGCCGCCGTTGCGGCGCTCAATGCCGGGAAGGTGGATGGCGTCCTCACCGCCAGCGCCCTGCTCGAGGAAACGCTGAAGCGCTTTCCGCATCTCGCAGTCGTCGCGCGCACACCCACTCCCTATCCGAACGCCTTCCCGGTCCGCAAAGGCAACGAGTCCCTGCGCAAGGCCCTGGACGATGGACTGCGCGAACTCGTCAAGGACGGAACCTACGTCAGGATCTTCGACAAATGGCATGCGGGCGCTGCGCTGCCCGAGCCCATGTACAAGGACTATCCGGGCCTCGATGCACAGCGCGCTCCCGGCGTTCCGGCGCCCCGCTCATAGCACCCGTTTTCCGCGGATGTCCGGACAGTTCTTCTCCGCCGGTCGTCCCTGCTGACGCAACACCACCGACATCAACCGTGAGTGACAGCCATGTCCGAACTCCAAGTGAATATGACCCTGCGCGCCTACGATCATCTGGTGCCGCTGTTTCTCGGCGATGTGCCGACGCCGGGCTTAAAGCTGAGCCTGGATCATCGCGTGCCCATGGTCAGCACGCTTCCTGAAAACCTGGCAGCCGCCGAGGTATCGTTCAACCGCTATGTGCTGGCCGCCGCCAAGGGCGACGACAGCATCATCGGACTTCCCGCCTTCATCCTTCGTGGCTTCCGGCACCGGAACTACATCGTCCGCCGCGACAGTCCGCTGGAAAACCTGAGCGACCTGCGGGGCGCGCGTGTCGGCACGAATTCTTGGAGCGATACCGGAACCATGTGGGCGCGCGCCGCCGTGCGGGATGCCGGTGTCGAGGTGACGGACGTGAACTGGGTGATCGGCGACCTCGACGAGGCGACGCCCCTGAAGCCACCTACACACCTGGACGTGGAGCCGCCGCAGGGAACGCAGTTCCTGCGCTCCGGCCAGACCCTCATGGGCAGCTTGCGCGATGGCAGCATCGATGCGGTCACCACGGCGTTCATGCCTGACTCTGTTTTCGAGCCGAACGGCGAGTTCCGTCGTCTCGTGCGGAACTTTCGCGAGGTGGAACGGGAATTCCATCAACGTACCGGTGTCTATCCCGGTTTTCATATCGTAGCCGTCCGGCGCGATTTTGCCGCGGCGCACCCGCAGGCGGTCATGACCCTTTATGAGGCTCTGCAGAAATCCTGGAATATCTGGTGGATCAAGGGAAAGAAATTCGCCGAGAGCTCGCCCTGGGCGATGGAAGAGATCGAGACGCAGGTGCGGGATTTCTCGGGCGACATCCCTCCCTTCGGCACGGAAGCGGACGCGCACAAGCGCATGCTGGCGATGATCTGCCATGAGCAATTCGCCCAGGGCCTGATCCCGACCGCGGCGCGGCCGGAGGAGCTTTTCGCCGGGTTCGATGCCATCAAGGCCAAGGTCTCGCGATAAGCCGGACGGGAAGGAGCGAGCATCAGGGAGATACCAGTATGCCGGACGGTTTGCAGAGACTATGGCGCACGTTCTTCGACATCGACCAAATTCTCGGCATCTTTCCCGAGATGCTGATGGTCGGTGTTCCCAACACGCTTCTTCTGGCATTTCTGGCTGTCGTGATCGGCACGATCATCGGCCTCATCGTGGCGATGATGCTGATCAGCCAGAACGCCGCCATACGGTTACCCGCTCGCACCTTCGTGGACGTGTTCCGAGGCCTGCCCGTGATCCTGACCATCTACCTGATCGGGCAGGGGCTTCCCATCGCCGGCATTCGCATCTTCGGTCAGAGCAGCTATGCTTACGCGGCCTTTGCCCTCGGGCTGATCGAAGGCGCCTATATCAGCGAAATCTTCCGCAGCGGGATCCAAAGCGTCGAACGCGGCCAGATGGAAGCATCGCGCTCCCTCGGCATGTCCTATTTTGAGACCATGCGGTGGGTGATTGTCCCTCAGGGAATCCGGTGCGTGCTGCCGGCCCTGACGGGGCAGTTCATCCATATCATCAAGGGTTCCTCCCTGGTATATCTCCTCGGGCTGCTGCCGGACCAGCGCGAGATCTTCAGCATCGCATCCGATGCCTCGCACATCTCCGGCAATCTCTCGCCCATGGTGGCGGCCGGACTTGTCTACCTGTGCCTGACCATTCCTTTGACCTATGCGGTCAATGCATTCGACACGCGGTTGCGCGACGGCGCACGCCGTCCTGTCGAACTGGCATCGCTCCAGACGCAGCAGGCTTAGAGATCTATCGCGTTTTCTTCACACGAACCGGTATCCACTTCGCTCGAAAACGCTTAGCGACAGGAGGCTCACCATGGTTTCATCTCAACAGACGGCAGGGATCCGCGCCGAGGCCGTCAGCAAGGCCTTCGACGGCCATCTCGTTCTCCACGCCGTAAACCTCGCCGTGGAGCCCGGCTCCACCACCTGCGTCATCGGCCCCTCGGGTTCGGGAAAGTCCACGTTTTTACGATGCCTCAACCGACTGGAGGAGCCCACCTCTGGGCGCATCTTCATCGGAGGCGAAGAGATCACCAAGGCGGGCACGAATATCGACGCCGTTCGCTCGCGGGTCGGCATGGTGTTCCAGAACTTCAACCTCTTTCCGCACATGACCGTGCTTCGCAACATCACCCTCGCGCTGACACGGGTGCGGAAGATGTCGCAGGACGAAGCGACCGGCATCGCCGAGGCGCAACTGGACGAGGTCGGGCTGCGCGCCTTCAAGGACCGCCGGCCATCGCAGCTCTCCGGCGGGCAGCAGCAAAGGGTGGCCATCGCACGCGCGCTCGCGATGCAGCCCGATGTGATGCTCTTCGATGAAGCTACCTCCGCCCTCGATCCCGAGCTGGTGAAGGGCATTCTGGAGATCATGAAACGGCTCGCGGCATCCGGCATGACTATGGTGGTGGTCACGCACGAATTGCGCTTCGCCCGCGAGGCCGCCAACCAAGTCGCGTTTCTCGACAAGGGCAGGCTCGTGGAATGCGGCCCACCGGAAGAGCTCTTCCACGCGCCATCCTCGCCGCGTCTCAAGGAGTTCCTCTCCCAGATGCTTTAGGAGGTGGACGGGCAACCTGCAAAAGACGCGCTTCCTACCCGCCGGACTGATGGGCGCGCGATGCCGCCAGTATAGATACACACCTTGTAAGGTTTATAGTGATGATTTGGAAGTAACAGCTTGTCATGCAAGCATTCATGTGAAAGCATGAACCGTCCGATAAGGCGATGCGGGAGAGATCCGGACGAGAAATCGAGCCGGACGCCGATGGAGCAACTCCCCGGAAACTCTCAGGCAAAAGGACCGTTCCGCCGGACAATCTGGAGAGAGGCGCGGTGCGCCCACCGAAGGGGATACCGCCGCGCGTCAAGCGCTGAGCGGTGAAGCTCTCAGGTACCCGAGACAGATGGGGATCGTCGGACTGCCTTGCGGCAGTTCATCCCGTCCTCTGTCTTGGGGAGAATTCCCTTGCCTCACATTGCTATCATCGGCGCCGGCATCACCGGCGTGACCACCGCATATTCCCTGTTGGAGCGTGGCTACGACGTCACCGTGCTCGAACGGCATCGCTATCCTGCCATGGAGACATCGTTCGCCAACGGAGGCCAGCTTTCCGCCAGCAATGCGGAAGTCTGGAACCATCGCTCGACGATCCTGAAAGGATTGCGGTGGATGGTTCAGAAAGATGCGCCACTGCTCCTGAACCCCGCTTTCAGCTGGCACAAATATTCATGGATTGCGGAGTTCATAGGCCAAATTCCGCATTACCGCGCCAATACGGTGGAGACGGCCCGTCTGGCCGTCGAGGCTCGCCGACGCCTGTTCGCCATCGCCGAGCGGGAGCGCATCGACTTCGATCATGAAAGACGCGGCATCCTGCACGTCTATCGCAGCAAGGTGGAGTTCGACCATGCCGCCTCCGTCAACGAGCTCTTGCTTGAAGGCGGCCTCGATCGGCGTGCGGTGACGCCTGAGGAAATCGCCACTTTGGAGCCTGCCTTGGATGGCTCGTTCTATGCGGGCTTCTATACGCCTTCCGACTCCACCGGAGACATTCACAAGTTCACGAAGGGCTTAGCCGCGAGCTGTATCCGGAAGGGTGCACGTTTCATCTACGATGCGGCGGTTGAGCGGATTTCCCACGGATTGAATGGGGTCACAGTCACTTGGGGCGCGGCCTCGACCGGGACCAGCCGCAATGGGGCGGGACTCGAAACTCTCTTGACGGATGCTGTCGTTGTCTGCGCTGGCACGGCGAGCCGTGAGATTGCCGCTCGGTTGGGCGACCGGGTGAATATATATCCCGTCAAGGGCTACTCGATCACAGTTCATCTGGACGATGCTCAGAGTCGGGACAGTGCGCCGTGGATGAGCCTTCTCGATGACAAGGCGAAAATTGTGACCAGCCGCTTAGGTGTCGACCGATTTCGTGTCGCGGGTACCGCCGAGTTCAATGGGTTCAACAGGGATGTCAGGGCTGACCGTGTCTACCCACTCATCGCCTGGGTCCGGCAACTCTTCCCTAATGTCGCAACATCGAGGGTCGTGCCCTGGGCTGGTCTGCGGCCGATGATGCCCGACATGATGCCCTGTGTGAAGCCAGGACATCTGCCCAATATCTTCTACAATACGGGCCACGGCCATCTCGGATGGACCTTGTCAGCAGCGACATCCGAGCTCGTGGCTGAGATGGTTCAGCGGAGCTTACCTTCTAAGCAAGTGAACGCTGCCGCTAAACTTCATGTAGGGAACGCATCCTTTTTGCACCCACTCTAAAATCAGAGACTGTTGCTGTTAGGCCTACACTCGAACCACTTAATGGCTTGCCAATCAAGCTATGAGATCATGTGATGCTGGTTACCGAGAAAATATAGCTGATTGGACGGCGTTGTCACGTTAACCCAGGCATCAGATCGAGTGGTGTAGATGGTCCGGCATGACCAAGTCCGTTAGCTACAAGCGCCATCGCTTTCCGCCTGAGATCATTGCCTATGCGGTGTGGCTGTACTTCCGGTTTCCTCTCAGGCTGCGCCTGGTCGAGGAGATGCTGCTCGAGCGTGACATCGTCATATCCTATGAGACGGTCCGCCGGTGGGCGCTGAAGTTCAGGCCGGCGTACGCCCGCCGTCTCAGGCGCAAGGCACCAAGCCGCCGCGACATCTGGCACCTCGACGAGGTCGTAGTCACCATCGCCGGCCAGAAGCACTGGCTGTGGCGGGCGGTTGACCAGGATGGATACGTGCTCGATGAGGTCGTGCAGACGCGCCGCGATACCAAGGCGGCCAAACGCTTGCTGAAGCGTCTCCTGCGGAAGCAGGGCGGCCCACCCCGGCGACTGATCACTGACAAGCTCGGCTCCTATGCGGCTGCCCAGCGTCAGATTATGCCAGACATCGAGCACCGCTCGCACAAGGGGCTCAACAATCGGGCGGAAAATTCGCATCTGCCGTTCCGGCGACGCGAGCGGGCGAGGCAAGGCTTTCGATCACCCAGATACCTGCAGCGGTTCGTCAGCGTGTTCTCTGCTGTCCGCAATCTCTTCGTCCCATCTCACTCCAGCCGCCCTGCCCCTGCCACGCGTCTGCACCGCCTCAATGCCATGGCGGAATGGAAAGTCGCGGCTAATATCGCTGCTTGAGACGATTAAGGTGACCGAATTCGCCTCAATGCACCCGATGTCAGTTAACGTGACAACGCCGATACGACTGCATCGCGCCCGTTCACCCCAAAGCTTGGGCATTTCTTCGAGGACTGCCCTGCATCACAAAAAAGGGCGCGGAAGGTGGCACGAGCGCCGACCATGGTGGCCTTGTCATGGTTTAGTCTCAATGTCATCGAAGAGACTGCATAAGCAGCTCTTGCCCTACGCATGTCTCCTCGCCTGATCTCTTCCCATCCTTCTCCGGAATTAGTGGCCCGATGTCCTCTGTGCGTCTGCATCGCCTGCTGTTGGTGGCCTCACTCCTGGTGCCCGGTATCGTGTTCGTCGCCGCAGCGGCCTGGAACCGGACGGAGGTCCTGCGCGACAACCAAGAGACGATCACCCGGACGACGGCCATCCTGCACGAGCACGCCCGCAAGGTCTTCGACACGGTGGATCTCGCCATCGGCCGGGTCGACGACCGCATCCATGCCATGTCCTGGGACGAGATCGCGGCGCCGGAGACCAGCGCGTTCCTCCAGCGGCTCAAGGCTCCCCTGGAGCAGGCGGTGTCGATCTGGATCACTGATGCGACCGGCCATGTTCGCGCCGGCAGCCAAGGCTGGGATCACGCCGTCAGCATCGCTGACCGTGAGTGGTTTCAGGTTCAGCGCGAGCGGGATGCCGGGACCTACATCAGCGCCGCCTTCGAGGGGAAGGCCACACGAACCCTGTCGTTTGCGATCAGCCGCCGTCGATCCTCCCTGGACGGTCGGTTCGACGGCATCATCCACATTGCGCTCAGCCCCGCATACTTCGTCCGCTTCTTCCAGGAGGCGGCTCCGCCCGGCTCCCATGTCGCGACCCTGATCCGCCAGGACGGCGCCGTCCTGGCGCGATCTCCGGTCCAAGCCGCCAATGCCCGTCTAGGACCGGAGAGCCCTCTGATGCAGAGCATCGCGGCCCGTCCGGACGCAGGCGGACTGTCGGGCATATCTTCCACCGATCAACGCGAGCGGTATTATGCCTACCGCCATGTCGCTCCCTATCCGGCCTATGTTGCCTTCGGCATCGCTACGCAGGCGGTCCTTCAGCCCTGGTACCGCAATCTGCAAGTTTACGGGGCGGTAGCAGCGCTGTCGGCTCTGACCCTCTTCCTCGTCTCCTGGCTCGCCTTGGGGCGGGCCCAGGCTGAACAGGCAGCGCTGGTTCGGCTGCGCCATGAGAGCGAGCAGCGCCTGGCCGCCGAGCAACGTCTGCTGCAGTCGCAGAAGATGGAGAGCATCGGCCAACTCACCGGCGGCATCGCCCACGACTTCAACAACCTGCTGGCGGTCATCCTCGGCAACCTCGATCTCCTGCGCAAACGCATCAACGATGACGAGCGTGGGCGGCGGCTTCTGGAGGGAGCAATCCAGGGGGCACAGCGGGGTGCAGCCCTGACCCAGCGGCTGCTGGCGTTCTCCCGCCGCCAGGATCTCACCCCACAGGCTGTTGACGTGCCGCAGCTGGTGGCGGGTATGACCGACCTGCTGTCTCGTTCGTTGGGGCCGAGCATCCAGATCGTGACGCGATTTCCTCCTGTCTTGCCGCCGGTCAGGGTCGACCCGAACCAGTTGGAGATG
Source organism: Microvirga sp. jy35 (assembly GCF_056148915.1). Classification (NCBI taxonomy): domain Bacteria; kingdom Pseudomonadati; phylum Pseudomonadota; class Alphaproteobacteria; order Hyphomicrobiales; family Methylobacteriaceae; genus Microvirga; species Microvirga sp. jy35. The sequence continues at coordinate 27,439 of NZ_JBWBEW010000027.1, read as the reverse complement.
GCGCTGTTGAACCTGGCGGTGAACGCCCGGGACGCCATGCCGATCAGCGGCACGATCACGATTTCTGCGCGGGCTGAGGAGGTTGCAGACAACAACGATCATGGCCTGAGCTCAGGATCCTATGTCTGCGTCTGTTTGAGCGACACCGGGATGGGCATGGATGCAGCGACATTGGCGCGCGCCGTCGAGCCGTTCTTCACCACGAAAGGCGTCGGGAAGGGCACCGGCCTTGGCCTTTCGATGATCCACGGCCTGGCAGTCCAGTCTGGTGGGACGCTGCAGCTGAAGAGCGAGGCGGGTGTTGGGACGACCGCCGAGATCTGGCTGCCGCAAGGCGGGGCGGTAGGAGGTGCATCTGTTGGCGAGGCGATAACGCGTCCGGCCCATCGGGCCTGCACCGTGCTGCTTGTCGAGGACGAGCCCCTGGTTCTGACCAGCACGGCCGCGATGCTGGAGGATCTGGAGCACACGGTCGTGGAGGCCTCTTCGGGCGAGGCCGCCCTGAGGATCCTGCGGGAGACCCCATCCATCGACCTTGTGGTGACCGACCATGCCATGCCGGGCATGACTGGGCTGGAGCTGACGGAGCAGATCCGGGCGAGCTGGCCCGCCATGCCGATCCTGCTGGCCAGCGGCCATGCCGAGCTGCCGGATCGGAGCGGGCTCGGCGTTCCGCGCCTGACGAAGCCGTTCCGGCAGGATGAGTTGGAGAGTGCGATTGCGGCGCTCGTCACGCCAGCTTGTGAGCCCATCAACGTGGTGCCGTTCCGCAGATCTTAGATGGTCGTTCACTGGAAGACCGCGATTGTTGCCTTCGTAATCATCTATCTCCGCTTGATCTAATCCGAACCGACCGAGATCCTACCGCGGGGGGGCAGAAATTGGCACCGGGCAGACCTTAGCCGGAACTCCGGATTAGCGGCGAGAGCTGACCTTCATAGGCTAGAACCTAATGGCTCAGGCTGACCCACCACGCGGATCGCGCAGTCAATATTGTTCGACCGGGTATTAGGCCGAGTTGAGAGAAACACGGCATCCGAATCTCGATGTCAGGGAAAGGGAACCGTTATGATAACTGGGTGGTAGACGCCTTCTTCGAGACCTTGAAGTCCGAGTTGGTCTGGCGCACCGTGTTCGAGAGCCGGACGGAGGCTAAAGAGGCGATTGGTCGTTACATCGACGGCTTCTACAACCCCATGCAGCGTCATTCGACACTCGACTATGTCAGTCTGGTTCAGTTCGAAAGGCTGGCCGGATAACTACAAAATTCCTTTCCACTTAAGCGACGCAAATCCACTGACGGGTTGGCCAGTGAGTTCGGAGATGGCGGTGGTGTCGCGGGAGTAGGTACTCATGCGCTGCGGTTCGTTGACTTAAGGGAGGTCAATAGACCCGCTAGATACCTCTTAGCGGCCCATCTGAAAGCTGCAAAAATGGCTGGGAGGAGTACGGCTCCGACTAGTGCACATATCACAATCTCGCCTTTCCCATTCAGATAGGGGCTTCCTTCGACAGGCTCCGAACCAAAGAGATGCTGAAGGTACAGCAGGAACCCAATTAATGTGCCAATAACAGCCCCGGCTGCTATGTTGGATGCGGCGCTGAGGCTTTTTTTGACCCGCTGGCTTCGAGAAAATATTTCATATCAGCTGTATCTTAGGTGGCTTGCGAAAGTAGGGCTTCCCGCGAGCATGACATGAAGGGATGAAGAGAGCGTTGAGCACGGAAACGCTCTGGCTGAGTGCTGTCTTGATCCTCAGCCAGGGCGCGCCGACGCCGGTTGTGCGCCTCTCAGGTTCGCAGGTGCGAGCCTGATCCGATCACTCTCCGCACAATAGCTGAAGATTTGGTAGTCGCCTGCAGAGGCGGGGTTTGTATGGATGTCTCGATGCGCAAGGTGTGGTTGCCAATGGCGCTAGGCATCTGGGTCTCGCGTAACAGACATCTGATCGCCGTCTGAGCATCAGGGTTTCTGACCGGGGCAACAACGGGAGCCTTTCCGAGCGTGATCAAGGCAACGACAGTAAAGAGAATATGAAGGTTTGATGAGGACACGAAAACATCTGGGCACGCAAAGAACAGGCGCGGGTTTCGGCCTCTAGGTCCTGAATCAAACCTTTCTGCTGCAACGAAAATTTGGGCTTCTGCGCACGGAACTTTTGACTGCTTTTCTCATCTCGAAGGGATGCGTTCGCTTGTCCCCGCCCTTATCCACAAACCGCCTGACTGGGTCGCTTCGATAGGGTTAATCAATGCTTTCAGCTCGCCAGTCCAAAGACCGCGTCACCTTGCCTTGCACAAGACCGAGCAGATCATCCCATTGATCGTGGGCGTCGGACAGAGAAGCGCCCCGGCAGGAGGCTTCGATGTGGAGCGGGAACTGTTTGGCCGCACAGTACTTTAGGCCGTTGTCGGGATAGGGTTTGCACTTGAAGAAGTGAACGATGCGCCCGCTTAGATCCGGTGCCAGTAAGCCCAAGCAGTGGATTTAAGTTCCATAATGTTTGATCTCTGAAATTTTGCTTGTCCGCGCAAAGTTAGAATGTCCCATCTTGGCAAACGAGGAATGTCTCACTAACGACGTCCGAGTGCTGCGAGACAACTACGCTGGGCAAGCGCAATCCGCTGCGGATCGAGGTTCTATCGCCGGCTGTCGAGTTCCGCACAATCAGGGTTTCGAGCAGGGTGAGGATGCGGTTGCGTGGGGCTTAGGCCGGCAGTTCGCAAACAGACTACAGCTTTGCTGAACTGGCCTCAGGTCTAACGGGAAGCGATCCATCTCCCAAGAGCCCTTGTTGTGTGTTGAGTTGTCCGGGCCGGAGCCTGACGCACGAGCCGGATTGAACGGTGTCTGCGCTGCAAGGATATCTCTGCGCGAGTCGCTGCCTTTCGGGTCCTAATGGCAACTCTGATCGAAGGCTTCCATTTACTGCGGCTGAGATGACGGCGGTGTCCACGGGCAGCACCTGCCGTACGCGTGACATCATGGCCGCGTTGAACACCATCTGTGCGCACTTGCTTTGAAGCATAGGTCGGTGCGGTAACTAGAGCTGCATAACTGACGCCGACGGATGCAAGGTGGAGACGAGCTCGTCGACCGTACTCAACACTAAGGGCGCTCATTGTCTCAGATCCATGCCCAGCGCGGTACTTCATGAGCGTCCGACAAAGGTCTCCACTGGCTAAGCGCCACGCCTTGGCAAGATAACCCACACCATAATGAAGGTTAGTCTGCGGCTGCGCCAGATCGGCTGATGTACCCTGGAACCCGAGCAACTCGGCTGTCTTTGGTCTCACCTGCATCAGTCCGATCTCACCGACACGGCCGACAGCTACCGGATTGTACCGGCTCTCGATCCGCACCACAGCGTCGACAAGTGCTGGGGGGATGCCATTGGCTGCTGCCTCGTGGACGATGGCAGGAAGATACGCGGATCGATCTTTCAGGGCACCTGAGCGAGTATCAACGTCCAAAATGTCAGACGTATCAATGAAAGTAAGTTCAGGAGGCAGCGGAAGCAATGCAAGTTGCTGATCGATATCGATTTCATCGACGTTGAAGTCAGGGTGAGCTGAGCTTGAGCCTGCATACATCAGCAGGAAAACAGTCGCATACGCAAAGTGACGCAAACTGAACATTGCCAAAGTCCCTCTGGGCTGGCCGGATACTCAGCTTTTCGGAAAAGTGTTGAGGGATGGTTTACGGGATATGGCGTGTCGGCAATGTCGCAGGCCACCCGCTGGGAGGGGCTGACGCAAGGTGGTTGCGATCGGACTCATCACGATGCACGCTATCCAGGACATAGGCTGATTCATGGGGCGATACTCGAGGATCGCTCCAAACGGGGTTTCATGTGGAGGCATGCTGTGATGCGGACTGCAGCATGCCTCGGGTCTAGTAGCAGGAAGTAAAACGACCTTTTCGCTCACCCGCAGCCATGATGCCGGCGCTCTTCCCATGTCCCGCGTGCAGCGCTGCGCGACTTTGGCGATTGGCTACCCTGCGAACCGCGCTCCATACTGGCTTCCGCTGGTCCAGACCAGGCAGACCCTGGCCACAGCTCGTGCATCCGGGATCTTCAGTTCGAACTCAAGAGGAACGTCGGCCGGAGCGGGGATCACAAGCCGCACCCCGGTCTCAGACAGATCCGAGATCGTGCATGCAATCGGATCTCCGGTCATCTCGCTTGCGAACCATCCCTCCAAAACTGTGGAGAAGCGCTCAGCTGATCGACGCTCAGGTATGGCAGGACGCATGCAGGAAATCCTTCGATTGAGAAGTGCGCTCCTCTACGAAGGCAAGCTGGCGTGATGATGTCCGTCCGACCACGGAAGCGGAAGGCTTGGGAAGCTCACTGAAGCCAGCAAGCCGAGAGCGATGAACAAGTGTGGGGAGAAGGAGAAGGGCAGCGCGCATGTCCATGCGGACCCTGTAGGGCATTCTCCGGACATTTCCTTGTTGCTGCCGACCGTTTCCAACGCCTGATCAATGAGGGGAGCGAACATCAAGCGGAATTGACTGCACCGCCTGACCTGAGGCATCGACAATCTCCAGCCGCCATCCCTGCCACTCATCCGAGTTCAAGGGATCCTGGGCGCGAAGCTCCTCGATGGCTTCCAAGGCAGAAATCACGGCTGCCTGAATACTGGATGCCTCGATGCCTTCCTCGTCGCGGATCATGACGTCGCCATCGGTGAGGTTGAAGTAGTAGCGCGCTGGTGCCGAGAGACGTGGCGCGGGTACAGCGGACGATCCGACCGGCAGGTCAATCTCTATAGGTTCCTCATGCGGCGCATGCTTGCCATTGATTAAGGTGTTCATGGCTGAGACGCCTCACTGGATTGCTGGAGTGGAGAGGCCGTCAAGACCCACCCAGCCGGTGCAGGCGGGGATCTCGGGGACAAGATAGACCCGGCTCCCTTGAACCTTCTGAACCCGGCACGGATAGGTTCTCTGGTCTCCGGGAGGGCGATACAAGACCAGGCTCCCGATAGAGACCTCCTCATGCGGAACAGGCCCAGGTTTCACGTCTGTATTTGATCCGGATTGCTCGACCCTGTCGGGATCAGGGGCAAGGGCCTGCTTGGCGGCCTGGACGCGCTCGAGAGCCGCAAGGGCTGCACGAGCCCGCTCGCGGTAGCGGTTCATGACGAGCTTCAGAGGACCACGCTCCTGCCCGTTGTGCCAGGAGAGGCCACCTGCCTTGGCCAACTCAGCAGCTACAACCTCCACTTCATCATCGGTCATGACCAGCTCCCCAGCTCTCATTCCACTGTTGAGAACTAGGGTTGAGTTCCTGTGCTGCAATGTAGGAAGCAGGGCGGATCCCCAGGAAATCCATAGCGGTCATATGTGGGCTGTGTTCTCTCAGTCACACCCACATTGCAATGCGCCTAATCCAATCTTTCGTAATCGATTACATGCGCAACATAGGATTTCGGTCTGTACAACTGAATGCTAACGGACTTGCGTCCATCGCAGCTACCCTGTGATGGGTGTCCTCTGAGGACAGGCGTTCCTCCCAAACTCGGGCTGCTGGCAACGGCAGCCCACTTCTTTGTCTTGGCTGGAGTGTAATGGCACGCAAAAGCAGAACCAGCATAACGCGGGTGGACCTGACTGAGGCAGCGTACCAGCAGGCTCCTGTCACGAAGGAGCACGCGGCGGAACTGGTTCATCAAGTCCTTGAGGAGATTTGCTCCACGCTCGAAATGGGTGAGACCGTGAAGCTAACCTCATTCGGGGTCTTCACAGTGCGCAACAAGGCTAAGCGCGTTGGACGCAATCCGAAGACAGGGATCGAGGTGCCTATCGAACCTCGTCGAGCCATCACGTTCACGGCCTCACCTGTTCTCAAGGAGCGTGTGAACCGGGTGCCCTCTCAGTCTGTCGGCACAGAGGCGAAGGGCTCAGAGCTTCAGGTCAGGCGCATTGCATGAGCAGAGAGTTGGGGCCGGAATGGAGTCCCTCGAGCAGTGCCTTCTGCGGCTGCTTGGTTGGCTTTGCTGGTACAGTGCTCCACCAGGTCTATAGCACCATCTCCAACAACATCCCGGACGACATTTACACCCATGTTATCAGCGAGATGATTGTCGGAGCGTTAGGCGGCGGTGCCCTGTTCGTGATCATCGCAACGATCAGAAACAGGCTCACACGGTGGCGCTAGGTGATGAACGGACTAACCATCTCAGATGGAAAGTCTGAGGGACGAAGATCAATCCCTTTGGAGCGGCTGGTCTGGCTGCGGGAGCCCATGGCCTTTCGCAGAATCGACTTGACGTGTTCCTTCACAGCCACCTGATCCGTTCCGACAGCAGCAGCAATGTCGCCGGTCTGCTTGCCTGCTGCAATCAGGAGAAGAATTGTGGCTTCCGGACCTGACAGCCCCTGGCTCCGAGTTTGGTTCAGGTTGGTCGCCAGTTGTGTCCCGTCCGCGTGTAAATGCCCAATTTGAGTGTCCAGTTTAGCCATCGTATCCCCCAGCCGAAGGGATTAACCCCTCGTTAACATTTGTCTCTTGTGCAGAGGCAACATGCTATTGCGCTTCGGTGGTAGGGACGTCTCCCCGGCTACTCTTTGGAGAGCAGAGCATAACGAGGATCGGTCAGGACGGAGTGAGAGTGGTTAGCGCCATCCGGAAGACATCGCTTCTAGCCGGCCTGAGCTCTTCAGCCTCACTGCTCAATTCAGTGAGTTCCCAAGAGGCGCTCTATGCAGCAAGATCCCCTCCGGACAGGCAATTTCCAGGTGCCACAGGCCCCAATCCTCAATGACAGCATCATACTCCTGGCGCAACTCAGTGATGAATTGCCAGGCTTGTGACTTGGCCTCACTGAGGGTTGCTGCCTCCGCGCCTGTATCATCCGGGATTTTGGCATCACAGCTCACGAGGTGGAAATAGTACCGCGTTGGCATGGATCTGACCCCTTTGTGCCCTGGGGAGGGCGATCACATCTAGGGAAGTTGAGCACACAGCGTGAGGGCCGTGATGGCGGCTGTGGTTGCGACTGCCAACAAACCGGCATTGACGGAGTCGAGTTCACCCCGTCGAGGGTTGAGTATCCACTTAAACAATGTTCTACCTGTAAATCGCCGTAGAATAAGTTAGCGCCTACATGGGCCGCTTGGCCGTGGCGTCAACCAGTGCCCAGGACATTTGCGTCCCGTTCTGGGAAGGGGCTGATACTTCGACCGGGTGAGCGGAGATCAGACCCGCGACTTACGCTAAACGTCCTGACGTGCTGCTATCTCCGAGCAGAACCACCGTTCGCCGGTCAGCCAGTTAATCCTTGTCTGCCAGTAACACCTTGGCTGGTTGATCTCGCGAAGGCTCTTCCTCCCGTTCCCTTCGTCCTCCACCTTATAAGCCCTGGCCGTAAGCCAGGATTTTCTTTGGCCAAGCTGAAACTGCTCTACCCCTTTCGGGTTAGTTTCGCGAAGAAGTGTTCACCTACACCCTTCTAACTGGGCTCTCATTTGCCCTCCCGAGAGCCCTTTTCTTTTGGTGCGCCTCTGCTCCGCTCCGGTCCAAGGGAGCGCAGGACGGCGCGGACGCTCCGCCAAGCACCCCACAAACGCAAACGCCCGCCAGAAGGCGGGCGCAGGCGAATTCTGCCGTGCAGCTGATCTTAGGCAGCAGCGGTTTGGCGAGCGATGCTTTCGATCTGAAAACGCGAGATGCCGAGGTCATCGAGCTCGCGGTTCGACAGCAGCGACAACTCACGGACAGTTTCGCGATAACGGAAGTACGCTTGCACATTAGCGAGGATATAAGAAACGAACATTGTGAGCTCCTACGGGTCGGGGGCCATTCGGCGATGGCCTGTGTTCTTGTCTTGCGATGCAGCAAATACGCCTGCGCGATGCACAGAAGAAGGGCAAATGCTGTAGAGGAGCCATGCGATAAAGGCATGAGTTAGCAGAATATCCTGTAAACTCCTGCTGTGGAGGCATATCTTTGCCTTTGTCGCTCGGAATGGAAAAGAGGCGTCTAGCAGAACTCTGTCACGGAAGTATCTCTGGCTATATGCGAGCAGCTTCACTCTCCACTCCGTTCAGAAGAGACCGGAGGGGACAGGCAATCCTCAACCAAGGCATCTGTGGTTCTGTGCAAGCGTAGAGAAGCCCACGGCACGAAGATCGGATCGGGCTAGTAAGGATGCCGTAGTCGAGGAGTGTGCTCGCAGCATCTCCGGCCAGAGCGCAGAGACTCCCGTAGGGCAACCTAAAAGCCATGGGTGTTGCCTCACGGGTGGGGCAATCCACAGCGTCCTATTAGGAAATAGCCCTGACGCAAAGGGCTCGCTCTTGGCACCAGTCGGAGCCTGAACAGCCAAACGCCTCGGCTGAGGAGATCGGGTTCAAGGACCCTCAGCCGAGGCGTGTGCGGTTTTGTGGAGCTGACACCGCAGGGCAAACTACGCCCACCAACCGTGGCCATTTCATGAAGCGAGCCAGAGGCTTCTCTGTCCGTTGTTAATCGCCGCTGGTTAACCTCACGATGTCGAATGGATAAGGTTCAACTCGCGCAGGCTTGCCTCAGAACGCCTGCGCTGCGTAGGGCTTCTGTTGGGCGGCACGGTCCGCTACACATCCTGCTGCTGTCGTTGTCCTGCCCAGAGGGTTCAGAATGGCCTACAAACTCTCCCGGCTTGCCCCAGGCAGCTATGACGTGCTGCTCCATGGGGTGATTATCGCCAGCCTGGTCCAAAGCGGCAGAACAGATGATGCGACCTGGACGGCGGAGCTCCTGCTCGACCTGCCTCCTGGAGATAGGCCTGCTCCGTTCACCGAGCTCGAGCATACATTTGGCAGTCTTGAAGAAGCCCAGAGATGGCTCGGAGATGCTGAGATCCGCGGAGCAGGTGCAGGTGGGGAGGATTAGGCATGGCAGAGGTCATTGCGTTTCCCCAGCGTGTGGAGTCGAGGACACTCCACTTTGATGAGAAGCATGCCTTCGGTGACATCGGCGGGCTGACGCTTTCTCTCGTACAAGAGCAGGACAAGGCCGATGCGCCCTACACGCTCGTGCTGTTCGGCGGGAACGACGTGTTCTTCCCGCTGGAGGCGTTTGAGCCAACACCGGAAGGCCTGGAACTCGCCAAAATCGCTGGCGACATCACATTGCGTGCACTTGCAGTCGGTCATGACAATTGGGCGAGGTAGTCTCTCGGCCTGGAGGGCAGCACACAAGGGCAAGTCTCGGGCAGAGGTGAACCCACCCCCTCATTCCAACACCACGCCGCAACTTGCCTTCTCTTGGAAGGGCAGAAGGTAGAAAGGCAGACACACAATGGCAAACAATCTGGGCAGCCAGCCTTCCTTGGCCAAGCACAGGCAAGACGATTTGGAAGAGGCCCGCGAGGCATACCTCCTCGAACACACGCCTGGTCTGAAGGAGCACGATGCCGCCCAGGACAGAGCCTTCCTCCAGATTGAGGAGGATGCACTGGCCCGCCATCCCGATCCAACACCGGACGACATCGCCGCTGCCGAAGCTGCTGAGGCTACCCTCCCATCCAGGAAGAGGACGGAACTTCAACTTCGACGAAGCTTCGAGGCCCTGGCTGTGCACCTTCCCAAGGACGCCAAGCGCAAGCGCAAGAGCTTCGTCCAGCGCGGTCAGCGAGCATGGAACAGAGCCAACCCGTCACCGCTGACATCGGAGCTGGAGCGAACCCTCATGGCAGCCTTCATGAAGGCCTATGCACTCGGAGCAGTGAGACCTGAGTTCATTCCGTCCACATGATCGACCGAGGGCCAAAAGTCAGCAAAGGCGAGGTTCTGGCCGTCGTCTCTCGTCTAAGACGACCATAACCAATAATGGCGCAGCCGTCTGGGTAGACAGCGATAGCACTCGAAGAGGCTTTGCCTCCTTGAGGAGCCACCGTCTCCTGTCGGTCAGCTGGGAAACCTTGTTCTCCATAACCAGCCACTACGGCAGCTGCAGCTTCCCTCTCATAACAAATCGTCTCAACCTGCTCTCGACGAAGCCTCTGATGCGTCTTCAAACCGCTTCATGGCGAACAGCGAGAGATCGAGTTTGCTGGTTCCTGTAGTCGCGAGGTCTGCCAATGCCTCGCCAATGACACTCGCGAACTTAAATCCGTGCCCTGAGCAGGGGGATGCCACCACGACCTCCGGTGACTCCGGAAGGGTGTCGATCACGAAATGCTCGTCCGGTGTGTTGGTGAACAGGCAGGTGGCGAGCCGCAACGTCGGTCCATCGGCATCGGGGAACATATGCCGGATGCCCTTGCGAAGGGCCTCCTCATCGGCAGGCGTCGGCTCACGGGACAGCTCGTCTGCGTGCCCGGTCTCGTGGAAGTGGTGGTAGAGGCCGATCTTGAACCCTGGGATGCCCCAGGTCGGGAACTGGTAGAAATGGCCGACCTCAGACTCGATGTTCGAGACCGGGAAGACCTCTGGCCGGAACAGGTCCGGTTTCCGGGGCAGGAACCAGCCCAGAACCTGACGCTCCGGTACGGCCTTGGTCTTGAGAGCAGGAATGAGGTCGGAAATCCACCCGCCTGCAGATACCACCACCCGTCCGGCCTCATAGCGGTCTTGATCCGTCACGACCACCACTCGGCCGTTGGCGGGCTCGATGGCGATGACCTTCTCCCGTCCATGAAGTTCGGCTCCGGCTGCCACTGCCAGGGATGCATGCGCCAGGATGGCGCGTTCCGATGCCACGAACCCTGCCTCCGGCTGGAAGACGACGGCAGACTGGTCCGGGAGCTTGTAGCCGGGGAACCGTTTTGTGGCTTCCCGAGCGGTGAGGACTTCATGCGCAAGATCATGCTCCCGGCATGCCATCAGTGCGCCCTGTACAATCCGGCTGTCCTCCGTTCCGGCATCAATGCCACCCGTGACGAACAGCAACTGCTCGCGGGTCAGTTGCTCTGCCTCCCGCCATAGCTCATAGGCACGGCGGAGGAGGGGGACATAGTTGGGATGTTCGAAGTAGGCGAGGCGAATGATCCGGTTCAGCCCGTGGGAGGAGCCCATGCTGTGCCCCAGGTCAAACCGTTCGATGCCCAACACCTTCTGGCCACGGCGAGCCAAGTGCCAGAGGGTGGCAGACCCCATGCCGCCAATGCCGATCACGATGGTGTCGAACGATTTCATAGCGGAATGCCCCACGAACGATGGATAGATGCTGGGGTCAGCTTACCGGTTGGGGAACACAGAGCAACGGTCATGTGCGATGGCGCGCTTTCTCCATAACAGCCGGGTAACAGGTTGATCCGGTGGTCACGATGGAGGACGACCCGGCAAACGGACGGAAGGGCTTCGTATGGTGACGATCACTCGATAGGTTAGTTCCCAAGGGCATGCAGACAACCCAGAGGTCAATGGAATCTTGGTGGATCTCCGCGACAGAAGTTCATCGTGAGATGATGGTGTGGCGAGACAGGTTGGCTAAGACGTCTAACCCAAGGAGCTCAGCCGGTCAGTCTGCTTCCACTCAGTTCTCTTCATCTTCGGGTACGGACTCACTATCACTAATGCCCCAGGCGCGGTAACCAGCACGCCTTTCCAGGGCATCGACCTGGCGCAGAAGCTGTGTGGCAAGGGTTGCTTCTCGCCGGAAGCCTTCATCCTCAGGGTCCGCCCCCAAGCGCAGGTGCATGTCACGCGCCCTCGCTTCGAGAGCACGTCTTAGAACACGCAGCTGCTCTTGATCCAGTTCGAGCAGCATCTTGACCCTCGTTCCTGTTCCGCCAGCGGTTCGGTCTGCCGGTGTACCCCGGCTTTAACGCATCTTGTATTCCATTTGGACCAACCACGCGGAATTGATCAACGCTAAACCATCGGCTGCAACGCACCTCGGCAGAAGGCAGAATGCGCCCCCTACGCAACCGTATGTTCCCTCAGGCAAACCTGATCCGCATCTCTGGTGTCTGAGAAACAGTGCTTTACTCGAATGAACCCGAGCCCGTCAGTTGGACTGGCTCTGCCGGGTTGATCGCCGAAATGGCATGCTTGTAGATGATTTGGGAGCGACCATCTCTCACAAGCTCGACCGTGAAGTTGTCAAACCGCCTGATCCGGCCCAGCAGCCTGATCCCGTTCACAAGGAACATCATTACCTCTATCCGGCTGTCACGAAGATGATCGAGGAACATGTCCTGGATCAACGGGGTCCTTTGCGCAGTCACGGTTGAACCCTTTCGAGCGTTGTCGCAGGGACGCTCCTTTGTAGCGCTCAGTGGCACCAATACAGTTGCAGGCAAGCTGATCGGCCTGCTCACATGGAGCGATGGGGAATACTGATCGCGGGAAACCGCTCCACCTCAACAACTCTTGCTGCTCGTGGCAGCTCCCGTTCAGCATGATCTCGTATCGGTCGTGCTGTTTTGTGAAGGCGAACGCTGAGTTGTTCAATCTCGGACACCGGCATGGGCGGTCCATGCATGGTAATCATCTCTGCGAGGTCTTCCGGAAGTGCGTCCACTTGCTCTTGAAGGAGGAGAAGGGCTGCACGAATGATACTCAACTCTCGTTCGTCAACGACAAGGGCGAGCTTCGTCATGGGGTAGGGCTGACCTCTGAGCTTACCCTTTTCAAGGTACTGGTGGATGCGGCGGAAACAAGGCACCGGCTTTGAAAAGCATTCCCAACAGAGTGACTGGTCACGTCACGCCACAAAGCCAAGTAAGCTCTAGGGCATAAAGCTCGGGATGGCGTGTCCGCGTCATCTGACCAAGGTACGGACCGGTGCCCAAGGCAGCGCCCTGCAGCGGCACCCATCGCGGCCCAGTTGCTCGTACTAACCACCCACTTGGGCTGCAATAACGATCGCGTACAACGGCTGTTGTCCAAGGAGCACACGCCCACACGCGTCGCCGATGGTCCAGATCAGCGCTCAGCGTTCGATACCAGATCATAAGTCGTGGTGGACTTCACCCGCTGCATGGCGAAACGCGACGTAACATTCTTGAGTGGGACCGCTTCGATGAGACGTTGATAGAAGCGATCATACGCGGCCATATCCGGCACTGCCACGCGCAGCATATAATCGACGTCTCCAGCCATGCGGTAGAACTCCATTACTTCGGGCATGGCCGAAACGAACTCCGCGAAGCGCTGAAGCCATTGTCCTGAATGATCGGAGATTTCGATGGAGACGAACACGGTCAGGCCCAAGCCAACTTTCTCGGGATTGACGAGCGCGACACGCTTCTCGATGATTCCAGCGGTCTCCAGACGCTGAATGCGCTTCCAGCATGGCGTCTGGGATAGGTTCACTCTCTGAGCGAGTTCAGCAATCGAGATGCTGGCATCCTCCTGCAACAGCATCAGGATCTTGGTATCTGTCGCGTCCATGTGAGACCTCAGCGAGCGTAGAGCAATAAACTTCCCAAGGCTTCCTGAGAAAGCCTCATCCATTGTCTCTGTTCGTTTTGTTCTTTATAACGAACAAACCGGCATGTTCAAGTGTCATTGCAGACGGCATGGGCGCCCACAAACCCTAGGCAAATTCATCAATGAAGATGAATTCCCTCTTATAGGCGTATGCTGGAGAAGATTGTCCCTGACTGAGGCGTTCTAAAGAACGAACATTCTCGTTGACAGGCGGGTGGATCACGACGATCCTTATTGCCAACGAAACAAGTGATGGTCAGATCATCTGACAGATGATTTAGCCTCTCATAAGCTTCTGGACGGTGAGATGATCGCATTCCAAGCTTCTTTTTAGAAGAGCGAGCACATGACTACTATCAAATCAGAGGCTGTTGTGCCCGCAGAAGCCACTTAATCTCACCTGATACTCATCACGTGCGTTGAATTGGGGCGAGAACCATAGATCTCCTTCAAGGCTGCGCTCCTCCCGACCCTGAGAGATCAACGCCGCGGGCTTTCGCCGGCGGAAGGAGAACTTGTGCCATGAGTCTGCCCCGCATCGTTGGCTTCTCCGGCAGCCCTCGTCGTCCCTCCAAGACCCGCAGCCTCGTCGAGACCATCGCCGCCGACGTGGCAAGCCACCGACAGGTGCGCCTCGACATCTTCGACTTGTTCGATGCCGGCCCTGGCCTCGGCGCGGCCCTGCAGCGCCAGGACCTGACCCTCCCAGCGGCTCGCATCATCGATGCCATCGAGCAGGCCGATGCGCTGATTATCGGCACACCGGTGTACAAGGGCGCCTACACCGGGTTGTTCAAGCATGCCTTCGATCTAGTTGATCCCCAGGCGCTGGTGGGCAAGCCGGTGCTGCTCACCGCTACCGGAGGAGGCCCGCGCCACGCTCTCGTTGTCGAACACGCCCTGCGGCCGCTCTTCGGCTTCTTCGAGGCTCTGACTGTCCCGACAGCCGTCTACGCCAGCGATGCTGACTTCGTCGATGGACAACTCGCCGAGGCGGGCGTTCTGGCACGCGTGAACACCGCTGCGCAACAACTCGCGAACTTGATCGGGGCTGAGGCTCCCAAGGCCGAGACGATCTCATCGTTGTCGTCGATAAGCCTTCAGGCTGTTCGCCGAGGAGCAGCCCGATGAGTGCGGCTGTCGCCTCCACGCCCGCTGCGAGCACCGGCTCAGGCCGGTGGCTCCGCTACCGCAGGTATCTCCCTCCGCTTCTCATTGTCATCCTATGGCAGGTGGCGGCCAGTGCCGGCCTCATTCCGACCCGCACGCTCGCCTCACCGGCGATGATCGCCGGCACCTTCGCCGAACTGATCACCTCCGGTGAACTGCCCCGGCATCTGCTTGTGTCGCTGGGCCGCGTGGCGACCGGGCTGGCGATCGGCGTCGTGGTGGGCACGACGTTTGCCCTTATTGTGGGTCTCTCACGATGCGGCGAAGACCTGCTCGATGCCACCCTGCAGATGCTCAGAACGCTGCCGTTCCTGGCGCTCGTTCCTTTGTTCATTCTGTGGTTCGGCATTGGCGAGACACCGAAGATCGCGCTCGTGGCCCTGGGCACCATGTTTCCAATCTACCTGACGCTCTTTACCGGCATCCGCGGCGTGGACGCCAAGCTGATCGAGGCCGGAAGCACCCTGGGCCTGAGCCGGCGCGAGCAGTTGCTTCACATTGTACTGCCCGGAGCCCTGCCGTCCGCCTTGGTCGGGCTCCGCTACGCACTCGGCGTCGCCTGGCTCAGCCTCGTGGTGGCTGAACAGATCAACGCCGATACCGGCATCGGTTTCCTGGTCATGACCGCCCGCGACTTCCTGCGCACCGACATCATTCTCGTGGGCCTGATCGTCTACGCCATTCTTGGGCTGAGCGCCGATCAGATCGTCCGTGTTCTCGAGCGTCGGGTGCTGGCCTGGCGACCAAGCTTCCTGAAGGACTGATCCCATGAACGCTCATCCTACTCTGACAGTGCGCCAGCACCCCGTGGTGCAAGTCTCAAACCTTGTGCGCTCCTTCGGCCGCGGCCCCAACATCCTCGACGGTCTCGATCTCACCATCAGGGCCGGCGAGTTCGTGGCACTGCTCGGCCGCTCCGGCTCAGGCAAGTCGACGCTCCTGCGAACTCTCGCGGGTCTTGATGAGGCCCCCGCCGGGACCGTCACGGTGCCCGCAGAGCGAGCCGTGGTATTCCAGGAGCCGCGTCTCATCCCATGGAAGAGGGTGTGGGCCAATGTGGCGCTGGGTTTGCGCGCCCCTGACGCACGCGAGCGTGCCGTGGCTGCCCTGTCCGAAGTGGGTCTGAGCCACCGGTTGGAGGCCTGGCCCCTGACGTTGTCCGGCGGCGAGGCTCAGCGCGCGGCACTCGCCCGGGCTCTGGTGCGGGAGCCGAAACTGCTGCTGCTCGATGAGCCCTTCGCGGCCCTGGATGCACTCACCCGGCTCAAAACTCAAGGCTTGGTCGCTTCGCTCTGGCGAGCCCATCGGCCTGCCGTTCTTCTCGTGACCCATGACGTCGACGAAGCATTGCTTCTCGCCGACCGGGTGCTGGTGCTGGACCAGGGCCGCATCGGCTTCGATCTCCACGTTAATCTCGATCGGCCTCGCCGTCATGCGCAGCCGGCATTCGCGAGCTTGCGCTCGCGTCTCCTGCGCGAACTCGGGGTCGAAGAAGAGTACCCGGATGAGCCGATTGAAGAGCTGCGCGCTCCCGCGCGCAGCAGAGCGCCTGCAGCGTCCGCCGCACGGCAGAATGATGCGGTTTGGGCCGCCTCAGCTGACGCCCTCGCCCGATCGTAAGTACAGGAGACCATCATGAGCAAGGACGTTGAGTTCATTGGCTTTGTCGGCACGCATTACGAGTCGGAAGCCCATCCCGCCGAGGGACCGGTCATCGACCGCGACTACATCCGGGCTCTTGCCCAGGCACAGGAGTACGGCGGCTTCGACCGTTTCCTTGTCGCGTTCCACTCCACATCCCCTGAAAGCCAGCACATTGCGGCTTATGCCGCCTCGGTCACCGCGCGCATCAACCTGATGATCGCGCACCGGCCTGGTTTCACCGCTCCGACGGTAGCTGCCCGTCAGTTGGCCACGCTCGATCATCTCACCAACGGCCGGGCCGGGGTCCACATCATCACCGGCGGCAATGACCAGGAGCTCCGGCAGGATGGCGACTTCCTCACCAAGGACGAGCGTTACGCCCGCACAAGCGAGTATCTCGATGTGGTCAAAGCGTCCTGGGCCAGCGAGACACCCTTTGACTATGCGGGGCAGCACTACCGCTCCGAGCGTGCATTCTCGAATGTGAAGCCAGTCCAGAAGCCGCACCTGCCGGTGTACTTTGGCGGCTCGTCCGAGGCGGCCATTGAGGTGGCCGGCAAGCACGCGGATGTCTATGCCCTTTGGGGGGAGACGCATGCCCAGGTGCGGGAAACCATCGCCCGGGTCCGCGCGGCCGCAGCACGGCACGGCCGCGAACGCCATGTGGGCTTCAGTCTCTCGTTCCGGCCGATCCTCGCCGAGACGGAGGACCGCGCCTGGGCCCGGGCGGAAGCGCTTCTCGAGCGCATCAAAGCGGTGCGGGCGGCCAAGGGGCTGGGTGCCGCTGCCCCGCCTCCGAACGAGGGCGCGCGCCGGCTGCTCGCCGCAGCCGCCCAGGGCGATCGGCTCGATAAGCGCCTGTATACAGCCATTGCAGCAGCCACCGGGGCGCAGGGCAACTCGACGGCCCTGGTCGGTACCGCCGATCAGGTCGCCGATGCGCTGCTCGACTACTACGATCTTGGCGTCACGACATTCCTCATTCGAGGTTTCGATCCCCTGGAAGACGCCGTCCAGTACGGCCGTGAATTGATCCCCGCCTTCCGCCGCCTGCTCGACGACCGGTCCAGCCCGCGTGCTGTAGCAGCCGAATAAAGGAGAACCCTCATGAAACGCATAACCCTGTTGGCGGCCGCGGCCGCTCTTGCCCTGTCGTGGGCGCCCGCCTGGGCCGAGTCGATCCTCAAGGTTGGGGACCAGCGTGGTGGCTCCCGTGCCCTGATGGAAGCCGCGGG
Source organism: Microvirga sp. jy35 (assembly GCF_056148915.1). Taxonomy (NCBI): domain Bacteria; kingdom Pseudomonadati; phylum Pseudomonadota; class Alphaproteobacteria; order Hyphomicrobiales; family Methylobacteriaceae; genus Microvirga; species Microvirga sp. jy35. The sequence goes on along the minus strand of NZ_JBWBEW010000027.1, from coordinate 10,018 downwards.
CGTGCTCAAGGACCTGCCTTACAAGCTCGAATGGAGCGAGTTCCCAGCGGCAGCCCCCTTGCTGGAGGCCCTCAACGCCGAAGCCATCGATACCGGCATCGTCGGTGATGCGCCCTTCACCTTCGCGGCGGCCTCCGGCGCTCCGATCAAGGCCATCCTGGCAACCCGGTCTGACCAAGGTGGCCTGGCCGTTCTGGTGCGCCCAGACTCTCCCGTGAAGACCTTTGCCGATCTCAAAGGCAAACGCATCGGCACCGGCCGTGGCTCCATTGGCCATCAGCTGGTGCTCGCAGCCTTGGAAGACGCCAAGCTGGCCAAGACGGATGTGAGCTTGAGCTTTCTGCTCCCAGCTGAGGCTAAGGCGGCGCTGACCAGCGGCAGCCTCGATGCTTGGTCGACCTGGGAGCCGTACACGTCGCAGTTGGTGTTGTCCGGCGAAGCCCGCATCGTTCGTGACGGCCAGGGCATCACGCCAGGTCTGGGATTCCAGGCGGCGCATGTAGAGGCGATCCGCACGAAGCGCAGCGAGCTTGAGGACTTTGTCCGGCGCCTTGCCAAGGCTCGCGTGTGGGAGTCGGCCAATCGGGAATCCTACGCGGAAACCTGGGCGAAGCTGATCGGCCTGCCGAAGGAGATCCCACTGCGCTGGTTCGCCGGGGCGAACGCCCGTCCGGTGCCGATCGATGCTGAGGTCGTCGCAGCCGAGCAGCGGACCATCGACCTCTATGTGCGCAACGGCCTGATCCCGAAGCCTCTCAAGGCCGCTGATGTTCTCGACCCGTCGTTCAATGCGGCGGTGCTCAGCGGAACTCAGGAAGCTGCGGCGCAGTAGCGGCTGCATCAAGATCCTGTTCGTCGCGCAATGATCCATCAGCCCCAGCTAGCAATCAGAGGCTGGGGTTCGCCCCTCTACCAAACCACTTAGAGGCAAAGTTCTATGAGCGCAGATCACCACCACGAACATGACGATCACTCCCATCACGAGCACGAGCACTGGAAGCACGAAGGCGTCCGTGTGATCAAGGGCGACCAGCTCGACGCCAACACCGCCCAGACGCCCGGGATGTTCCGTCAGGCCGCGATCAATCACGCGCGTGTGGGTGCCCAGAAGATCTGGGCCGGAACCGTGTCGATCCAGCCGAATGCCAAGACGGGCGTTCATCATCATGGCGAGTTGGAGAGCGTGATCTACGTTGTGCGCGGCAAGGCCCGCATGCGTTGGGGTGACCACCTCGAGTATGTGGCTGAGGCAGGGCCGGGGGATTTCATCTACGTGCCGCCCTTCGTGCCGCATCAGGAGATCAACGCCAGTCCTGACGAGCCTCTCGAATGCGTGCTCGTGCGCTCCGACAACGAGGCGGTGGTGGTGAACATCACCGATGTCGATCCAGTCGAGTGGCCGGAAGAAGTGTACTGGGTCGATCCCATTCACAAGCATCCCTAACAACTGATTGCGGGTCAGCTTTGGAATCTCAACTCGATCCGCTGGTCTGTCCCAAAGCTTCTCAAGACATGCCAGCTGCCTTTTGAACTCCCGTCCATTGGATCCTGTATGAAACGATACCTTCTCTCTGCGCTCGTTCTCACAGCTCTGTTATCCTCCGAAGCTTGGGCCCATTCCGGGCATGGTGCAGCCACCGGCTTTACGTCCGGGTTTGCCCATCCCTTCAGCGGGCTCGATCATGTGCTGGCCATGACCGCAGTTGGTCTCTGGGCTGGGAGTCTCGGGCGAAAGGCCATCATTGGACTGCCAGCCAGCTTCCTAGGTGCCATGGCCCTCAGCTTCGGGGCTGCGCTGATGGGATCCGGGGTCCCGATGATCGAGCTCGGGATCACTGCATCGGTTCTGGGACTTGGGCTTGCCGTGATGCTCAACCTGCAGCCATCCCTCATTCTCGCTGCCGGCGCCTGCGCGCTCTTCGGGACCTTTCATGGCTATGCCCACGGGGCCGAGATCGCGCCAGCCGTGAGCGCCGTCGACTATGGGGCCGGCTTCCTTCTGGCTAGCGTGCTTCTGGTCGGCTGCGGGATTGTGCTGGAAGGTGCTGTCCGGAGGGCCCCGGCCATGAGCCGGATCTTTGGGAGTGGCGTCGCTTTGGCCGGAGTGGCTCTGTTCTTCGTTTGAGCGCAGGCGCCCATTCCCCCGCTGCTGAAAAGGTGGCCTCAAAATGCGCCGCCGAATTGTTGGCCTTTCCGGCGATCGTCACATCCTCCCTCAGTGCGGCTCGCTTCGACGAGCCGATGATGACGCCCATTCACTAGACTCGACAGGAAACACCTCGAAATGACAAAGCAGATCCGGCTCAATGCCTTCGACATGAACTGCGTTGGCCATATTCAGCAAGGAATGTGGGCTCACCCGAGGGATCGGTCGACAGCCTACAACACGCTCGAGTACTGGCAGGATCTTGCCCGCACAGCCGAACGCGGCAAGTTCGACGGGATTTTTCTCGCTGACATCGTCGGGGTTTATGACGTCTTTAAGGGCAGCCCTGATCCGTCGATTGCCCATGCGGTTCAGGTGCCGGTCAATGACCCCCTCCTGGTTGTGCCGGCCATGGCCGCCGTCACGAAGCACATCGGCTTTGGCGTGACATGCAATCTTACCTACGAGCCGCCATATCTTTTTGCCCGCCGCATGTCGACGCTCGATCATCTCACCCGCGGGCGGATCGGCTGGAACATCGTCACCGGCTATCTCGACAGCGCGGCACGCGGCATGGGCCTGGCCAAGCAGGCGAAGCACGATGACCGGTATGAGACGGCCGAGGAGTACATGGAGGTCGTCTACAAGCTGTGGGAAGGCAGCTGGGAGAACGACGCGGTTCTGCGCGATCGCGAGCGCGGGATCTATGCCGACCCATGCAAGGTCCACCGGGTTCAGCATTCAGGACAGCATTATCGGGTGGACGCCATTCACCTCTCGGAGCCATCACCGCAGCGCACCCCGGTTCTCTATCAGGCCGGCGCGTCGTCCCGGGGCAAGGACTTTGCCGCGAAGCATGCCGAATGCGTGTTCCTCGCGGGTCCAACGAAGGAGAACACCCGCACGACCGTGGCGGATCTCAGGCGGCGGGCAGCGGAGCAGGGGCGCGACCCCGCCGACATTCTGGTCTTTCTCGGCCGCGCCGTGGTTGTCGGGCGGACATGCAAGGAGGCCGAGGAGAAGTACGAAGAGTACCATCGCTATGCCAGCATCGAGGGGGCGCTGTCACACTTCTCCAGCATCACGGGCGTGGACTTCTCCCGCTATGACCCCGACGAACCGCTCCGCCATGAGGAGAACGATGCGACGAACTCCATCCTGCGGGCCTTCACGGTTGACAGCAGCGAGACGTGGACGTTGCGCAAGATCTTCGGTGAGAAAGGCCTCGGCAGCCGCAACGAGCCACTCATAGGCTCAGCTGAAGAGATCGCCGATGAGCTGCAAAGCTGGGTTGAGGACACCGATATCGACGGGTTCAATCTGAGCCGGGTGGTCACGCCCGAAGGGCTGGAGGACTTCATCGATCTGGTGGTGCCGCTTCTGCAGGAGAGGGGCATCTACAAGCGAGATTATGGGGAGGGCACCTTGCGAGAGAAGCTCTTTGGCCGCGGGCGGGCGCGCCTCGCCACAAGTCATCCCGGCGCATCGTTCCGCGCGCTTGGTTCTTCAGCGGCTCCCTCTCAAACCCTCAGCCCGGCTGCCGAATAGGGCAGCGTGCATCCAATCCACTCTTGATCAGAGGACGTCCACCTATGACCTCGTTACTCACACGATATCGCACTGTCTCCCGGCGCAGCGTCAGTGCCCTTCTTGCCGGCGTCGTCGGCCTCATGCTCCAGCTGGCGGATCCTAGCGCCGCCTTGGCTAAGCCCTTGAAAGTTGGGACGAGCGGCGGACCGGTGGCCGATATCATGAACTTCGCCGCTGAGCGAGCCCGCCAGCAAGGTGTCGATGTTCAGGTGGTGGAATTCTCCGATTGGGTGACCCCTAACGAAGCGCTGGCGAATGGGGACATCGACACCAACCTGTTCCAGCACATTCCGTTTCTCAATGCCACCATCAAGGGGCGTGGGTACAAGCTGACACCAATCGCTCCGACTTACGTGATGCCTGTGGGCTTGTTCTCGAACAAGGTCACGAGCTTTGACCAGGTTCCCGATAATGCCGTCGTGGCCATTGCCAATGATCCGGTGAATGGCGCGCGCGGCCTGCAACTGCTGCAGAAGGCTGGTCTCATCACCCTCAAGCCAGGAGTTGGTGATGCCGCGACTGTCCTCGACATCGTCTCCAATGCCAAGAACCTGCGCTTCCGGGAGCTGGAAGCCGCGCAATTGCCGCGAGCCCTCGATGATGTGACCCTGGGTCAGGTCAGCATCAGCTATTTGCTGCTGTCGGGCGGCAACCCTGAGAAAGCCTTGATCGCTGATGGGTTCGGCGATGCGCATTACGCCCTGCAGTTCGTCGTACGGGCGGACCGGAAGGATGACCCGGAGATTGCAAAGTTCATTGCCATCTACCGCTCGCCCGAGGTGAAGGACTACATCGCCAGGAAGTATGGCAAGTTCTTTGTGCCAGTCTGGTGAAAGGAAGGCGACTAGGGGTGCTCAGCTTCTCGCCAGGACGTGCGGACTTGTGCACAGTGGTCGATTGAAAATCCGGCGCTCTTGACGCATAGTAGTGCAGTGGTGTTGCAACCGGCATCATAAAAGCGCCCTGACAGTGAGCTCCGCACGGCTAAATCTGTCAGGGCGTTGTCGTTTGTGAGCGTCTTGCTCTCATCAGGGGCAAGCCTGGCGGAAACCATATTGCGGAATTCAGGGATTCCTCCGCCTTGCTACGGCTTCGCAGCTGGATTGAGCGATGCGCACCGTCGTTTTCTCACGGATCAGATCAAGCAGCGCCTGTCGGTTGCGCTGAAGCCGCTGACCTTTTCTTCGGGGAGCCTGATATGTCATGATCCTGTCGTAGAGGGCAGCTAGATCAGCCTCGTGGCCGCATGGCCTGAGGGACAAGGACGGGCACGGATGCACTGCCCTCCTTGTCGCCTCACCCGACCCACACAGCGGCCGATCTACTGCGCTTGCCGCGCTACCTGCGCGATGTCGTGCCTGGCAAGGCCAATGTCGGACAGCTCACGGTCATAGAGGGCATGCAGCTGCCGAGCCGTTTCACGAGCACGCAACCAGCGACGCAGGCTTGACAGAATAACTGATAGAAACATGACGCAACCTCAATGATGAGTCAGCCCATGCGCAAAGGCGCCGCGCATGGGCAGCGTGAAAAAGGGCCACCTTTTGGGGTGGCCGAGTTCAGGGAGGAAACCCGCCACAGGAAGTCCGTGGCGGAGGAGGGCTCATCTACAGCGCGCTCGGCGCAAGACAAACCTGGAAGTAGGCACCCCTGCCATGCGGAGTGAGCATGGAACAGATGGCGAGCGTTCACCTCTCGTTTACAGTTGCCGAGCAGCTCACTCAGGAACCTTGCTGACGATCCACCTGACCGCCTTCGGACTGAAGCCGGTCTCGATCAACTCCTCTTCGAGGTCCTCAACGTTATCAGGATCCAGCGTGATCAAGTTGTCTCCTGCTTCAGCAATGGGCTCCAGCTTGTCTTCGTTCTCCGCATACTCAAGGGATGTCACCTTGAGTCCTGATGAGCGCTTGTCGTTGGTGACGAAGCCTTAACCCTACCAATAAGAATCCTGCCATGGTGCGCACGCAAGCATTGTCTGCCACTTTGCGCCCACACTCCTCGATCTGAATACGCTTCGCCGGACATCGGCGGTGCTGCGAATGAGGGGTGGGTCCAATGTTCCAAGAGCGTGCAATCCGAATACTGACAGCCCGCCGGGTTCTTGTCGTGGCGCTTAGCCTGTCGGCCGCCGCAGGATGGGGCTCGTTTGCCGTGTCAAGCCAAACCGCGAGCGAGAGAGAGCGCCAACACCGCGGTGAGCTGGAGCGCTTGCAGGAAGCTCAGGGCAAGCTCCTCTCTGAGCAGTCGAAGATGCGAGCCGCTTTGTCCGAGATGGCGCAGGTGCGCACGCATCTCACGGCTGCACGCGCAGAGGTTGCTCGGCTGTCTCAGCTAGCGGGCCAAGCACAGCCGGAGCCTCCTCCGCTCAGACCTGAAACCAGGGAAAGCTCCCGCTCCAGCACGACAACCGATGCTGTACCTAAACCGGGATCGATAGTGACGAAAGCAAGCAAGCCGCTGCCCGTCAAAGCGGTTTCAGGAGACAAGCCATCACCACAGGACCGCGATGGTCAGGCCACCGGCAAGATTACAATGCCGAACGGGCAGAAGAAGGTTGCCGAGAAGTCTCAACGAAGTGCGACGCGAACTATCAGAGCCGAGCTGGACACCGCAAGCATTCGACAGCTGGCAAAATCAGCCGAGGCACAAGCGCAGGAATGATCTTGGTCATGCGATCAGCGGCCCAGGCAAGTTCCATAACTTCAGTACGCGTAGAATCGGCACAACCGCTTGCTTGGCAAGGGAAGTGTCGCATCAGGGTTCCATAATGTTTGCTATGAGAAATGTTATAAGAGATGAAAACGGCTCTTATCTGAGGTGCGAATTCCGGTATAAGCAAGGGCGATGCCCCCGGAGGCCAAATGACCCCACCCTCACGTTTAGAGCCTTCGTTGGCCGGTGCGCTCGGAAGAGACGAATTTCAAGGCAAGTTTCACCGCCAAACAGAGACCTCACCAGCACTTAGGCGAAGTCGCCAAGTTCATTGATGATTGCGTCATCAGGTGTTTGCGCTCCGGCAGCATCTTGCCCCTGCAGGGCGCCGGCATTGTTCAACTCCTGCTCCGCTCTGGACCAGTGGTCCTCCGGATTGCCGGAACGTCCCTCGCTCTCCCAGATTGCATAGGCCCGCTCGCGAATTCTCTGCTCCAAGTCCTTTTCCATCGCCTGTCTCCTAGTCCCAAGGGTCAGCCATTCTCGGCCAAGTAGGCACGTTATAGGCTCGTAGAGGTGGACCGATCGGATCCAGAACCACTTTACTCTGAAGCTAGGGCACCGCTCCAGCAGGTGAAAGGAGCCTGATGGCCCCCTCAGTCGGCTAGCGCTTGACCTCCTGGCCAGACGCGGCAGGATGATCCTGCGGAAGCGCACCTGACGGGACTAGAGGAACAAGCAATGGCGACTGGTACTGTGAAGTGGTACAACGAGACAAAGGGCTATGGCTTCATTCAGCCGGACAATGGCGGCAAGGACGTCTTCGTTCATGCCACAGCTCTTGAGCGAGCCGGTATGCGTGGTCTAGCTGAAGGGCAGAAGATCTCCTACGAGATGGAAGCTGACCGCCGCACAGGCAAAGAGTCTGCAACCAACCTGCAACAGGCTTGATTGAGCCTGTCATCGCGTCAGCTCAGTTCTGGCTCTTCAAGCCGCTCCTGCCGGGGCGGCTTTTTCGATACCCATTTTCCCTTGGAGCGCTGAGGAAGCACGGCACAACTTGTAGCGACAGCAATAGACAGGCAGGGATGCCTTTGGTTGAAGCAATCCGGCGACCTTCCCAGCGGCGCGTGCAAAACCCGCTCACGACTATTCAAGCTTTTGCCATTCTGGTCGTGTAACCCGCTTTGAGGTGCGGGCTCGGCGATCGTTTTCGCTCTTCCATCCAGCTGGCCCACAAAAAGCCGTTGATGTGTTTGATGGCCTTTGCTCCGCGTCGAACATCATGAGGGTTCAAGCACCTTGAGCACCGGCATCATTGCAACTGCAATCATCCTGATCATCGGCTACGTCATTGTGTCCAGGATCGTAGGGTTCGCGTTCCGCCTTGTCGTTCCTCTGGTTCTGCTCGTGGTCCCGGGTGGAGCTGGCGCGTTCTCAAGCCTGATGCCGGTGAACTCGCCTGCAGACCAATACGCCCCCTATGGACAGGCTCAGCATCGCCCCAGTGGCGATATTGGCGATCTCCGCCTGCGCGATATCGCCGACATGGCTGTTGATGCGGTTCGCTCCGTGCTGCGGGGCAGCCATTGCAGTTCTGAATGGCGCCTCCGAACCTGAGCCGAGGCGCGAACAGCCCTGGACTGACAAGCCGCACCACTCCCGCCGTGGTGAGCCCTATGGCGCTCCGCCGGACTTCAGCGATGACCCACGCCAGGGCGAACCGCGGCGCGGATGGTAAGATTATCCTGCCCTTGGGTAGCATCAGATCTTTCGGCTCAGAAAGCGCGAACCTGCGAGAGCAAACCGCCAAGGCAAGTCAGTGGCGCGGGTGATCCCGATCCGCATCCCTGCCGCAACCTCAACTGGGCTCCTCTGGCCGAGGAGTTGGAAGGGTGTTTGGTCCAGCGGCAACTCATTGTGGATGATTGTCACGCTCAGAGCCTGGCACAGACGACCAGGACCTGAGCAGAGAAGGCGTAAGTCCTCGACACCTCGTCGCACCTTCATGACTTCAATGCCCCTGGTTGGCTCAACAGCCCTGACCAGAACCGCGCTGCTTGGCAGACAGACGAAGTTCAGGCACCAGTGCATGCCGTACGACCGGTACACATAGGCATGGCCGGCAGGACCAAACATGGCTGCGTTCCGAGGCGTCGGACCACGAGAGCTATGGGAGGCAGGATCATCGCCGGTGTAGGCTTCAGTCTCGACAATCCGGCCGCCGATCCCGTCCACAAGCAGGGTGGCTCCGATCAGATCGCGGGCGACTGTCACCGCATCACGAGCGAAGAAGGACTGCGACAGTGTTGTTGCCATTCGCCCATCAGGCTCAGCGATCAGATCAGGTCCTCCTCAAAGCCACCTAAGCGGCAGCGGCAGGATTGATGGCATCCTCAGCGAGTTCGGAGAGGATCTGATCGGTGTTCTCTTCCTCGATCAGGGTCTCCTGGATGAGCCCCTCAGCCTCTGTGAGGCCAAGCTGCTTGGCCCATGCGAGCAAGGTGCCGTAGCGGGTGATCTCGTAATGCTCCACCGCCTGGGCAGCCGCGATCAGACCAGCATCCAGAGCCTCGCCGCCGCTGAACTCCTGCAGGATTTCCTGGCCTTCCTCAATGATGCCCTGAATGGCTTTGCACCCAACACCCGTAGGCTTCTCGCCCAACAGCTGGAATACCTGCTCCAGACGTTTCACCTGCCGCTCCGTCTCCTTCAGGTGCACGGCGAGGGCGCCCTTGAGCTCCTCAGCCTGCGCGGCTTCCGCCATCTGCGGCAGGGCTTTGAGGATGGCGTTCTCGGCGAAATACGTGTCCTTGAGCTGATGCAAGAAGAGGGCCTTCAGATCCTTCTCGGCCATTCTCAGTCTCCTGCTAAGTAGGGCAATGAACCAAGTAACCCCGGAGGTGGCTGAGCGTTCCGGAGCCGACAACCAGCCTAAACAGAAGGATTGCTTTTGATGCACAGGGCGGGCAACGCGCATGAGGCTCCTGCGTTAGATCGAGCACCCAACGCGCAGGAGAATCACGATGGCAGTCGACTACCGCTCCGAGCTAAAGCGGCCCGTGTCTCTGGTGCTCGCTGGGGCTGCCATCCTGGGCTGGCTTCTAGCCCTCGGCGTAGGGCTCTCCTCCTCGGACCAGCGGCAGGAAGCCCAAACGGAAATAACCCGTCTGCAGCAAGCTGAAGCCAGCCTGCGGCGGCAGCTCGATGAGCAGCAGCGCATGGGAGGAGCTCTAGCAGACTTGCAAACCAGGGTAGCTGGTGCCGAGCAGCAGCTGGCCCAGATCACACAGGCGCGGGAGCAAGCTCAGGCTCAACTTGCAACCCTGCAGCAGACGGCACAGACGTCTCAGCAGCAGCTCACCCAGGCGGCGCAATCACGTGAACAGCTTCAGGCTCAGCTCGGGACACTGCAGCAGTCGCTTCAGACAACCCAGCAACAGCTGACCCAGGTCACGCAAGCACGTGAGCAAGCTCAGGCGCAGCTGACGGCCACTCTGCAGAACCTGCAGGCGCAACAACAGCAACTGACGCAACTCACCCAGGCCCGAACCGAGGTTCAGACCCAGACCTCCACTGCTCGACAAGCCCTGCAGGCCAATGAGCAAAGAGCCGCTGAGCTGGACC
>NZ_JBWBEW010000026.1:0-69251 GCF_056148915.1 Microvirga sp. jy35 | reverse complement strand
AAGGACAGGCGCGTGATCTATGCCTTCGGTCACGGGCACTACGGTCTCACCCAGGCCGCTGTTACGGCCCAGATGGTGGCGAACAAGATTGATGGGCGACCGGGCTCCGTCGATGGGAGCCCGTTCTCAGCACGGCGCTTCTGATCCGACCGCTTTGCTCACCAGCGCTGGGCAGGTCCCGATCAAGGACCGGAGGGCTTTGGCTGCGTGACAAAAGCCGTGCATAATCCGGCGTCACTCCTGCAGGATTTCTCATGAGTTCATCCAAACTCCTGGGCAGCCTTGAGCGGCCCGCGCGAGCCGCCGTGATTGGCGCCACGGGAGGAATCGGCTCGGCCATCACGGAGTTGCTCGCAGGGGAGGGTTTCGAGACCGTGCATGCCTTGTCGCGAAGAGGCTTCAGCAGCGAGGGCAGCGTTCGAACGGGCCGCATCGATATCGAACTCGAGCCCAGCATCGCCGCCGCGGCCCAGGAACTCAGGGAAGGCGCGGCCTTGCGCCTTGTTCTCGTCGCAACAGGACTGCTCCATGCCGAGGATTATCAGCCTGAGAAAGCCTATCGAAGCCTTGACCCGGAACTCCTTGCCAGGAGCTTTCGCGTCAATGCCATCGGTCCTGCGCTCGTCGCCAAGCACATGCTCCCCCTGCTGCCGAAGAGCGGAAAGAGCATTTTCGCCGTAATTTCGGCTCGGGTCGGCAGCATCGAGGACAACAGGCTCGGCGGTTGGTACGGCTATCGCGCCTCGAAGGCTGCCCTCAACCAGCTTATGCGCACACTGTCGATCGAACTCAGGCGCCAGAAGCCGGACGCGATCAGCGTGGCTCTTCATCCCGGCACGGTCGACACGGCCTTGAGCCAGCCGTTCCAAAGCGGTGTCGAGAGCGGCAAGCTCTTTGCTCCTGCTTATGCAGCCGAGCGCCTGCTCACCGTCCTGAACAGTCTTTCGAGTGCGGACACTGGAGGGTTCTTCGCCTGGGACGGGCAGAAGATCCCGTTCTAGCTCCCTTCGACCAGCCGCGGCGGCTGTGGCAGATTGCCTTGAACGGATCTCGCATTCAGGGCTGGCGTTGCCTCCACTGCAGGAGAAGCCGCCTTGAACGCCTTCGTATATACCCCGGACCAGACGAGCGAGCCGATCGCACCCAAGCTCTGGCGGCCCAAGCGGGTGCTTGTAACGCCCGCTGCGCTGCAATGGCAGCATGGGCGGGCCATCGTGGAGCGAGCGGCGTCGCTCGGATCCGAAGTCGTCGAGCTGAAGAGCAACCGCCTGACGGGCTTGGCCGGCGACAACGAGCGGCAGAGCTATGTCAATGCCAAGACAACCCTCGCCGTAGTCGTAGCGCCTCCGGGCAAGCTTCGCCTGCAGCCGATTCCGCCGAGCGCTGACTGGCGGGTGGATCTTGCGGAAGGCTGCCCCGCCCATTGCCAGTATTGCTACCTCGCAGGATCGCTCTCAGGCCCTCCGGTCACAAGGGTCTACGCCAATCTCCCCGAGATCCTCGGCAACCTGGCGGACTATGCCGGCAGGGGAGCCGTGACCTCCCGCTCCGTGGAGCGCGTGCATGAGGGCACCACTTTCGAGGCATCCTGCTATACCGATCCGTTGGGAATCGAGCACCTCACCGGTTCGCTTGCCGCAACCATCGTGCATTTCGGATCCTGGCAGGATCCCGTGCAACTCCGCTTCACCACCAAGTATGACGCGGTCCAGCCTCTGCTCGGCATCGCGCACGGCCGACGCACCAGGATCCGCTTCTCCGTCAATGCGAAGCCCGCAGCTCGCTTCGAGGGTGGGACGGCTTCCGTCGCGGCGCGACTGAATGCCCTCAGGATGGCCGCCCAGGCCGGGTACAGAGTGGGCCTGACGATCGCACCGATCATGCCGGTCGAGAACTGGCGCGAGGCCTATGGCGCCTTGATCGAGGACGCCGCTGCCGCAACTCGGGATGTGCCGAATCTCGACCTCTCGGTGGAGCTCATTACCCATAGGTTTACGCCGGGCTCCAAGACAGTCCTGACAGGATGGTATCCGGGCTCGGATCTCGACATGGACGAGCAGGCACGGGCCCGAAAGACAACCAAGTTCAACTCGATCAAGTACGTGTACACCCCCGACATCATGAAGGAGATGCGCAGCTTCTTCGAGAGCACCATCGGAAGCCGTCTTCCGTCCGCTCGGGTCCTGTACTGGACCTGAGAACCGGGATCATCGCGAAACAGCCGCTGTTGATCACGATCAAGGAAATACCGGAATGCCACGTCATGATGCGCAAGACGCTTGCGACAGGTACGGAGGCCCTCATGCTCAGCTGGATCGTTCGTCTCTTGATGATTGCCGCAGGCTTCATGACGAGCTGGTTCGTCGCGAAAGACGCGCCGATCTTCGGCGTGGCTCAGGTCATGATGACACTCATCCTGATCGCGCTCATTGTCGCTGTCGTGGCCTTCTGGCCGGAGCGCTGGACTCTGGCGCTCAACCGCCTTTACCGGCCCCGGTGAAAAATCCCGCGCAGCCGGAGGGCTAGTGCTGAACGCCAAGCGGCCAGGGAGCGAACAGGTTGGGACGCCTCCACAGGACGAAGTGGTCCTGCTCGGCAAGCCTCAGATCACGATCCTTCTCGAGAAGCGCAATCTGCGCTTCGATGGTCTTGAGCTTCCGGTCAAGCTTTGCTGCGCGGCGTGTGTCGGATGCAATAGGTTTTCTTTTTCTGTTCTTCATCTGGCACCTCATGGTCCGAGGGCAGCCTTCGTCCATCCTGCTGAGGAAGACGTCGACCGAGCTTCGGATGGCCATGCTTGTGCCCCCTGCAGATCGTTCGTTGTTTTGTTGATTCGAATCGTACCTGACCAGACTCCCTGCCGTCTGTCAGGAACCCGACACAGGTGCGACATTCCTAAACATGGATTAACCTTTGAAACCGCAATCGGCCCTGGCGGTTGAGAGGGTGGGACGGCTCTCGAAACCAGGGCATATCGTGGCAATCACCGCATCCGGACGACATCATCCATGGCCTGGCTATGTGCTCGGCTTTGCCCTCGGCGGCTTCTTCGATGGAATTCTGCTCCACCAGATTCTGCAATGGCATCATCTCCTGAGCGCTATCAACGGGGAGGACATCCGGTTCCAGGTTGCTGCCGACGGCTATTTTCACGCTCTGATGTACGGGATCGCCGCCGTGGGGCTCTGGATGCTGTGGGCATCGCGTCGCACGCCCGGAGGGTTGTCGAGCCGCCTGCTGCTCGCAGGACTCCTGATCGGATTCGGTGCCTGGCACATCGCTGATGCGGTCCTGTCCCATTGGGTGCTCGGAATTCACCGCATCCGCATGGACACCGGCAGCCCGCTCTTCTGGGACCTTCTCTGGCTGGGTCTCTTCGGTTTAGTGCCGGTGGTCCTCGGGTGGATCATGAGCGGTCCGAGGGATGATGGACCCCGGACCTTCCGCTCGCCGGCACCAGCCCGCACTTTGGCGGTTCTTCTGGTGATCGGCGCGGGAGCTTTGGGGCTCTGGCCCCTCAGAGGCAGCGAATTCACCACAGTGCTGTTCGCCCCCGGCACCGGGCAGAAACAAGTCTTCAGATCACTTGCATCGGTCGATGCGCAGCTCGTGTGGATGGATACCAGCGGCGAACTCGCCGTTGTCCGGATGGACGGAGGACAATCAGGGTGGGGTCTGTTCCGACACGGAGCGATCCTGGTAACCGGGGCCGGGCTTCCCGCAGGCTGCCTCAACTATCTCCGCACCTGATCGCACCGGTCGAGTGTCAGCGCCTGCGCAGACGCTCGATCGCATCCTTGTGCGCGGCGGGATCGACATCGTACTCGGCCGCAAGACGCTTGACCTCGGCCTGCCGCTCCTCTGCGGTCAGCTTCGGGCTGAGGCTTGCGATGGCTGCAAGGAACGAGGCGCCGGCCAGAACGGGGTCACGGCGCCGGGCGGTCTGCTCCCGCTCCTTCTTCAGCTCCGCCTGCCGCTGCTTGTAGGTTTCCAGCGGACCGAAGGCGCGAAGCGCGCGGTTCCTTAAGGCTTGGGTCGGAATTTTGTGCTCTTGGGCAATGTCCTGCAATGTGTCTTCCGGATCCTCTCCCGCCAGCAGGGCTTCCGCGAGTTCTTCCAGCGCCGAAACGAACGGATCCATCATGGCCCCTTTCTTGAATGGTTTGACCGTCAACGGACAATGACCGGTTCGGTTCTCCACCGGGTTGTTGTCGAAGGCTCAGCCTGACCAATAATCCCTCTGGTCGATTCTCACGCGCGTCATTCCCACTCGAACGGAAACTCCCCACCATGGTCGAACAGATGCAGGAACCTACAGATCCCTATCTCTGGCTCGAGGAGGTGGAGGGTCAGGAGGCGCTGGCCTGGGTGCGTGCCCATAATGAGGCCACCAAAGCTGCTCTTTGCGATCCATCGTTCGAGGACGACAAGGCAGCGCTGTACGAGATCTCGACCCGGCCGGACAACATTCCGTTCATCACCCGGCGGCGTGGGCACCTGTACAATTTCTGGCAGGACGCCTCCCATGTCCGCGGCCTGTGGCGGCGAACCACCATGGAGGATTACCGCCGGCCGGAGCCGGCCTGGGAGACGGTTCTTGATATCGACGCGCTGGCGCGGACCGACGGGGAGGACTGGGTGTGGAAGGGCTGCGGCACGCTCCAGCCGGAACAGCGATACGGCCTGGTGAGCCTGTCGCGGGGCGGCGCCGATGCAGCGGTTGTCCGGGAGTTCGATCTCGTCGAGAAGCGGTTCGTGGAGGACGGCTTTGCCCTGCCGGAGGCCAAGGGTGGAGCGGCCTGGCTCGACCCGGATACGCTCCTCGTCTCGACCACCCTTGGCGCGGATGCCGCCACCACCTCCGGCTACCCGCGCACCGTGCGCCTCTGGCAGCGCGGCTCGGACTTCATGCGGGCGCCTGTCCTCTTCGAGGGCGAGTCCAGCGACATCTACATCTCGGCGTCGGTCGATCGCGAGCCCGGTTTCGAGCGCACCTTCTACCGTAGGCAGATCACATTCGAGGAGGGCATCAGCTATCTCGCCCGCGAGGAGGACGAGCCCCTGCTGATCGATCTGCCGCTCGATGCCCGCTTCGACGTGGAGAAGGATTGGCTTGTCGTGAAGCTGAAAAGCGACTGGACGCTTCCGGAGCGCACCTATCCGGCCGATTCTCTGCTGGCGATCGGCTTCTCGCGCTTCCTCGAAGGGGACCGCGAGTTCGAGGTGCTGTTCGAACCCGGGCCGCGGCGCGTTCTCTCCGGCTTCTGGTGGACCCGATCCCGGCTGGTGCTCACAATCCTCGACAATCTCGCGAGTCAGATCTGGCTCGGCACGCCCGGATCGCCGTGGAGCCTGGAGCAGCTGGAGGGGCTGCCGGACACGGCCTCCGTCCATGCCATGTCGCTGGATGCAAGCCAGCTGGAGCGGACCGACGAGTTTCTTCTGACGATCTCGAGCTTCGTCGAACCGACACAGCTCGCGCTGGTGACGGAGGACAAGCGGATCGAGGTTTTGAAGGAAGCGCCTGCCGCCTTCGATGCCTCCGGCCTGGAGGTGACGCGCCACGAGGCTGTCTCTGTGGATGGGGAGCGGATTTCCTATTACCAGATCGGACCGAAGGATCAGGACGAGCCGCGCCCGACCGTGCTCTACGGCTACGGGGGATTCTCGGTCTCGATGACGCCAGGCTATCTCGGCGGCATCGGGAAAACTTGGCTGGAGCGGGGCAATGTCTGGGTGGTGGCCAACATCCGCGGCGGCGGCGAGTTCGGGGCCGCGTGGCACAAGGCCGGCATGCGCGAGGGCAAACGCCTCTCCCACGACGATTTCGCAGCCATCGCTCAGGATCTGGCCGAGAGGGGTGTCACGACTCCAAGACAGCTTGCGGCCTATGGCGGCTCGAATGGCGGCCTTCTGGTCGGAAACATGCTGACCCGCTACCCGGAGCGCTTCGGGGCGATCTGGTGCACCGTGCCGCTCCTCGACATGCAGCGCTACACGCGCCTCCTGGCTGGTCCAAGCTGGGTAGCCGAATATGGCGATCCCGACCGGGCCGAGGATTGGGCGTACATGGCGGGGTTTTCCGCCTACCAGAATCTTGAGAAGAGCCGCGCCTATCCTCCCATGCTGCTCGTCACCTCGCGCCGGGATGATCGCGTCCACCCTGGCCATGCCCGCAAGATGGCGGCCAAGCTGGAAGCAATGACGAAGACGGTCTTCTTCTATGAGCCGGACGACGGCGGCCATGGAGCGGCGAACAAGGAACAGGCGGCCTTCCTGTCGGCCCTGGGCCTGTCCTTCCTGCGGAGAACACTGTCGGATGAAGCCGGTGCTTGAGCCGCAGCTATCCGATCGGCAGGGGAAAACCCTTTGCGGACGGGAGCAGCCCATAGCTGCGACTCCCTTGATATTGCACTCTGCCGTAATCACATAAGCTCAGAGGAAAAACGCGGCACCTCAACATCTCAACTCAGCCCCTCGGCCATCGCGAGAATTGGCCGGTACGGCGTGCATGGCCGCTTGCTGCGGCTATCTGAAAACATCTTCAGCCTTCTGGAGTTTACCCCCAGTCCGTGGCCCATGCCGCCACGACAGGCTGTCCCATGAACGAGGCGTGAACTGCACTGTCCGTGCCCCACCTCCCGGAAATCCGAATGTCCAAGAATTCAAAAAATCTTGTCAGCCTCAACCACCTGCCGGGGATCCTGCTCGCGAGCCAGGCCGAGTGCGAGCGCTGGATCGAAGCGGGACTGATCCCGGTGGCGGAACGCCGGATCGTACAGAAGCGGGGCCGCAGCGTCGAGGAGCGGATGTTCGATCCTGGGCTCGTGGCGCAGCTCGCCGCCGAGGTGCCCGCTTGGCGGGAGCATGGCGGCGGGGACGCGGGCCTGCGCTCCCATGCGCGCCGCAAGGGAGACGGAGCATCCCCAGACCAGCCGCTCGACGATGCAGCGCATCGACGCCGTCAGAGCATCCTCGCGCCTGTCCGCAAAAACACGGGCATCTACATCGCCGAGGACATCCGCCGGATCGAGAGCGGCCGCTGGAAGCCTGAGCGTGTCTTCGCCGGCTACCGTGCCGTGTTCAGCCAGCCCATGCAGGTCCTGCCGGGCAGCGAACCCATAGAAATCGCTTTCGAGTTTGCCTTTGCAGAACCGGTAGAGGTCGCGGTCGTGACCCTGGCACAGGCTCGCGTGGAGCGCGCCGAGCTTGCCGCTGCCTCGGAGGCTCTGGAATCCAGGCTGATCGAGCTGCGCGACGCCACCTTCGCAGCATGCGAGCAGGAGCTGGCGGGCTGGCGCGACGAGCTCGAGACCTATCTCGACGCCTTCGAGGATGCGGATGAGCGGCAGGCTATTCTTGGCGGCATCCGTACCGCTCTCGACAAGCTCGAAAGGATCCATGCGTCCGACAAGGGCGGTCCCGCCGGCGCCGCACGCAAGCTGCGCCAGAGGCTGGACGATTACCGTTCGAAAGCTGCAGCCCGAAGGCTCAGGCACCTGCGTGAGGCGCAGATCCGCGAAGCGTCCGGCTACGAGCGTTACGCGGCAATCTTCCCGATTGCCCGCTCCCTCGACCGCCGCTTCCTGTTTCTTGCGGGGCCAACGAACTCGGGCAAGACCTATGAGGCTCTGAAGCTCGCCCGGGAGGCGGAGACCGCCGAAATCCTGTCGCCTCTGCGGTTGCTGGCTCTCGAGCATTTCGAGCGCATGAGCGAGGAGGGGCTTGCTGCCGGCATGGTGACAGGCGAGGAGCGGGTGCTGCCGGATGGCGCGACGCACATCGCCCGGACCATCGAGACGCTGGATCTGCATCGCGTCGTCGATGTGTGCGTCATCGATGAGGTGCAGATGCTGGGGGATCCCAGTCGCGGCTGGGCTTGGACGCAGGCAATGGTCGGCGCTCCCGCCCGGCTCGTGGTTCTCACCGGCGCGCCGGAGGCGATCCCCCTGGTCGAGCATCTCCTCGCCATGACAGGTGAAACGCTGGAGGTGAAAATCCTCAAGCGCAAGGGCAGGCTGCGCGTGGAAGGCGTACCGGCCAATCTCAACAAGCTGATCCGCGGCGACGCCGTCGTGGCCTTCACCCGCCGCGATGTGCATGACCTGCGCGCCCGTCTCGTACAATCGGGACGCACGGTGGCGACCGTCTATGGTGCGCTGGGTCCTGAGGTCCGCAGGGCCGAGGCTGCGCGCTTCCGCAACGGCGAGGCCGAGATCCTGGTGGCCACCGATGCCATTGGCATGGGGTTGAATATCGGGCCGCTCCGGCGGGTTGTGTTCTCCACCTTGCGGAAATTCGACGGCATCCGCGATCGCCAGCTCACCGCCATGGAGATCAAGCAGATCGCCGGCCGGGCAGGGCGCTTCGGCCACCACGACGAGGGCCTCGTGACGGCTCTGCCGGAGGTCGGGGGCTACGCGCAGGTGGAAAAGATCATCGCCCAGGCGCTGACCGGCGATGCCGGTAAGCTGCGGGGCAAGGCCTATGTTCGCCCGAACCAGGAGACGGTGCTGTCGGCAAGCGAGGTGCTGCAGACCGACAGGCTCGGTCGCGTTCTTCGTCACTTGAACGACACGCTGGTTGCCGGGCACCCCGATCTGCGCATGGCCGATATGGAGGAGATGATCGACCTGGCCACGCTCCTGGATACGGTGGACATGCCTATTCTCGACCGGCTGTCCTATGCGATGGCGCCGGTCGACGGGCGGGAGCAGCTGGCGGTCGAACTGCTGCTCGACTGGGCCCGACAGCATGCCCGCGACGGGCGGGTGCAGGCACCTGATTTCGGTGTGAACACGGACCTCCTGAAGCTGGAGGCACGGGTGAAGATTGCAACCTCTTGGCTCTGGCTCGCCCAACGCTATCCGGATGTCTTCGAGGATGTGGACGCGGTGGTCGACCTGCGCGCGAGCCTCAACGCCAGTATCGAGGAGAAGCTCGTCGCGACCTCCGTGTCGCATCGGCGAAAGCCCGAGGACAAGGCGCGGAGGGAAAGAGGCAAGACCCCGCAGAAGCCGGGAAAGAACCGGCGGCGATCCGATGCGGTTATGGGCGAACCAGACCAGTACCGCGCCAGAAGGCGCTAGGCTGCAAGCTCCTGCTCGACGAGCGCGACCCAGAAGGCAACGCCGGTCGGGATCGCCTCGTCGTTGAAGTCGTAGGCCGTGTTGTGGTGGAGCGCTCCGTCCACGGCAGGGCCGTTTCCTAGCCACACATACGCGCCCGGAGCCGCTTCGCTGAAGAAGGCGAAGTCGTCGCCTGCGGTCGAGGGCTCGAAGTTCGTAACTACCTTGGAGCCGCAGACGGTCTGCGCCGCTCTGAAGGCACGGGCCGTGGCATCAGCATGGTTGATCACAGGCGGAATGCGTCTGCGGAATTCATACAAGATGTCGATGTCGAACATGGCGGCAACGCCTTTGGCGAGGCGTTCGATCTCCGTTTCGAGCTGGTTCCTCACCTCGGCGGAATAGGCCCGCGCCGTGCCACCTATCTCGACCACATCCGGAATCGCGTTGAGCGCCCGCGGATCACCCGCCTGTACGGAGCAGGCGCTCACCACCGCCGGCTGCAGCGGGTTGACCACCCGGCCGACGATCGTCTGCAAGGCAGAGAGGAAGTGCCCGCTCGCAGTGATCGGGTCCTTTCCCAGATGGGGCTTGGCCCCATGGGTGCCGACCCCCTTGAAGGTCACGAACCAGCTGTCCGACGAGGCAAGCTGCGGGCCGACGGTGACCGCCATCTCGTCGATGGCCAGACCCGGCATGTTGTGCAGCCCGTAGACTGCGTCGCAGGGGAATAGGCTCAAGAGCCCGTGCTCCACCATTTTCTTCGCGCCGCCCCGTCCTTCCTCCGCCGGCTGAAAGATGAAATGGATCGTGCCGGAGAAGTTGCGGGTTTTTGCCAGATAGCGAGCCGCTCCGAGGAGAAGCGTCGTGTGCCCGTCATGACCGCAGGCATGCATCTTGCCGGGGAACTTAGACTTGTAGGGACGCTCAGCCTGTTCCGGCATGGCCAACGCGTCCATGTCCGCACGCAGGCCGATGGTGCGCGAGCCGTTGCCCGCCTGCAGGGTGCCGACCACCCCCGTCTTTCCCAGTCCTCGATGGACCTGAAGGCCTGATTCCTGGAGCAGCGAAGCGACGATCGCGCTCGTCCGTTCCTCCTCGAAACCCAGCTCCGGATGGGCATGGAGATCCTGGCGGAGGCTGCGCAGGAATGATAGGTCCGCCTGGATGAGGTCCTGAAGGAGCATCGTGCTGTTGTCCTGGATATGCCGGCTCGAATTGTTCGATACCCCGGCAAGGGACTGCCCACAATCATCCTTCTCGCAACGGACGGACAGGAACGAGCGATGCAGCCCCACGACTTCTGGCAGGAAATCCATCCGCCATCGACCTTCGAGAGTCAGCCGGCGGAGGGGCATCGCGGCTTCTATCCGGCAGAGTTCGAAGACGGACGCCAGCTGCGCCTGCCGATCCGGGAGCTGGCCGATGGAGAGCATGCCCTGGCCTCCCTCATCATCAACCAGGCCGATTTCGCCGTAGAGGACGCGCTCTGCGCCACCCTTGCCGAGGGGGTCCGCTCTTTCAACCCGGAGGTGGTGGTCGGGCTCCCGACGCTAGGGCTAACCCTGGCGAGCGGTACGGCCAAGAAGCTGGGACACAGCCGCTATGTTCCTCTCGGGACCTCCCGTAAGTTCTGGTACCGTGAGGATCTCTCGGTTCCGATGACTTCGATCACCAGCCCGGAACAGGTCAAGAGGCTCTATCTCGATCCGCGCATGCTGCCCGTGATCGAGAAAAAACGGGTTCTGCTGGTGGATGACGTGATCAGCAGCGGACGATCGATCACTGCCGCCCTGGAGCTCCTCGCCTCGTGCGGGATCAGGCCAGTCGCCATCGGCGCGGCGATGCTCCAGACGGATGCTTGGCGGGAGAAGCTCGCGGCCATCGGTCCGGAATGGCCGGACCGGGTGGTCGGGGTGCTGCGGACGCCGCGCCTTAAACGGAAGGCGACCGGCGGCTGGATGCCTGCTTTTTGATTTGCGAGCTTTTTGGGCAGAATGGCTGTAACGTGGGCAATGTCCTTGATGGGCAGGGCTTTCCCACGGCCATGGTTATGTTACATGCCTATGCACCAGGGCAGGAAAAGGCCCTCGATCCGGGTACGGCACAATTTCCTTGAGCAGCGAAACAGTAAAACCTAGGAGATCCTGAGATGGTAGGGCGTTGGTACAAGCCGGTCGTGAGCACGGCCTTTCTTCTGGCGGCGCTGTCCTCAGCCCCGGCCATGGCTCAGAACAAGACCCTGACGATCTCCTGGTGGGGTTTCAACGGCGACAAGCTGGAAGAGATCGTGCTCAAGCCGTTTCGCGCCCAGTGCGGCTGCGAGCTGGTGTTCGAGACCGGCAACAATGCAGACCGCCTGAACAAGATCAAGATCCGCGGCGGCAGCGGCGTCGATGTAGTCTATCTCACAGACAGCTACTCCCAGCTCGGAATCCAGGAGGGCCTGTTCCAGCCTGTCGACCGCTCCAAGCTCCCGAATCTGAACGGCATCTACGAGCTGGCCCGTGCGCCCCAGGGACAGTTCGGCCCGGCCTATACCATTGGGCGTGTCGGCATCATCTACGACAGCGCCAAGGTCAGTGCGCCGATTACCTCATGGAACGACCTGTGGCGCGAGGATCTCAAGCGCCGCGTCTCGCTCCCGGGCATCACCACCACGGCCGGTCCGATGACAGTTCTGGTGGCTGCCAGCAAGGCGGGCGTTGATCCCTACAAGGACGAGAAGGCAGCCTTCAAGGCGATCGAGCAGCTCAAGCCAAACGTGGTGAAGAACTACAACACCGGCTCCGAGCTCGTGAACCTGTTCTCGACCGGGGAGGTCTCCGTTGCCATGGCGCAGGACTTCACCCTGGCCCAGATCCAGGCGGCGGTGCCGACCGTCCGCTGGGCTGAGCTGAAGGAGGGCGACTATGCGACCCTCAACACGGTGAACATCGCCAAGGGCGCGGCGAACGCGGAACTCGCGCACCAGTTCATCAACTTCATCCTGGATCCTAAGATCCAGCAGACGCTCGCCGAGCGAGGCGTCGATGCTCCCGTCGCGACCGCGGTCCAGTTGAAGCCCGAGGAGGCGGCCCGCTGGACCTACGGACCTCAGATGATCTCGTCGCTCAAGCGCCTCGACTATGAAAAGCTCAACGCGGCGAAGAACGACTGGATTGATGCCTGGAGCGAGGTCTTCGGGAAGTAATCCAGCCATCATGACCTCAGGACGTTTCTGGCGCCGCAATGGCGCAACCGGGTGGGCGCTCTCAGCGCCCGCCACGCTCGCCGTCATCGGCTTCCTGCTGATACCCATTGGCGCCGTGATCGCCGGCACCTTCATGGATCCGCGCGGGGTTTTTGCTCCCTACATCTCGTATTTCAACAGCGGCTTCCGCACGACCGTCCTGTTCCGGACGCTCCAGATTGCCGCAATCACGACGGTCATATCCCTCATCTTCGGCTTCATGACCGCCTATGTGGTCTCCCGGGCTCCAGGAAAGCTGAAGAGCCTGCTCATCGTCGCGGCGGTGTTTCCGCTGCTGACAGGCGTCGTCGTGCGCGCCTTTGCCTGGCTCATCATCCTGGGCCGCAACGGCATCCTGAACCAGACACTGCTGGCGCTCGGCATCACCAGCGAGCCGCTCGAGATGCTTTATACGCAGGGGGCCGTCATCATCGGCATGGTCTATCTCTTCGTGCCGCTGATGGTTCTCTCTCTGGTCGGCGTGCTGGAGAACATCCCCAGGGATGTGCTGCAGGCCTCCTCGTCCCTCGGGGCCTCGCCGCTCGCCACCTTCTGGCAGGTGCTGCTTCCGCTCGCGGTGCCTGGCTTGATCGTCGGCGCGGTGCTCGTCTTCACCGGCAGCTTCACCGCCTATGCCACGCCGCAGCTTCTCGGCGGCGAGCGTCAAACCGTGCTCGCAACGCTGCTCCACCAGCGCGCGATGGTGTCCTTCGACTGGGTAGGTGCCTCGACCATCGCGGCCATCATGACGGTGATTACCATCACCATCGTGCTCGCGATGAGTCACATCGCCCGCCGCATCAATCCCATGGCTACGTGATGTCCGATAGACCTCATCCTTTTCTCATCATCGTTGCGGCGCTGGTCTACCTGTTCCTCATGCTGCCGCTGGTCATCGTCGTTGGCGCGGCGCTCAGCGACACAACCTATCTCACCTTCCCACCGCAGGGGCTGTCCCTGCGCTGGTTCGAGAACATCTTCGAGATCAGCGCCTTCCGTCGAACCATCGTGACGAGCCTGCAGATCGCCTTCATGGGAACGCTTCTCGCGCTCCTGATCGGCATCCCGGCCGCTTATGCCCTCAACCGCTTCCGGGTCGAGCTGCCGAAATGGCTGGGAACGCTGTTCGTGCTGCCGATCCTTGTGCCCGAGATCGTCTTCGGCTTCGCCTTGCTGAAGTCGCTGACTGTGGGCACGGGAGTGCCGATCTTCGCGGCTCTCCTCATCGGCCACACGCTCCTTGTGTTGCCTTATGTGGTCCGCGTGATCAGCGCGAGCCTTGCCTCGTTCGACTTCTCAATCGAGGAGGCGGCGATCAGCCTCGGTAGCGAGCGGGTGAAAACGTTTTTCACCATCGTGCTGCCGAACGTGAGGGCAGGGGTTATTGCGGCCTTCATCCTCGCTTTCATCACTTCCCTCAATGACGTGTCGGTGTCGCTCTTCCTGACAGGACCGGGGATCAGCACCCTTCCGATCCAGATTCTCGCCCATGTGGAGCAGTTCTTCGACCCGACCGTCGCCTCCGTCTCCGTCCTGTTGATGTTCCTTACCGTGGCCGTCATGGCGGTGGTTGAGCGAACCCTCGGCCTCACCTTTCTTGCGAAGTAGCTTTCCGTGACACAGCCCCTCGATCTGCAAGCCGTCTCCGCCCATTACGGAACGACCAAGGTCCTCGAAGACCTCTCGCTCTCGGTGCAGGCCGGCGAACTCGTCTCGCTTCTTGGCGCCAGCGGCTGCGGCAAGACCACGACCCTGCGCCTGATCGCGGGCTTTCTCTCGCCGACCGCCGGAACGATCCAGCTTGGGGGGCGCGACCTGACGCGATTGCCGCCTCATAAGCGCGATATCGGCCTCGTCTTCCAGAACTACGCCCTGTTTCCGCATCTATCCGTGCTCGACAACGTCGCCTTCGGGCTCAAGCAGCGGGGAATAGCACCGGCCGAGCGCCGCAAACGCGCCATGGCCATGCTGGAGCGCGTAGGCCTTGCGGCGCTGGCGGATCGGTCGCCCGGAGCGCTCTCCGGCGGCCAGAAGCAGCGCGTCGCCCTGGCGCGCGCCCTCGTCATCGAGCCGCCGCTGCTGATGTTCGACGAGCCTCTCTCGAATCTCGATGCCAAGCTCAGGGTCGACATGCGTGTGGAGATCCGTCAGCTGCAGCGGTCGAACGGCACCACCTCGGTCTATGTCACCCATGACCAGGAGGAGGCTTTCTCTATCTCGGATCGCGTCGCCATCATGAATGCCGGGCGGCTCATGCAGTTCGACCGGCCGGAGGTGCTCTACCGGCGCCCCGCCAACACCTTTGTGGCGCGTTTCGTCGGGTTCGAGAACGTCATTCCATTCAAAGTCACCGCACGCGAAGGCGACATAGTCACTGCGGAAACGGCTGGGGTGACTCTCCGTCTGTCGCAGGCCGCCTACGGCGCCATCCCGGATGCCTTTCTCCTGGCCACGCGGCCCGATGGCCTGGTGGTATCCACCGAACCCTCCGCCGAAGGTCTTCCGGCACAACTGGGTCTGCGGACCTATCTCGGCCGCGCCTATCAGTACCAATGCGAGACTCCTGCCGGCCATCTCGTCGCCAACGGCAGCCTCATGACGCCGCTGGAGGCTGGGACAGGCGTGAAGCTCGTGCCCATGCCGGAGCAATGCACCATCCTCACCGCGGACGGAGGGCAGTGATGGCGTCGATCCTCATCAGGAACGCCTGCCTGCTCCCCATCGACGACACAATGAGCGTCATCGAAGGCGGGTGGATCCACATCGAGGGCAGCACGATCCGGGCGCTGGGCTCCGGCGAGCCCCCGCAAGTGGATGGGGTGGAGATCATCGACGTGGACGGCGACGTGCTCATGCCCGGCATGGTCAACCCCCATGCCCATCTGGCGATGACCCTGTTCCGCGGCCTCGGCGAGGATGTGGATGACCGGCTCTTCCGCTATGTGCTGCCGATGGAGCGCAAGTTCGTCACGCCGGAGATGGTGCGCGTGGGCACGCTCCTCGGCGCGCTCGAGTCCATCGAAGCCGGGGTCACCACCGTCGCCGACATGTATTATTACGAGACGGAGGTCGGGCGCGCTCTGGACCAGGCAGGTGTGCGTGGGGTTGTCGGCCAGACGCTGGCGACCTTCGATCCGCCGGACCACAGGAGCATCGACGAGGGGTTCGGGCTTGTCGAGGAACTCGTCTCTGAATTCGCCGGCCATGACAGGATCATCGCATCCATCGCACCTCATGCGCCGTATTCGACCGATATCGACGTAATGGCGCGGGTCGCCCGCTGGGCTGAGGCGCATCCTGCGGTGCCTGTGCAACTCCATCTCGCCGAGATGGACAGCGAGATGGAATGGTGCCGCAAGAACCATGGCCTGCGTCCGGTCGCGGTCGTGGAGAAGGCGGGGCTCCTCATTCCCGGTCTGATCGCGGCTCACTGCCTGCACGTCGATTCGTTCGAGATCGAGCGCATGGCTAAAGCCGATGTACGCGTTGCCCACAATGCCCGCTCGAACGCCAAGGCGGGGCGTGGGATCGCCCCGATCGAGGCTATGCGGGCGGCAGGCATCAAGGTCGGCATTGCCACCGATGGCCCCATGAGCGGCAACACGCTGGACCTGTTCAGCCAGTTCGGCCCTGTCTCCATGTTCCAGAAGCTGCTCGGCCACAGCCGCAAGCCCATGCCGGCAGCCCAGGTGATCCGGATGGCGACGCTGGAAGGCGCTCAGGTGTTGGGCCTCGACAGACGCATCGGTTCTCTGGAACCAGGCAAGCAGGCCGATCTCATCCGTATGGACCTGTCCGCGCCGCGCCTGCAGCCGGTCTACGACATCTACGCCACCCTCGTGTTCTCAGGTATGCCAGGAGATGTGCAGGACGTGATGGTGGGTGGGCGCTGGATCATGCGCGGCCGCCAGGTGCAGAGCCTGGAACGCAGAAAAATCCTGCGCGATGCTGGACAGATCGCGACCGCGTTCAAGGCCGAGATGGCCCGAATAGACGCAGCGGGATGAAGCTTACCAGACGACCGGGTGCGTTTGCCCTGTCGCCACATTGACGAAGCCCTGCGGAGCGGCCTCGCACGGCGCGACCAGAACCCAGCGCCACGGGGCGCAGGTGAGAGTGGCGAATTGCAGCCGCTCGGGGAAGCCCGGATACCAACGTGGCGAGAACGTAGGCTCGTAGAGCCACTCGATGTTTTCCGCAGCTGCATAAAGCTGCTGCATGTCGGCGTCCAGCTCTTCGGCTGGTCGCTGGGTCATCAGCCCGCCGATCTCGTAACGCACCTCGGCCAGAACCCTTCCGCCGCTCACAAGCACCCAGCCGCCGCCGATCTCTGCCACACGGTTCGCTACCATCGCCATGGCTTCGTCCGAGGAACCGACGATCCAGAGGTTGTGCTTGTCATGCGCGACCGTGCAGCCCACCGCCGTGTCGGGCGTCTTGGGCCCGCAGCCGAGCCAGAACATGCGCGAGGTTCTCGCCTCTCCTGAGAAGCGGTCGACGATGGCGAACTTGGTGATATTGCGGGCAGGATCGCGCTGAACCGCGCCATCTTCGACCGGCAACTCCGTGGTGATGAAGTCGTCATGCCAATGGAAAGGTCGCAGCAGCGCCGCCTGCATCGTGGCTCGTCCAGGCTCAGCTGGGATCACGAAATCGTCAGGCTCGATCCTGCGCTTGATATTGACCGTATCGGACGCCCAGTCAGGCCAGTTGATGGAAGGTAAGGCGCCAATATATTCTGTGCCTCCGGAGACACGCTGACCGTCGGCCCACACCTCGGCGATGGAGAGCTTTTCGATATCGTCGATCAGTACGATGTCGGCAAAGCGTCCGGGCGCGATGCTGCCGACCCATGGAGTCAGGCGCATATGGCGCGCCGGGTTGATGGTCACGCACTGGATCGCGATCTCAGGCAGGAGACCTGACTGTATCGCGAGGCGCACATTGTGGTCCGTCGCGCCTATCCGCAGTGTGTCCGAGGCGCTGCGGTCGTCGGTGGCGAAGGCCACCTGCGACCAGTCGGAAAGACCGCGTTCGAGCAGGCCCTGAATGATCTCCGGCATGGAATGCGGCCGGATCTCGATGAAGATGCCGTGGCGCAGCTTGTCCCACACCTCCTCTGCGGTCCAGCCTTCGTGGTCGGACGCAAGGCCTGCTGCCGCAAAGGCGTTGATGGAGCCGAGATCCCGTAGACCCGCGCCGTGGCCTTCCACCACGCCGCGCTTTTCGAAGGTGGCCTGGATCATGCCCCACAGTCGCTTGTGCGACGGGTTCTCCGGGTTCCACACGGCAGGCCAGTCCATCACCTCGTCGAGGCCGGCGACCATGAGGCTCTGCTGGAGAAAACTCGCCTGCTCGTCGTAGCCATAATGCCCGCCCCCCCATTCATAGGCCGTGGGCGGCACTGCCGAGCCGGGGAGCGGGAAGATCTTCATGGGCGAGCCGTGCCGGCGCGCCGTGAGCCAGAATTCAAGATTGTGCGGACCATCCACATTCGAATATTCGTGGCTTGCCTCGCAGGTCCAGGTATTGCCTCGCGGCAGAACTAGGGCGGCCTCGAATTCCGGCGTGATATGCGAGCTTTCGATGTGCTTGTGCACCTCACCGAACCCGGGAGCGGCGGCGAAATCCGAGCGATCCTCCCGCGCGAGGGCCGTTCCAGGAAACGCTCCCGCGGGTCCGGTCCAGGCTATGCGCCGACCCCGGATGGCAATTTCCTGATCCACCGCCCAAGTGCGGGCGTGAACGTCGAGCAGCCGCCCGACGCGCAGGAGCCTATCCGCCGGCCGCTTGCCGAGTGCGACCAAGACGAGATCCTGACGGACCTTCACTTCGTCTGCGGCATTCACCAGGAGGTCGTCGGGAAGCGAAGCGGAACGGGGCACGGCGCACCTGTGGCTATGGTCAAACGCGGTCCGCTGGCGGATAAGAAACCGAACTGACCCGAAAGGTTTCTACCCTGATCATGCCCTCCGCAAAACCCCGCCTGACCGTCATCGACACCGATCCCGGCATCGACGATGCCATCGGGATCCTCCTCGCACTCGCCTCGCCCGACTTCACCATTGCCGGGATCATGACGGTGGCAGGCAATATCGGCATAGAAACCACCACGCGCAACGCAGGCCGCCTTCTCGCGTTCGCCGGCCGAAATGACGTTCCGGTGTTCCAAGGGGCCGCCACTCCGCTGTCGCGCATGGGACCTGAGCCGCTGAACCTGCATGGTGAGGACGGAATCGGCGGGGTTGCCTTGCCTGACCCCGCCAAGCTCCCCGAAACACTGCGCGCCGTGGAATGGCTGGCGGATTTTCTGCTCGGCCAGCCGGCCAGCACCGTAGACGTGCTCGCCCTCGGACCGCTCACGAACCTGGCCTATCTCTTTCTGGAACGGCCTGAAGCCGCAAAGCGCATTGGGCGGATCATCGCCATGGGCGGCGCGATTCATGAGCACGGCAATGTGGGGCCACATTCCGAGTTCAACCTGTGGGCCGATCCAGAGGCGGCCGCGGTTGTTGTCACCTCCGGACTGCCTCTCGTGCTCATCCCCCTCGACGTCACCCGACGCGTGCGCGCTACTCGTGAGTTCGTGGAGACGCTGTCCGCGAGCGGAAAACCCGTGGCCGCTATGGTGGCCAGCCTCATCGAGTCCTATTTCGAGGCCACCACGAACCGGGAGAGCCGTCCTCTCCACGATCCCTGCGTGATGTTGTACGCTCTCTCATCCGATCTCTTCCAAGTTGAGGAACTCCGCCTCAGCGTCGACATCGGAGGTGCCGAGACGGCCGGAGCGGTCACGATCAATCCAGGGGGGAGCCCTGTGAAAGTGGCTCTCCGCGTCGACGGTGCCGCTGCGCTCGAGCTTCTCGCTCGATGTCTCACCGGCGTCCAGACAAGTGCCTTCCAAGGAGATACTGGGAAAACGTCATGACGCAAGAGCCAGCGAAACCAGGTCCGGAACTGGACGAGGAAACCATCGAATTCGCTCAGCGCGTGTTCCAGCTTGCGAGGGCGGGGCAGGTGCAGGAGCTCGGAGACCTTCTCCGCATGGGATTGCCGCCCAACCTGCGCAACGACAAGGGCGACTCGCTCCTGATGCTGGCGAGTTACCACGGGCATGCCGAGGTTGTGAGGCTTCTGCTGCAGCATGGCGCCGATCCGGAACTTGCCAACGACCGTGGGCAGACGCCTCTCGCCGGAGCAGCCTTCAAGGGCGACGTGGCATCTGTGGAGAGCCTTCTCGAGGGAGGGGCCGACGTGAACGGCCGGGGTGACGGCGGCAAGACCCCGCTCATGGTCGCGGCCATGTTCAACAGAACTGGGATTGTCGAAATGCTGCTGGCGCGTGGCGGCGATGTTCAGGCGCGAGACGCCGGCGGGCTCACGGCTGAAGCCCTGGCAAGTGCCATGGGTGCTACGGACACGGCGGAACTACTGGCACGTCAAGCCTAGTCTTCCAGGAAATCCGAAGGTTCAAGCCGGTTTGTGCGCGGTCAGAAGACCATAGCGCATCGAGCCGGTCAGATAGGCGATCCAGATTCGCGGAACGCTCAGGGCGAAGACACGGTTCTTGGCGCGCACGTCCAGCAGGTAGAGTCTGTATTGCGGATGGGTGATGAGTTTCCTTGCGACCTGCCGCGTGCAGAGCGCCCAGGTGCGCCGAACCCTGTCACTGAGGTCTTCGAACCCATCGACGGTCAGGCCGGCTGTGCTGGCCCAAGCGCGATATTCCGTTTCGCTGCCCATCCCCGGCAGGCGACCCTCGCGGCAGATCGGCTCCAGCAGATAGCGTTCCTCCCATGAGCGTACCTCCTCACGGGCCAGCCAGGCATAGACGGCAAACCGGCCGCCGGGACGGAGGGTGCGAAACGCCTCGTCGAAGAACCGCTGCTTGTCCGTCATGTGCTCGGAACTCTCGATCGCGATCACATGATCGAAGGTCCCGTCCCCGAACGTGTTCTCAAGCCAGTCCTGGCAATTGAAGTGCAGCAGGGGTGATGCGTCGCTGCGAGACTGCGCCTGCCGAAGCTGTGCGGATGAAAGCGTGATGCCGGTCACGCGGACATCATGGCGACGCGCGATCCATTCTGCCGTTGCGCCATAGCCGCACCCGACATCGCAGATATGCTGGCCCGGCTGCATGTCCAGTCTATCTGCCAGATGCGCCACAAGGGCTTCGACCGCCTGGTCGGGCGTTTCCTGCCCGCTCGTCCAGAGACCGTGATGGACGTGCTCGCCCCAGATCTCCCGGTAGAAGGGGTCCAGTTCGTCGTAATGCTCCGCGACGGCCGCGGAAGTCTGCACCTCTCGGGGCACGATCATGGCAGGGCGAGCGCTCGCTGCATGGAGGCCTCCCGAATGCGGGTGAATGCTGCGACCAGCTGTATGAGGGACGGCCATGTCCGACAGAGGGAAAAGAGCGCCAATTGTCCCGGTCCGAAGCGGGCAGCCCTGTTGAGCACGAAGGCAAGCCGAACCTGACGCTGGATGTCAGAGGCCATCTGCCGATGGAAATCCGTGCTGGCGCGACCATCGCGAAGATGCATCGATGCCGCGAGGTACCCGCTGTGCAGGGCTATCGACATCCCCTCGCCGGTGAAGGACGGGATCACGCCCATCTGATCCCCGAGGCGGAAAAGTCCCTGGGGCTCAGTCCGCTGTGGGCGATGAACATAGCCATAGGGGATCTGAAATATGGAGAGGGGTCTCTCGAAAAGCACGAGAGCGCCTCGCAGCCGGTCGGACAGAGGCTGGCACTCACAGGTGATCTGTTCGACCAGACTGTTCCAGCTCTTGCCGACCCGTTCGAAACGATCCTGGGTCACGACCAAGCACAGATTGGCGATGCCATCCTCGATCAGCTGCAGCCCGGCATAGCCTTCTTCGAACAGGATGATCTCGATGGCGCCATCGAGGGAGGTTCGCTGCTCCTCTGACAGCCGGTAATGCATCTTGAAGCCGATGAGGTCATTGATGGAATCTGAGACCGGCCGTTTCATGCCTCTGACATCGTGCTTGCCACTGGCTAGGAACAGCGTCTGCGCTCGGATCGTGCCGAATGGACCCGCATCGATCCGAGTGCCTGTTTCATCGGCGGCAAGGGACCGCACGGTCACCCCTCGCTCGACCCGCGTGCCGTGCGAGATAGCCTTTCCCAGCAGCGCCTCGTCCAGAATCCTGCGGGAGAGGCCGCGGGCCATGAAGGGCAACTCGGCATCGGTCTGCTTCCCGCGGTGATGCAGGCGAAGATGCGAAATCCTGCTCGCACCCAGATCGTCGAGGTCGATGCCGAGATGGCTAAGATAGATCTGAGCCTCGACACTCAGGAACTCGCCGCAGACTTTGTGTCTGGGCTCCAGATCGCGCTCGAGGAGAAGCGCAGAGCGTCCTTCCTGGCCCAGGACGCAGGCGGCCGAGGCGCCTGCAAGCCCGCCGCCGACGATGACGATATCCTCGCGGCGGTTGCGGCTCATTTGAGCCGGCTCACGCAGAGGCGGAAGGGGATGTGCCAGCGGATCTCCGCCGCGTCAGTCGCGAGACCCGCAGCATTCAGGATCTTCTCCCAATCCTTCTTCCGAAAGCTTCGAGCGATGGACACGGGCCCGTCGTGCTGCACGAAGCGGTGCCAGCGGGCCAGGCGGGCGAGGGTGCCGAAGGCGTGGAATGGAACGGGATGGCGATGTAGATCGGCAATGTACCAGCCGCGCGCCGCCACCTGCTCCATCCAGCGGATGAAGATTGCCAGCTCCTCATTCGACATGTGATGCGTGGTCTGAGAGCTGATCACGAAGTCGATCGGCTGTTCGGGCTTGTAGTCGAAGACATTGCCCGTTCGGTACTCGAGGGAGACGCCAGGAGGTGTGGCGGCCCGGGCAATCGGCTCGCTCATGGGATTGAGGTCGACCCCGATAAGATCGTCGGCGCGGCCCTTGCGGCGGCTCCAGGCATGAATCCTGCGCAGAAGATCGCCATAGCCGTATCCGACATCAAGAACCGTCACGCGCTCGTTAGGTGCGAGGCTGCGCGTCGCATGGTCGAGCCATCTCAGGATGGGGCCATGGGTCAAGGTCAAAGCATTGACCGTGGCGAGATCCCTCAGGCAGGCACGGTAGTCCTCGAAGCCGACCACCTCCGTGTCCATCAACTCCGTTTCAAGACTGCGCTCGACGAAGCTGCGGCCCATGGCGGCCTTACCTCGCGATGTCGAACCGGAAGGTTTCGGCCACCAGTCCGGGCCCGAAGGCCATGCCGAAACCTTTAGAATCCGGTGGTGCCTGCTGCATCATGCGGTCGAGCACGAACATCAGAGTGGCGGAGGACATATTGCCGAAATCCCGAAGGACGCCCCGTGACCAGCGTAGAGCCTCCGGGGCAAGCTCGAGGCCCTGCTCGACCGCATCGAGAATCGTGCGCCCCCCCGCATGAACGGCCCAGAGGTCGAAGTCGTCCTTGTGCTGTCCGCGCAGAACTCCGGCATCGTCGTTGCGCGTAGCCTCATGGCGGAGCGCTTTCGCGATCTGAAGCGGCACCTCGCCGGACAGGCTCATCTGAAAGCCGGCGTCACCGATGCGCCACGTGATCAGATCCCGCGTGTCCGGAATGGTCGCGACGCGGAAATCCTTCAGGGCAATTCCCTTGGGCTCGGCGGACACGAGGCTTGCGGCGCATCCGTCGCCGAACAACAGGGCGCCCAGGATCACTTCGAGGTCGGCGGTCTCCTGGAGATGGAGCGTGCAGAGTTCCAGGTTGACGACGAGCACCTTTGCAGAGGGCTCGGACCGGACGATGTGGTGCGCCAGCTTCAAGGCATTGACCGCCGCCGCGCAGCCCATGAACCCGACCATGGTGCGCTCGATGGAGGGATCGAGGCCGAGCCGCTCCATCAGCTGCTGATCGAGACCGGGAGCGGTAAAGCCGGTGCAGGATGCCACAACGAGATGGGTGAGAGAGGAAAGTTCCTCGCCCAAATCCATAGCCTCGACGGCTTTCTGGGCAAGATCGACCGCATGGGTTTCGAAACGGTCCATCCGGGTCGCAGTCCCGGCAAACTGCCCAGGCTGAAAGAAACCCTCCTGATCGGCGGCGATGTCCAGATTCTGGCTGGGCGTTAGGGTTGAGTAGCGATGCTCGATGGCGGAACGTTGCACCATGCGTCTGAAAAGAAGCTTGTCCTTTCGCTCGTGCAGGAAGTTGTCGACAAAGCCGATGAAGGTCTGGTGGACGTCATGCTCGGGCACAGCCGTGCCGATCCGGTTGATATACGCGCCTGTCACGAAGCCCATCCTGCCTATCTGCGCCCTGGTCGCTGCCCAGGCGTCAAAGACTGCCTTTCAAGGGACATAGGGCACAGGGCAGCCGAGTGAACGCGGGTGCGGCAGAAGTCGCACCCCGCCAACAGGCGGCCGACTCAGCGCGGTGTTGATGTCGCCGTGGGGGGCTGGAGCACACTCTCGGCAGATGGTGCCGCCTCGGGACGGCCCTGCTTGAGCGTCTGCTCCCGGGCGAAGATGAACAGGCCGGCAGCGACCACGATGAGGATGCCGAACAGGGCGAGGGCGTCCGGCCACTCGTCGAAGAACAGGGCGCCGATCGCCAGGGCCCAGAGGATCTGACTGTATTGGGTCGCTCCCAGGCGATCCGACGGGGCATACATGGTCGCCACGATGAACAGGGCCTGCGCCACGAAGGCTGTGGCGGCAAAAGCCAGGAGCAGGATCCACTGGTCTGCCGTCGGCCAAGTGAACCCCGGGATCATCAGCACCCCGGCGAGGAGGGTGGTTGCCAGGAACACTGTGCCGATCAGGGTAAACCGCTTTTCCGTCTGGCCGATCATGCGGCCGGCAATGACCCCACCGGCTGCGCACAATGCGGCGCTCAGGGCTGCAACATGGCCGGGCAGGAGCTCTTTGAATCCGGGACGGACGATGACCAGCACGCCGATGAAGGCCGCACAGACAGCCAGGCCGCGCCGCCACCTGACGTGCTCCTTCAGGATGAAGATGGAAAGCACCGTCACGAGGCTGGGCATGAGGAACAGGAGCGCGAAGGCCTCTGCAAAGGGCAGGCTCCGGAATGCGATGACGCTCAAGGGCGTCGTGACCGCGAGCAGGAATATCCTGAGACCCATGAGCCAGGGCCTGTTCCAGCGCAGGATGTCGAGCACGCTGTCGCCGGTCTTCATGAAGACCGGAGAGAGGATCAATGGAATGAGATAGCCGAAGAAGGTCACCTCGAACGGATCGAGATCATGGCCGATCGCCTTCACGATGGCATCGCCCCAGGCGAAGACCGCAAAAGCGAGGAAGGCGAGAACGATACCTTTGACCATGGTCGGGCAATCCCGCTTAAGAGGCGGATCAGAAAGGCAAAGGCGCCAGCCGATCAGGCCAGCGCCAACGGGCGGGATAACAGGATAACACTCTTATCGCGGCATGACGAGGCGAGGACGCTTGCGCTCCACCACCACGACCTTCGGGCCCTCATTGCGGTCGGGCATGGAGAAACGGTCTGCCAAGCGGACGGGCCGACGGACCGGCGTCTGAACTGCAGCCTTCATGGCCACGGGTCTGACCTCGTCCTCGGACATTCCCATGAGCTGCGCCGCAATCTGGATCTGGCTCTCCACGTCGTCCGTCAGACCCTGGGCCGCTGCAATAGCTTCCTCAAGGGCAGGGGGATCGACACGGGTCACGCGCCGGTTCTGAGTTTCCGAAGAATTTTTCTTGGCTAACATCGGGTCTCTCCTGCGCAGTCCCTTAACTCACGACCCTCAGGTTTGCGTAGTGCATGGTTGAGACGGCAGGGCTGCACTCAGCGCAAGCGAGGCTGAAACTCCGTCGATGCTCTTGAACGCCGCTGGAAGAAACCAGATCCATACAGAGATGTGGAAATCGTCGGGGAACAAAGGTTTTCAGGACGCAGCGCCTACCTGATTCCTATCCTCTGCGAGGCATCATCGCGATTCCTCTTTTCGGCCGGCAGGGATTCGACCATATCGGGCCCATGAGGCGTCCAGTGCCACCCTCGCCCGAAAAGAGACGAAAGGGATTCTCGTGTTCACTGCCAAAATTCTCCTCCTCGGATCCGGTGAGCTCGGCAAGGAGTTCGTGATTTCGGCCAAGCGGTACGGGTGCCATGTGGTGGCCTGTGACAGCTATGCCAACGCACCTGCCATGCAGGTATCGGATGAGGCCGAGGTGTTCTCCATGCTTGATGCGGACGCTCTGAGGGGTGCAATCGAGAAGCACCGGCCCGACTTCATCGTGCCCGAGATCGAGGCAATCCGCACGGAGGTCCTGCAGGAGTTCGAGGACAAGGGCTTCACGGTGGTGCCCTCCGCCCGCGCAGCATCCCTGACCATGAACCGGGATAGGATCCGCGAACTCGCCGCCACCGAGCTTGGGCTGCGCACGTCCAAGTACCGCTATGCGGAAAGCTTGGAAGAGGTCAAGGCCGGAGCCGGGCACACGGGCCTGCCCTGCGTGATCAAGCCCGTCATGTCCTCCTCGGGCAAGGGCCAGAGCACCGTTCGGACGGCAGACCAGCTGGAGCAGGCTTGGAACGATGCCGTGGCCAACATGCGGGGCGATCGCAAGAAGGTGATCGTCGAGGAGTTCGTCGCCTTCGAATACGAGATCACCCTGCTGACGATCCGCTCCCGCGAAGGTGTGTCCTTCTGCGAGCCTATCGGACACCGGCAGGAGCGGGGGGATTATCAGGAATCCTGGCAGCCGACCCCCATGACCGAGAAGCTGCTTGATGATGCCAAGGAGATGGCTCGCAGGGTTGTCGACAACCTCGGTGGCTATGGGATCTTCGGCGTCGAGTTCTTCGTCACCCGCGACGAGGTGATCTTCTCGGAGCTTTCGCCCCGTCCTCATGACACGGGTCTCGTCACGCTCCTGTCCCAGAACCTTTCCCAGTTCGATCTCCATGCCCGCGCTGTCCTGGGACTGCCGATCCCGCCGGTCCGGCTCCATGGACCGACCGCCTCGGCCGTGATCCTGGCGGACCGTGAGGCCGAACGATTCTCGATTGGGGGATTGCGTGAGGCGCTGGAGCTCGCCTCCAGTGGTGCGGACGTGGAGGTCCGCCTGTTCGGCAAGCCAACGACGCGCAAGCACCGCCGCATGGGCGTCGCTCTGGCGTCCGGCGGCACAGTGGAAGAGGCGCGCGGGCGGGCATCTCAGGCGGCGGCTCGGGTGCAGATCACGTACGAGGGCTGAGCCTTCGGGTCAGATCGCGGCGCTCTCCCGATCAAGAACGTCGGTCGTACGATGGTAGAACGCGCTTGCTTCCTCGTGAGAGGGGGCAATGCAGAGGATACCGAGCTTGCCGAACTCCGATAGGGCGCCGATCAGGTGGAAGACGACGCCCTTCTGGCAGGCTCCGTCGAAATGCAGCCTGTTGAGAGCCGCGATGTCGATCAGATCGCCAGGGGAGAGGCCACGATAGAGCGGCGATTCAAGGTTGTCGGAGGCATAGTAGCAGCGGGGGTGACCAGCCGGGGTGACGAAGTTCCCCGTTGCGGGATCGTAGCAGCCGTCCGTGAGGAACTCGAGCATCATGAACGGGTGCGTCGTTCCCCCGCGTCTCAGGTTGATTTCAATTGCGTAATGGCGCCATTCATTGCCTTCCAGAACCGACAGGAAGTCGATGGCGAAGCGCCCGCAGACGCCTTTCTCGGCAAGTGACCGAGCCGCCTTCAGGCCATCCTCCTGGATCTCCAGCCGGTAGTGCTCGTCGGCCGGGAAGGTGCAGCCGAGGAAAACCTGACCGCTGTCGCCGCCGAGCACCTGATCGTGGGTGGAGACGGGTTCAAGCTGCCCCAGGGGGTCGATGCGGAACTGGGCCGAGGGTGAGCGCTTGACCTCACCTTCGATGAACTCCTCCACGATGCCTCCCATGACCGAGAACTTTTCCTCGAACAGCTGCCAGGTCATGTCCTTTGCCTCGAAGGCCAGTTGAGTGAGACGGCTGCGGATCCAACTCCGCAGCTCGGGTCCTTCAGGTGCCTCCTCGTAGGCGAAGACTGCATTGCCCTCTCCTGAAAATCCCTCATTGAGCTTGACGACTGCGCGCCTGATGGCGGGCTGGCGTTGCTTCAGTTCGAAGAGGGCATCCGCGATCTGATCCGGCGTGAAGAGATCCTCGAAGCCCTCGGGCATCGCAATCCCGGCCTCCCGGAAGATCTTCCGGGAGCCGCTCTTGGATCCCAGGGACAACAGGTCCGGGTCGCAGCCATAGATCGGGAGGTCGAGGCTGAGCGCAAGGTCCCGCTCCAGCTCTGTGACGTTGAAGCAGATCATGTAGGCGGCGGCAGGATCTGTAACGGCGTCCCGGATCCGTTGCTGCAGGCGGGGGCGCTCGATGATCTTCTCGGTCAGGGACGTCCGCGAACCGTCATGGCAGGAGAGGAGGGTGAGGCGCTTCCTGGCATGCTGTGCCGGAATTCCCGGCAGCAGATGCAGGTAATAATCGATGATGGGCTCCGGGATTGTCTGGCTCGTCACATAGATGATCTGCGTCCGAGGCAGCCGCAGGAGCATGAGGTAGCAGAGCATCCGCTCCTCGTAATGATGCACTCCCGAGATGTTGGCGAGAACCTCCCGATCCATGGTCAGACTCGGAACGATGATGACCGTCCGGGGTGTGTCCTGATCTGAAAAGCCCTGAAACATGGCGGCCAGGCGGGCCTGCAGCTGTGCGAATGTTCCCGATCCTGGGTTAGGCGCTGTGGTGCCCGCTCCATCCATCATTGACCTGCGCTCCCCCTATCATGGAGGCCATGGGCGTCTGCCCTGCAGCGGAACGCCTGTGGTCAAGGTTTTGTTGCGCCCCGCCGCCGGCATGCAGGCGGGTGAGCCCTGGGCTCGTCCCTCGCCGGGAGTGTCCGATCGGTCACAGGGATGACCGTCCTTGGCCGGTCCCATGGCTCTCGGCAGCCGAGTGCCTAGATAGGGACTAGCTCCGCCCGGCATGACACAGGGAGGCTGGCTGCTGTCCAGCGTAAGTTCTTGAAGACAATCAATTTCGAAGCTCTCTTCAGCGCATCTCCCAATCCATACGTGCTGCTGGACCTCTCCCTCAAGATCGTCGGGATGAACGACGCCTATCTGAAAGTCACCATGCGGGAGCGGGACGATCTTATCGGGCGCGACATGTTCGAGGCCTTCCCCAGCGATCCGGACTCGCCGAGCCATCGCCAATTGCGGAATTCCTTCGAGAAGGTCATTCGCGAGAAGGCGGCCGACCATCTGCCGCTGATCGAATACGCCATCTCGCTGCCCAACGGCCAAGGTTTCGAGGAGCGCTTCTGGAGCGCGACCCATACGCCGCTCATCAATCATGCTGGAGAGATGACCTTCATCCTGCAGCACACGGTCGATGTGACGGAGCTTCAGCGTCTGAGGGCTCTGGCGCGGAGCTCTGGCTTGTCGGCAGGACCATCCGTCCTGATCGAGACAGACATGTTTCGCCGGGCGCAGGCGGTGCAGGAGGCAAATCAGGCCCTGACGGAGGAACGGCAGCATCTGCGCGGCCTGTTCGAACAGGCTCCCGGATTCATGGCAGCCCTCAGCGGTCCGGATCATGTTTTCACGATGGCCAATGCCGCCTATCTGCGGCTGGTTGGCCGTGAGAACATCGTGGGGAAGACCGTTCGGGAGGCTCTGCCCGAGGTCGTCGATCAGGGCTTCATGTCCCTGCTGGACCGCGTGCATCAGAGTGGGCAGCCCTTCGTTGGACGGAGCATCAGGATCGTCCTTGAGCCAATCTCCGGCGGTGCCCCCGAGGAGCGCTTTCTCGATTTCGTCTACCAGCCGATCTTCGATCCTGAAGGCAAGGTGTCCGGTATCTTCGTCCAGGGTCACGACGTGACCGAGCAGAAGCGAAATGAAGAGGCCTTACGCGAAAGCGAGGAACGCTTTCGCGTGATTGCCAACTCCATCGACCAGATGATCTGGGCAACGCAGCCGAACGGCTTCCACGACTATTACAATCAGCGCTGGTACGAGTTTACAGGCGTTCCTGAAGGCACGACCGACGGCGAGGAATGGAGCGGCATGTTCCATCCAGAGGATCAGGACCGGGCTTGGGGCGTCTGGCGCCAATGTCTGGAAACGGGGGAGCCATACCATATCGAATACCGGCTTCGGCATCGCTCCGGCGAGTATCGCTGGGTTCTGGGGCGGGCTCAGCCGCTGCGCGACGACAAGGGGCGCATCGTTCGATGGTACGGCAGCTGCACAAACATCCATGACCTCAAGCAGGCCCAGGAGGAGACGCGCCGGCTGGCGTCGATGCTCGCCGAGCGCGTGGCTGAACTCGATGAGGCAAATGACGAGATCCAGCGCTTTGCCTATATCGTGAGCCACGATCTCAGGGCACCTCTCGTGAACGTGATGGGCTTCACGAGCGAACTAGAGGCTGCGCAGGTCGAAGTGGAGCGCTTCTATCGGGACGTTCTCGAGAAGGCTCCCCGTCTGGTCACGCCGGAAGCCCGCACGGCTGTCGAGACGGACCTGCCGGAGGCGATGGGGTTCATACGATCCTCAACCGTCAAGATGGACAAGCTGATCAACGCCATTCTCAAACTGTCCCGCGAGGGCAGGCGCGTGCTCATGCCGGAGCCGCTCACCATGCGCCAGTTGTTGGAAACCCAGCGCCAAAGCGTCGCACATCAGCTCCAGGAGCGCGGCGCGCAACTCCTCATCGAAAGCGTTCCCGATCTTACGAGCGACCGCCTCGCAATCGAGCAGGTATTCGGGAACCTGATCGAGAATGCCGTCAAGTATCTCGACCCGAGCCGTGCGGGCCGGATCGAGGTGCGTGGCAGGGAGCTGGGTATCGATGTCGAATACGAAATTCAGGACAACGGGCGTGGAATCGACCCCAAGGACTTCGAGCGGATCTTCGACCTGTTCCGTCGATCCGGAGTGCAGGACCAGCAGGGGGAGGGCATCGGGCTTGCGCATGTGCGTGCGCTCGTGCGAAGGCTCGGCGGGACGATTACCGTGTCGTCGCGACTGCATGAGGGCTCGACCTTCAGAGTCGTTATGCCAAAATACATCAGCATGACTTCGGAAGCCGCCTAGTGCCCCAGCAACAACCTGTCACCATCATCATGGTCGAAGACGATGAGGGGCATGCCCGCCTGATCGAGAAGAACATTCGCCGCGCAGGAGTCTGCAACGAGATCAGGACCTTTGCGAGCGGGACGAGCGCCCTGGAGCACCTGTTCAGCGAAGACGTTCGCAATGCAGGGCCGTTCCTCGTTCTGCTGGATCTGAACCTGCCGGACATGAACGGGGTGGACATTCTCATCAAGCTGAAAGCCGACGAGAAGTTGAAACGCGCACCGGTGGTTGTGCTCACGA
This sequence comes from Microvirga sp. jy35, assembly GCF_056148915.1. Classification (NCBI taxonomy): domain Bacteria; kingdom Pseudomonadati; phylum Pseudomonadota; class Alphaproteobacteria; order Hyphomicrobiales; family Methylobacteriaceae; genus Microvirga; species Microvirga sp. jy35. The sequence continues at coordinate 38,577 of NZ_JBWBEW010000026.1, read as the reverse complement.
CCACCGATGACCAGCGCGAGATCCAGCGATGCTATGATCTCGGCGCCAACGTCTACATCACGAAGCCGGTCGAATACGAATCGTTTTCCCAGGCGATACGTCAGCTGGGACTTTTCCTGTCGGTCATTCAGGTTCCCGAGTCGCTATGATCGAGAGCGATACAGCCGGCCAGCCGATCCGGCTTCTGTATATTGATGACGACCGTGGACTTGGTCGGCTCGTCGAGCGGACCCTTTCACGTCATGGATTCCAGGTGAGGCACGCGACGAGCGGCGACGAAGGGCTCAACCAGCTCGCCGCAGAGCGCTTCGACGTAATCGCATTGGATCACTTCATGCCCGACAAGGAGGGACTGGAGGTCCTCACCGAAATCCATAAGCTCTCCGATCCTCCGCCCGTGGTCTATGTGACCGGCGCCGATGAGGGCCGGATCGCGGTTGCCGCTCTCAAGGCAGGTGCTGCGGACTATGTCATAAAGGACGTTGGCGGGGTCTTTCTCGACCTCCTCCGCACAGCTGCCGAACAGGCGCTTGCGGCGGCACGCCTCAGACGCGAGAAGGAAGCTGCCGAACGGCAGATGCGCGAGGCGCGGGAACGGGCGGAAATGCTCCTGCGCGAAGTCAACCACCGCGTTGCCAACAGCCTGCAGCTTGTCGCTTCCCTCGTTGCCATGCAGGAGAGGGCGCTCGGGAGCGACACGGTCGCCAAGGATACTCTGACCGAAACCCAAAGCCGTATCACGGCCATCGCACAGATTCACCGCCGGCTTTACACCTCCAACGATGTACGCTTCGTGGAGATGGATACTTATCTGGAGGGGCTGATTGAGGAACTGGAAGGTGCCATGCGGGCCGCTGGTCGCGTGCATACCATCCGGGTTCTGGCGGAACCGATTTCTATTCCGACCGATAAAGCCGTTTCGGTTGGCGTCATCGTGACGGAACTTGTCACCAACGCCTTCAAGTACGCCTACCCGGAAGGTGCATCCGGCGACATCCGTGTTGCCCTATCGTCCTGCGGCGAGCAGGTCGTTCTTGTCGTTGAGGATGACGGCATCGGCTGGACGGGTGACGGAGAAGTGCAGGGAAGCGGGCTTGGCACCAAGATCGTGAGAGCCATGGCGTCCAATCTGCAGTCTGCCATAGAGTTCGACCGCCAGCACGCGGGAACTCGCGCCGTGCTGATCTTCTCCGTCTGACGAGACTCTTTGGTGGCAGGCATTCACATGACAAGGTGCGCACAATGGCTGCGGCGCCCCTTGTTGTATGGTCCATGAAGGTTTCTCGGACCGTCAGATCACGTAGAAGTGGCTGTATTTCAGGTTGATGCCCGCGTCGATCTTGGCGAATTCGACGGCCTTGAACTTCGTGCCGGAACCGTCCGCATCATAGGATAGAATGCCCGCAGCCTTGTTGTAGATCAGGTAGTCGTTCTTGTCCTTGGACACCGCGCCGACGGTGAAGAAGTTCTTGTTCAGCTGCGACGGCTTGTCGAGCGACCCATTGCCGAGCTTCTTGAACACGGCATCGTCAAGGTGGAACTTGTCGTCCTTCGCCTTGAAGTCAGTGATCGTGTCGAAGTTTACCTTTCGGTCGGTCGTAGAACTTCCCATCTTTCCGTCGAACACGAACTTGTCCTTGCCGGAGCCTCCCGACAGGGTGTCGTTGCCATAGCCGCCGAAAACGACGTCGTCGCCTTCGACAGCCGCGATCACGTTCTTGCCGGAGTTACCGATCATCACGTTGTTCAGATGATTGCCGGTGAGGCTGAGGGCGACTGTGCCGCTGGCGGTGATGTTGCTGACATTGCTTGCGAGGGTCATGCTGGAGGAGGTGACGAGCGTCTTCTCTTCCTGCAGCCAGATGAGATCGCCGGCAAAGGTGGAAGGCAGAACGAACCCGTCCGGCATCTCGTCGCCGAAGATGTAGTCCACGCCGCCCGTGCCGTAGAGCCTGTCGGAGCCGGCGCCGCCAACGATCAGGTCATCGCCGCCATTGCCGTAGCCGATGTCGTCGCCGGTTCCGCCGATCATCACGTCTCGGGTGTTGCCACCGAACAGCTGATCGTTGCCCTCTTTGCCGCTCAGGCCATTTACGCCCTCGTTGCCGTAGAGATTGTCGTCTCCGTCCGCGCCGATCAGCTTGTCCCGGTCATTGCCGCCATAGCCGTTCTGACCCTTGCCGATATCCCGCCACTCGTACTTGCGAAAGGCGACCTGCCGCTCATCGTTGACTTCGAGCTCCGCCGGCTTGCGGCCTCCCATCGCGATCAGATCCGCGAATTTGACCACCGCTCCGTCACCGAGCTTGATGGCTGTGGCGGAACTGCCGTCCAGTCCCGAGTAGTCGTTGAAGACGATGGCCCCACCGTCGCTGAACACCAATGCCAGCTTGTTATGCTTCGGGGTATCGATCCAGTTAGCAACCTTGCCGACCCAAGTGGCCTTGATGTCCTTGAGAGAATAGCCTGAGAGCTCGATGACATCGTCACCTGGCCTGAAATCCCAGATCATATCAACGCCATCGCCCTTGGCGTAGCGGTAGGTATCCTGACCGTCGTTGGCGTAGAGGTTGTCGCCGATGAGAACCTTGTTCAGCTTTCCGTTGCCGGGATTCCAGGCAATCTCGCCACGGTCCGTGCCGCCGTAGATCGTGTCGTTGCCGCCTTCGCCCTGCATCTCATCGTTGCCGCGGCCACCATGAATGAAGTCGTCGTGGTCGCCAGCTTCGATGAGGTCGTCGTTTCCGATCTCCTGGGGAGGAACAACTACAGGAGGTTGGACTTCAACCTTGGACAGCCCGGCGTCGACGGCTGTGACATGCCTCGTCGTCTCATCGATCTTGTAGGAGCTCGCGCGACCGGCCGCGTCTGCGTCGCTGTCGCGCGTTCCATCCGAGCCGGCACTCCGCAGGGTGAACAGATATGTCCCGTCGGAGCCCTTGCCGAATAGAACGTCGTAAGTGCCAAAGGACAAGTCTTTAAACTGATACTCGCCGTTGCCGTCCGTCATGACGGTCGAGACGATCTTGCCGCTGGAATCGATGAGCTTGACCTCGATATTCGGCAGACCGGTTTCTTTGCTAGCGTCGTCCTGGACTCCATCCTTGTCGAGATCGAGCCAGACACGTCCCGAGAGGGAGCCGGTCGGTGCCGGCGGGGTTGTAACGGGTGGCGCGGCCGGTGCCAGGCCCCAAAGCTTGAGGCTGTCGTCGCGTTTGGTGCCATCCTCACCGACACTCATGAGGCGCGCGCCGAAGCCCTGCAGCGCCAGATGCTCAAGAGTGAGGTTGTCAGTGGCATGGTCGATGATGACGGTGATCGTCTTGACGTCGTCGCGGCCGATGCCGGACGTGCCGATTCCAATTCCCGCATCGTAAGGAGTTAAGGGGCGGCCGTTCATATTATCGCTGTTTTCAGCGCCCGGCACGGCTTCAACCCCGTCGGCATCGAATACGCGCCCGGTGACGAAGGCAGCGCTGCTCCCCGATCCTACGATCGAGAGACCTTTCAGCCACGCTACATCAGTGGGATTGTCGTCAATGCCCGCAAAGTGGAAGAAGATGCCACGCAGATCGGCCGTATCCTTGTCTGCGTCACCGTCGTTGTCGACGATGGATGCAGTCAACCGAAGCGTGCTGTCCGCCAGTTGCTCTATGAGAAAATTAACCGCAGGAGTCCCGATTTCGTACACGGAACCGGAATTTCCGACCAGTTCATCCTTGTTGATGATGAACTCGATCGCCCGAACGACGCCAGACATTCAACTTGCCCCCAGACCAGAGTGGGCCGGCGCAGTGAAGCCAGAGCAAGCCACTCGATATTTTGGGGACTATCAACTCCTTCCATGACGTAAAGTCAATCACTGCTTAAGTTTCCGGTAGCCCGGTCAAGATGAGATTAGACAAGGATTACATTCCATCTAGACAATAAGGTAACATTGGTTGTCTGGAGTGTCGCAACGCCGAGATCGTCTTCCTGAGCGGATCCGGACAAAATTCCTTGATGTACGAAATCCACTTTACCTGGGGGTATTTCTTCTGGAGGAAGTGGCGTTCAGTCGTGCCCGGATTTCCCCAACGAGAATACTCAGCTCCCTTTGCAGCCGGTTCAACCGGGACAGAAGTTCGCCATCCTGCATGACGGCAGCAGAGGTGCTTTCGGTCTCAATTGAAGGTTGTTGCGTCATGCTGCGCAACTCCTCCAATGTTGTCGGGCCGATATTCGGCACCGTCAGCCATTGGGCATCGGAGATGCTGGCCACCTCACGGATCGTAGGACAGCGGCCCTGGAACTCTGCCAGTATGGCTCCCCGGACGCGGCCGGAGCACTTCTCAATCGGAAATGGATCGTCCAAACCCATCTCACACCCTCGCATACTCACCAGTGAGATACTGTCCATCAAGAAAGCGACCCTCAAGACTTGGCCGTGTCGGATAATCATGCGTACCGGCTAATTGTGGAAAAGAGCAGACGTCATTTTGGGGATGAGAGCATGCGTTCGGAGTAGCCAAATTGTTCCACATCTACATTGGGCCGCTCCGAGAGGGTACGCAGGCTCAAATCTTTGAACCCATTACCCAAAAATGGGCTAGGCATTCGCTCACAACCCCCGTGCCTCCACATCCGCCTCATCCGCCGAAATATCGTGACTCCCATGCTCCGCACGCTCATTATTAGCCGGCAACCTTATTGCGATCTTGGCTTTTGCCCGATAAGCAGAGCGATTGTGCCGTCTTTTCCGATCATCGAGGGCTGAATGTCTGCAACGTCCGTCCTGATCCACCTTTTCGGTGAGATTGCCCTGCTTCTCTGGGGCATCACCATGGTCAACAGCGGAGTGCAGCGCGCTTTCGGCAGCGATCTGCGCTGGATACTTGGCATGGCGTTGAGAACGCGCCTCCAGGCTTTCCTGGCGGGTGTCGGCGTCACGACCGTCCTCCAAAGCAGCACGGCGACGGCCCTGATGGTCGCTTCGTTCACCGCGGGCGGAGCCGTGGACATCGTGCCGGCTCTCGCGGTGATGCTCGGAGCGAATGTCGGCACGACATTGATCGTGCAGGTTCTCTCCTTCGATGTTTCCCTGATCTTTCCAATTCTCATCTTCGGGGGCTTCATGGCCTTCAGGCGCGGAAAGACGAGCCGCGTCAAGGATCTCGGTCGCGTAGCCATCGGGCTCGGTCTGATGCTGCTGTCGCTCCACCTCCTGAGCGAAACGGTCCATCTGATCGAGGGATCGGTCGTTCTCAAGGAACTCCTTGCGTCCATTGCGTCCGACCCGCTGATCCTCGTGCTTCTCTCGGCCTTCTTCGCATGGATGGCCCATTCCAGCGTCGCCGCGATGCTGCTGATCATGTCCCTGGCAGCGGCCGGTGTCGTCGGACCGGCCGCGGCTCTGGTGATGGTGCTCGGCGCCAATCTCGGCAGCGCGCTAAACCCTTTCCTCGAAGCCATGGGGGGTGATCCGGCGAAAATCCGGGTCCCGGTCGGCAACCTGGCCACCCGGGTCGTCGGCTGTGCCGTAGCCATTCCCCTGATCGACCCGATCCTCTCCGCTATGGCAGCGTTCGATCCGAACCCATCCCGGGTGGCGGCGAATTTTCATACGATCTTCAACGTCGTGTTGGCCGCCGTCTTCATCCTGCCCCTGCCGTGGATTGCGAAGCTGCTGGTCAGGGCTTTCCCGGAAAAGCTCCAGGCCTCGGATCCCGGCGTGCCGCAATACCTGGACAAGGATGCCCTGGATACCCCGTCAGTCGCCTTGTCCAACGCAGCCCGTGAGGTTCTGCGGATGGTCGATACGGTCGAATCGATGCTGCGCAGTTCGCAGGACCTCTTCCGGGAAGACGACATCAGCCGCGTCGATCAGGTCAGCCGGACTGATGACGTGCTCGATCGGCTGTTCAGCGCCATCAGGCGCTACCTGAGCTCTATCAACCATGAAGCCTTGAACGAGACGGAAGCGAAGCGCCTCTCGGACATTCTCGCCTTCGCCATCAACCTGGAGCACGTGGGCGACATCATCGACAAGAACCTGATGGAGCTCGCCGCCAAGCGCATCAAGAACCATCTGCGCCTTCCGAAGGACAGCCTGGACGACATCACCAGCATGCACGCCAAGCTGCTGGAGCACCTGCAGCTGGCCGCATCCGTCCTCATGTTCCAGGACATCGGCTCCGCCCGAAGACTTGTCTCCGAGAAGGAGCGGTTCCGCGATCTCGAGCGCGCCGTGGCACAGAAGCATCTCGATCAGCTCAGGTCGGGCAGGACTGTGGGAGATACGAGCACTCTGCAGCTCGACATCGTACGAGACTTGAAGCGCATCGAGGCCCATATCGCCTCCACGGGACATTCCCTCCTCGAGCAGAGCGGTGAGCTCAAGCCGAGTCGCCTGACCTCCTGATCCCGAAAGCTACTTCTGGTCCTTCAGGGTGCGCCAGTCCATGTAGCGGACCGGATCGGGCAGTCCGATGTCGCGCCGCTCATGGTCAGACAGTTGGCTTAGATCCGAAACCAGCGAATCGTGCCGCGGGAAAGCCGGACGAAACCAGAGTTTCAGGCGCAGCCAAGCGCCCTCGATGCCGCGCAGGCGGCGAGTCTCTTCGTACCTCATGACAGCCTACCGATTGTTGCGTCAGAGGGCTTCCAGCGCCCTCGATCAAGCATCCATAAGGTGCTCCTGTTTCAGGAGCTTGACAAAGCAAATGCCAATGGGCTGGCATAAGGCAGCCTTATGGATCAACCATGCCAAAGCTGCCATCGAAACTGCCACCCATGAGCGCCGTCAGAGTCTTCGAGGCGGCGGCACGGCATCAGAGCTTCACCCGAGCAGCCGAGGAGCTGGGCATGACCCAGGCCGCGGTGAGCTACCAGATCAAGATCCTTGAGGATCGGATCGGCGCGCCCCTGTTCGTACGCCTGCCGCGCCATGTCACCCTGACGGCAAAAGGGCGGCAGCTTGCTCCTGCCGTGACCGAGGCGTTCGAAGCATTGCGCACGGCTTTTGCAGGCATCGAAGCGACGGCTCAATCCGTTCTCTCGATCTCGACACTCACGACATTTGCGTCCAATTGGCTGGTTCCACGGCTGGGTCGCTTTCAGCAGCTTCGTCCCGACATTGCCGTTCAGATCAGTGTCTCAGGGCAGGTGGTGGATTTCGGCCAGAGTGACTTCGACGTGGCGATCAGGAGCGGGAACGGCAACTGGCCCGGCCTGGAGGCGCATCTGCTGTTTCCAAACCTGTTCACCCCTGTCTGCAGCCCCGAGCTGATAAGGGGCGTCACCCTCAAGGATCCTTCGGACATCCTCAGATTCCCGATCATCTCGCCGAGTGATCCGTGGTGGCAGGATTGGTTCAGTGCGGCAGGCGTGCTGGACTTCGATCCCTCTCAACGCCCCGACAACAATCTCGGGGCTCAGCAGTTCGAGGGCATGGCCGCCATGGCAGGGCAGGGGTTCGCCTTGATCAACCCTTATTTCTTCCCAGGGGATCTTGCGGCAGGTCGCCTCGTCCAACCCTTCGACCTGCTCGCCACGTCCGAGCGGGGCTACTGGCTGGTCTACCCAAAGGCGAGAAGGCGCTCCGCCAAGATCGAGGCTTTTCGAGACTGGGTTTTGAGCGAGGTGGCCGGAGATGCTGAAAGCACATCGGCGCTGGTCGGGGTGGAAGCAAGGGCCTAGGGACCTGGCTGAGCCCAGCTACTCCGCCGCTTGCGCCTCTGCAGGCTTGGGCTTCAGGTGCACCAGCATGTCGATCAGCGCCCGATCGTGGAGCACGACCATCCGCTCCTTACTGTGGAGCCAGCTCACCGCATCGTCGATAGTCTCGGCATCGACCAGCTTGGCCTCCGCGAGAGCGCGCTCGGTCTCGATGATGCCGCGCTTGCGGGGCGGCGCCGGCGGAAGCATCTCGATGTGGCGCTCCCTCAAAATCGGATCCTCGTAGATGGCCCTGAGGCTGTCGGCGTCGTCGAAGCCGAAAGTGACGTTGCGGGCCTGGAGTTCGTTGGCGCGGGTGGCGATAGCCGGAGGCTGGTGCTCCTCGGGTGTCCTGAGGAGCCCAAGCCGCTTCAGGGCAAGACCCGCTCCGAGCTGGCCGCTGAGCCATGACAGAGGGATCGCCAGCAGCAGACCAATAATCGTCGGCGACATCCACAGGAAGAGGGAGGTGGCGATCATGAAGGCGGAGAGACCGGCAAGGGCTCCGAGAACCGTATGGGCCCGGTGCCGGCGGACGATGTCCTTGAACGGAATGGAGCCGTCGTCGCGGCGCTGCGGCTGCCAGCCCGTGTCGCGTCCAAGCAGGATCTGGAACACCGAACCAGACTGGATCAGCATGAGGATCGGGGCCAGAAGTGCCGACAGGATGATCTCGATCGTCGAGGAGATGATCAGCCGGACGCCGCCTCCGGACGCACGCCGGTCGCTGCCTCGAACGAGCATCAGCATCAGGCCGAAGAGCTTCGGCGCCAGCAGGATGCCCATGGTCAACGCGAAGAGCCACAGAGCCCGCTCGGGGTCGAACCGGGGCCAGATCGGGTAGAGGCGGAAGTCGCGGGCGAAATATTCAGGCCGGATGTATGTCGTCTGCAGGACAAGGGCGATGCCGACGATCAGCTGGAACAGCCAAAACGGCGAAGCGAGATACGACATGATGCCGGTAGCGAAGTGCTGCCGCGTCGGAAGCTTCAGGCCCTTCGCGGTTACCACCCGCATGTGCTGGAGATTGCCCTGGCACCAGCGCCGGTCGCGGGCCGACAGGTCGATGAGGGAAGGCGGGCTCTCCTCATAGGAACCCTGCAGGTCGGCCAGCATGTAGACCGACCAGCCGGCCCGGCGGAGCAGGGCGGCCTCGACGAAATCGTGGCTGAGGATATGGCCGCCGAAGGGCGGCTTGCCCTTCAGGTCCGGCAGCCCGCCATGGGCCGCGAAGGCCCTGGTGCGGATGATGGCATTGTGGCCCCAGTAATTGCCGTCGCGGCCCATCCAGACCGCAAGGCCCATGGCGATCACCGGACCGGTGACGCGGGCGGCATATTGCTGGAGGCGGGCAAAGAGGGTGTTGCGGTTGATGATGAGCGGCAGGGACTGGATGATGCCGGCATCCGGATCGGCCTCCATGGCGGCTGCCAGACGCACGATGCACTCACCAGTCATGAGGCTGTCGGCATCGAGCACAAGCATGTGCTCGAAATGCCCGCCCCAGCGGGAGACGAAGTCGGCGATGTTGCCGGCCTTGCGGTGATGATTCTTCTGCCGATGGCGATAATAGAACCGCGCACCGGGCCCGAGGCGCTCCTTCAGGGCGAGGAACGCTCTCTCCTCCGCAACCCAGGCATCGGGATTGGTGGTGTCGGAGAGAATGAAATAGTCGAAGCTGTCCCCAAGCCCGGTTGCGTGTACAGATTCGTAGATCGCCTCAAGGGCTGCGAAGGTCCGGTCCGTCTGCTCGTTATAGACCGGCATGACGATTGCGGTCTTATGCTCAAGCGATGAAGGCAGCTGCCCCCGATGCCCCGGGCGGCGGAGCAGGGCCAGGAAGCCCAGCAGGGCGCTGGTGAAGGCAACGGAAATCCACGAGAAGTTGACGGTGAAGAGGCCGACGAGGACCCACTGAAGGGCCGTGGTGCGGCTCACCGACACCACCTGATACATCTCCCAGGTGCCGTAGGCCGTAAGCAACAGACCACCGCCGAACACGAAGAGGCGGGCAAGCCAGGTTCCCAGCTTGGGGTGCTTCAGAACCGGTTTGCGCTCCTCGGAGGCCGACCAGCGCCGGAGCGATTGGGTCGGCATGTCCAGGTGCTTTTCGGGAGGCATAGCGGCCGCAGGCCGCTCAAGGGCGGCTACATTCGGATTCGAATCGTGACTTACGGTGTCCAACGATACAGCCATGTCTCGCTAATCGGTTTCCCGCCTGCTTCTAGGATCAGGCGCATCTCACACGCGTTTTCGTTGCCCGGGTCAAGCTCGAATGCGACACGTACTGTCTTTCTCTCCGGATATGGCAAAAGTTTGAGGTTTTGGAACGTTCCAGGGCCAACGGTTAAGACGGATCTTAGGTCCGCCGGCAGGTTTTCGCCAAGCATATCGCCAAGGAAGTCGACCGTGAACCGCCGCCGGCGGCCTCCGCTGCCCCGGCCCGAGCGGGTCTGCGTCACCGTCGCGAGGGGCGGCCGCTCCGGAGCATTCCAGCCCCAGTACTGCCGATAGGCGAGGGCGACCTCGGAGCCTGCCGCCATGGGCGCCCTCGGGCGCCAGTAAGCAAGAATATTGTCGTTGATCTCGGCGTCGGTCGGGATCTCCAGCAGCTGCACGCTGCCCTGACTCCAATCCCCCAGTGGTTCGATCCAGACGCTGGGTCGACGCTCGAAGCGCTGGTCGTCATCCTGGAAAGCCTCGTAGGAGCGCTCCCGTTGAAGCAGGCCGAAGCCGCGGGGAGAGTTGTCCACGAATGCGGAGATCTGAAGTGTCTCCGGGTTCTGAAGCGGGCGCCACAGCCATTCCCCAGAGCCGTTCAGCATCTGGAGCCCGGAGGACTCGTAGACGGCGGGCCGAATATCGTCCGTATTGATCAGATCGTTAGGTCCATAAAGATACGTGGAGGCGAGGCCTCCCAGGCCAACGTGCTCCAGGTTGACGCGAGGGAACAGGGTGGTCTCCACATCGACGATGGTCATGTCGCCGGGGCGGAAGGTCATGCGGACCGCTCCGGTCGTCGAATCGGAATCGAGTACGCCGTGGATGGTGATGCTGTTGCTGCCGACGGCCGGGCGCTCGAGCCAGAAGGCCCGGAAGACCGGAAATTCCTCGCCGCGGGCCTCGGCCGGACGCAAGGTCAGCGCCCGCGCGATGGCACCATAGTTCTGTCCGCGGGCGAGGGCCCGGAAGAAGGTGCCGCCCTGCACCACGGCGAAGTCGAAAGGCTTGCCGTTGCCCACCTGTGCGATCAGCCGGAACCCTGAATAGCGGATGTCGGCGAGGTTGTTCGGCAGATTGATCCGACCGAAGTCGAACTGTGAGGGATTGTAGCCGATCCGGCGAACCGCCCCGTCCTCGACGATGAAAAGTTCGACCGCATCCCGGAAGACGAATCCGCGATGGAGCGGCTCGATGGCAATCCCGCGCGCTTCGGAACTCCAGATCGGCGGTTGAGTGTAGCGGATCGCTCCATACTGCTCCGGGTTCAAATTTGCGAAGACGTCCGGCAGGTCGTTCGGGGGTGCAGCAAACGGTTTCCTGGAAAGCTGGCGCGCGATGTCTACGACCACCGCCGGATCGAACCTCTGATTCTCTCCCATCCTCGCGGAAATCGTCTCTTGAGGTGTTTGAGCTCTAAGGGACGGCGCGTATGCCAGCCCGGCGACGGAGGCACCGATGTAAGCCAGCATGTCGCGCCGGCGAGGATGGAAGGGGGATGGACCCCTTGGCTGAACCGGCACAGTGATACTCTTGCGTAAACGAAGGCTCTTCAGCCAGACAAGTGGAATGCCCTATACATATCGTCAATCATGAGCACGAAGTAAACGCGGCCATTGGGAAAACTGCCTGATTGCCCATGAAACGATTGCCGATCTACCTCTTCTGATTTAGCTGCACCGCAGAACCTTACCGGATTGAAACTACATGACATCGCCTCACACCGCCCAACCGTCATCCCGGAGCTGCCTCGCCATCGTGCTCGCGGCAGGTGAAGGCACCCGGATGAAGTCCGCAAAGCCCAAGGTCCTGCATCGGGTTGCCAACCGCTCCATGCTGGCACACGTGCTGGCGGCTCTTGCCCAGGCGGGCGCAACCGGGACCGCAGTCGTGATCGGTCCTGACCGTGAGGACGTCGCCAAGGAGGTTCAGAAAGTCTCGGCCGAGGCCCGGATCTTCGTCCAAAATGACCGGCTCGGAACCGCCCATGCGGTTCTGAGCGCCCGGGAGACGTTGGCGCAGCCCGCCGACGATGTGATCATCGCCTTTGGCGATACGCCCCTGATCCTGCCCGAGACCTTCACCAGGCTGAGGGCTCCCCTGGCCGAGGGGGCAGCTGTGGTCGCCATGGGTTTCGAGGCTAAGGACCCGACGGGCTATGGCCGCCTCATCACCTCGGGCGACGAGCTCCTGGCGATTCGCGAGCACAGGGATGCCAGCGAGGCAGAGCGGGCCATTACCCTGTGTAACGGCGGGCTGATGGCCATCCGAGGCGATCTGGCTCTGGCTCTCCTCGACCGCGTGGAGAACCGGAACTGCAAGGGCGAGTATTATCTCACCGACATCGTCGAGATCGCCCGCAGCCTTGGCCACAGGACGGCGATTGCCGTCGTGCCGGAGGAGGAGGTGCATGGGGTCAACGATCGGGCTCAGCTTGCAGCCGCCGAGCGCATGATCCAGGACAGGCTGCGCCAGGCCGCGATGGCCGCCGGCGTCACGCTGGTCGCCCCGGAGACGGTCTATTTCAGCCACGACACCCGGCTGGGGCAGGATGTTGTGGTCGAGCCGCATGTGGTCTTCGGTCCAGGCGTCGTGGTCGAGGAGGGAGCGATAGTCCACAGCTTCAGCCATCTGGAGGGCGCGCGGATCGCCTCCGGCGCCGGAGTGGGACCCTTCGCGCGCCTGCGTCCCGGCGCGGCCATCGGTCCCAAGGCCAAGGTCGGGAACTTCGTGGAAATCAAGAACACGGACGTGGGGGCGGGAGCCAAGGTCAGCCATCTGACCTATCTTGGCGACGCGAGCGTAGGGGCTGAGGCGAACATCGGGGCCGGCACCATCACCTGCAATTACGATGGGTTCGGCAAGTACAGGACCGAGATCGGCGCGGGGGCCTTCATCGGGTCCAACTCTTCGCTTGTGGCTCCCATCACTATCGGAAGGGGAGCCTTCGTCGGCTCCGGCTCCGTCATTACGGAGAATATCCCCGACGATGCCCTCGGCCTCGGTCGCGGACGTCAGACGATCAAGGAAGGCTGGGCCATCTCGTTCCGGGAAAAAGCCGAGGCGGCCAAGCGGAAGTAAGCGCAGCTGTCACATTAGGTTACGCAAGTTGATTCTGCCCCGGGGGGCCGCCTCTGTATGAGAGGCGTTAAGCGTAGCGTTGGTCGCGTTGCGAAAGGAAGCTTATCGATATGTGCGGGATTGTTGGGATCATTGGGAAAACGCCTGTGGCGCAGCAGATCGTGGAGGCGCTCAAGCGGCTTGAATACCGTGGTTACGACTCCGCCGGCGTGGCGACCCTGGAGGAGGGGCGCCTCGACAGACGGCGTGCCGAGGGCAAGCTGCGCAATCTCGAGACCAAGCTCTCCCAAGCCCCGCTCTCCGGGATTATCGGCATCGGCCATACCCGCTGGGCCACCCATGGCAAGCCCAACGAGACCAACGCTCACCCGCATGCCACCGACAAGCTGGCAGTGGTCCATAACGGCATCATCGAGAACTTCCGCGAACTCAAGACGGGCCTGGAAGCCAAGGGAATCCGGTTCGAGACCGAAACCGATACCGAAGTGGTGGCCCAACTCGTCACCTACGAGATCCACCAGGGTCGTGGGCCCATCGAAGCGGTGGCCGTGACCCTGCCGCGCCTTCGCGGTGCCTTTGCGCTGGGGTTTCTGTTCTCCGGTGAGGAGGATCTGCTGATCGGAGCGCGCCACGGCGCTCCTCTCGCCATCGGCTACGGTCAGGGCGAGATGTATCTCGGGTCAGACGCACTGGCGCTGGCGCCGTTTACGGACGAGGTCGTCTACCTCGAAGACGGCGACTGGGCGATCCTGAGCCATAGAGGGGCGGATATTCACGATGAGTCCGGGCGCTCCGTGCATCGTCCCCGGCACAAGATCCCGGCCGGATCCTTCATGGCCGATAAGGGCAACTACCGCCACTTCATGGCCAAGGAGATCCACGAGCAGGCGGAGGTGGTCGGGCGCACACTCGCGCATTACGTCAACTTCGCAGGCGAACGGGTTGAGCTGCCTTTCGAATTGCCCTTCGACTTTAAGAGCCTGAATCGCATCTCGATCTCCGCTTGCGGCACGGCCTATCTGGCGGGGTTGATCTCCAAGTACTGGTTCGAGCGTCTGGCACGCATTCCGGTTGAGATCGATGTCGCGTCCGAGTTCCGTTACCGGGAGGCACCTTTGGAGCCTGGCGGCCTGGCTCTCTTCGTGTCGCAATCGGGCGAGACGGCGGACACCCTGGCGTCCCTGCGCTACGCCACGGCCGAGAAGCAGCATACCCTCTCCGTGGTGAACGTGCCGACCTCGACCATGGCCCGCGAGAGCAATGTGGTCGCGCAGACCCTAGCCGGCGTCGAGGTTGGCGTCGCCTCGACCAAGGCCTTCACCTGCCAGCTCACGGTGCTTCTGTCGCTCGCCATTGCAGCCGGCCGCGCAAGGGGGACGCTGAGCACCGAGGACGAGAGACAGCTGGTGAATGCCCTAATCGCCGTGCCGGGGCAGATCACCGAGGCGATCAAGCGGGAGCATCAGATCGAGGTTCTCTCCCGTGAACTCTCCAAGGCCAAGGACGTGCTCTACTTGGGTCGAGGCACGTCCTATCCTCTGGCCATGGAAGGCGCATTGAAGCTCAAGGAAATCTCCTACATCCACGCGGAAGGGTATGCGGCCGGCGAGCTGAAGCACGGACCCATCGCGCTCATCGACGAGACGATGCCCGTCATCGTGATCGCGCCGCACGACAACATCTTCGAGAAGACAGTCTCCAACATGCAGGAAGTCGCAGCCCGTGGCGGCCGCATCATCCTGATTACGGACGAGCGGGGCGCCCTGGAGAGCGGTCTCGACACCATGGCCACCATCGTGATGCCGTCCGTGCATCCCATCGTAGCGCCGATCATCAACGCGGTTCCGATCCAGCTGCTCGCCTATCATACGGCGGTCTTCATGGGGAAGGATGTGGACCAGCCGCGCAATCTCGCCAAATCCGTGACCGTGGAGTGATCCCTTCTCCACACCTGATTCGTCCGGCGCGGCCAGACGATTTGGGCAAACTCGGACCGATCGAGCGCTCCGCCGCATCCCTGTTTCGGGACGTCGGTCTGGCATGGCTTGCAGATGGGGATACCATGGAGCCCGCCGTCCTGACGGGGCTGTGCCGGGAGGGAACCCTGTGGGTGGCTGTCGACGAACGTGACGAGCCGGTTGGGTTCCTTGCCGGCCATGAACTGGATGGGCAGTTCTATATTGCCGAGGTCTCCGTCGCTCGATCCCATCAGCGGCGGGGCATTGGCATCCGATTGGTAGAAGCGGCCTTAGAGCATGGCAGGCGACTGGGAGTTGGTGCCATCACGCTGACCACATACCGGGACCTGTCGTGGAACGGGCCGTTTTATTCCCGGCTCGGCTTCATGGAGATCGACCCTGCTGATGCAGGTCCGGGGCATCGGCAGAAGCTGCAGGCCGAGGCTGCAGCCGGACATGATTGGGCGCGGCGCTGCCTCATGGCATTGCGCCTCGATCAGCCCGCCCTCAGCAGCCGGATCGCGGAATCCCGTTCGAACAGATAGAGCAGCACCCGCAGGGCCTGTCCCCGCTCGCTGACCAGGTCCGGGTCACGGTCGACGATCAGCCGGGCGTCATCGCGGGCTGCTCCCAGCAGATCCCCATCCACCTCGAGCCGGGCCAGCTTGAATCCGGGCGTGCCAGATTGGCGGGTGCCGAGCACCTCGCCTTCGCCGCGCAGGCGCAGATCCTCCTCGGCGATGCGGAAGCCGTCTTCCGTCAGGCGCATCATCTCGAGCCGCGCTTGGGCGACCTGACCCAGCGGGCCCTTGTAGACCAGCAGGCAGGTGGAGGCTTTAGAACCTCGACCGATCCGACCACGCAGCTGGTGAAGCTGCGCGAGGCCGAAGCGCTCCGCGTGCTCGATCACCATGATGGTGGCGTTCGGAACGTCGACCCCCACTTCGATGACTGTGGTGGAGACCAGGATCTTCGTTGCGCCGCTGGAGAACCGCTCCATGGCGGCATCCTTGTCCTTGCCGGCCATCTTCCCGTGAACGAGGCCGACCTGATCGCCGAAGAAGCCCTTCAGCATCTCGAACCGCTCCTCGGCGGCGGCGAGATCGATGGACTCGGATTCACCCACGAGCGGGCACACCCAGTAGACCTGGTCGCCGTTGGCGATGGCCCGCCCGATTCCGCCCACGACCTCGTCGAGGCGGTCGATGGCGATGAGCTTCGTGGCGATCGGCTTGCGGCCCGCCGGCTTCTCGCTCAGCACGGACACGTCCATGTCGCCGAAATAGGTGAGGGCCAGGGTGCGCGGGATGGGTGTCGCGGTCATGACGAGGATGTCGACCGCCTCGCCCTTGGAACCGAGCGCTAGGCGCTGATGCACGCCGAAGCGGTGCTGCTCGTCCACCACTGCGACGCCGAGATCCTGAAACGCGACACCTTCCTGAAACAGCGCATGGGTGCCCACTGCGATCTGGATGCTGCCATCGGCGAGCCCGGCGAGAATCGTCCTGCGGGCGACGCCTTTCTCGCGTCCTGTGAGGAGAGCGATGGTAAGCCCGGCCTGCTCCGCCATGGGTGCGAGGCGTTCGTAATGCTGGCGGGCGAGAATTTCCGTAGGCGCCATCATGGCAGCCTGACGTCCTGCCTCGATGGCGCTCGCCATGGTGAGCAGGCCGACGACGGTCTTTCCCGAACCCACATCGCCCTGGAGCAGGCGCAGCATCTTCTTGTCGGACACCAGATCGTGGCGGATGTCCTCTACGGCTTTTTCCTGCGATGCCGTGAGACCGAACGGCAGGGCGGATCTGAGGCGCTCGACGAGGTGCCCGTCACCCGCATTCACCCGTCCCGGGAGCCGCCGCATGCGGCTTCTCACGAGCGCCAGTGCCAGCTGTGAGGCCAGCAGCTCGTCATAGGCAAGGCGCCGTCGCGGGGCGGATTTGGCGAGAGCATCCTCGGAAAGCTGAGCGGCATTGTCGGGTCTGTGCAGGGCAAAGAGCGCCTGCCGGAATTCGGGCAGGGCATTGCGGTCCATCCAGGCAGGGTCCTGCCACTCGGGCAGGTGGGGGACCTTCTCGAGGGCGGCACCGACGTACTTGCCCACCATGCGCGAGGAGAGCCCTTCGGTCAGGCCGTACACCGCCTCGACGGCAGGCAGGTTTTCGATGCCGCGGTCGTCGAGAATGCGGTCCGGATGGACCATCTGGCGACGTCCCTCCCAGAGCTCGATCTTGCCGGAGACATAGCGGCGCTCGCCCACCGGCAGGATCTTCTCAAGGCGGGCTTTCTGGCCGTTGAAGAAGATCAGAGTCACATCGCCGGTCTCGTCCTCCACCAGAATCCGGTAGGGCGCGCGACGGCCAGGCGGGGGCGGGCGGTGCGCAACGACGCTCACCGAGAGGGTGACCGGTTCGCCGACAGGAGCATCGGCGACGGAACCCTTCATCTCACGGGAAATGCCGCTGCTCGGCAGATGGAACAGAAGGTCCGCCACGCGCGTGGGCTTGCCCGGCTCGCCGAGGAGGCGGTCGAGCAGGGGCGCGATCTTCGGGCCGACGCCGGGCAGGGTGTTCGCCGGAGCGAAGAGGGGATCGAGAATGGAAGGGCGCAGTGACATTCAAATGGGGTGTAAGTCGAGGGGAGATAGCTATATAGCGGTCAAGCCGCCCGGAGGCGACGCAATCTTATCGGATCGGAGCATTGTCATGAGCGGAACGACACGCAGCAGCGCCGGCCTCGACGTTCGCCGCAGGCAGATCCTGTACCGTTCCTGGCATCGGGGCATGCGGGAGATGGACCTTATCATGGGCCGCTTTGCCGATGCGGAGATCGGTGAGCTCTCCGAGGAAGACCTCGACGAGTTCGAGCGCCTGATCGAGGTGACAGACCGGGATCTGCTCGGCTGGATTACCGGTGAGATCGAAACACCCCAGAACTACGACACGGCGCTGTTCCGGCGCCTCAAGGCGTTCCACACCCATGCGTCGCCGATCCACAGCTGACGCAACCTTGTCATCCCCGGCGGTCCGCAGGACCGGGAAGGGGATCCATAGCGCAGCGCTTGATCGTGGATTTCCTCCCCCTCCGCTACGCTCTGGCCGGGAATGACAAATCCAAACCTTTCCTTTACCCAGCGAACCGGGCGGAAGCGCCCGCGTTCCCTTTGATCTCTGACCTGACATCTCACCATGAAGCCTGTCCAGACCCGCGCCCTCGATGCCCTCAAAAAGGGGCAAAGCCTCACCTTGTCGGGCGTGCCCGACGGCTTCGACGCGCTTGCCGTGGCCGATCTCGCGCGCGGCCTCTCGGGGCAGGTCGAGGGGCCGGCCGTTCTGGTGCATGTGGCCCGCGACGGGCAGCGGCAGCAGAACTTCGCCAGCAGCCTCGGCTTCATTGCGCCGGAAATCGAGATTCTGACGTTCCCGGCCTGGGATTGCCAGCCCTACGACCGGGTGTCGCCCAATGCCGCGATCACCGCGCAGCGCATGACGACCCTGGCGCGGCTCGCCCGCTCCAAGACCTCCGAGGACAAGCCGCGCATCCTCTCGACCACCGTGAACGCCCTCGTCCAGCGCGTGCCGCCGAAGGCGCGGATTGCAGCTGAAACCTTCTCGGCCGCGCCCGGCAACGTGGTGGACACGACCCAGCTGGTCGGCTGGCTGGAAGCCAACGGCTTCCTGCGCACCGGCACCGTGCGGGATACGGGCGAGTACGCGGTGCGCGGCGGCATCATCGACCTCTTTCCGGCCGGTCTCACCAATCCCGTGCGACTCGACTTCTTCGGCGACGCCCTGGAATCGATCCGCGCCTTCGATCCGGAAACCCAGCGCACGGTGGGAACCCTGCGCTCCCTCGATCTGGTCCCCATGAGCGAGGTGCAGCTGACCACCGAGAGCATCAAGCGCTTCCGGCAGGCCTATGTGGCGACATTCGGCGCGCCTACCCGCGACGACCGGCTCTATGAGGCCATCAGCGAGGGACGGCGCTATCCTGGGCTCGAGCACTGGATGCCGCTGTTCCACGACCATCTCGACACCCTGTTCGACTACCTGCCCGGCATCCCGGTGGTATTCGATGCCCTGGCCGACGACGCGGCTGCCGAGCGGCTTTCGCAGGTGAAGGACTACTATGACGCCCGTCGGGAGGGCATGGGGCAGAACCAAGCAGGTGTTGCGCCCTATCGCCCCCTGCCGCCGGACGCGCTCTATTTCAAGCCGGAGGAATGGTCGGATCGGACCGCCTCGCTGCCGCTCGCCCGGTTGACGCCCTTCGCGCTCCCCGAAGCCTCGGGACGGCTCGTCATCGACTGCGAGGCGCGGCAGGGCCGCAACTTCATCGCCGAGCGGGCGGACGAGAACGCCAACGTATTCGAGGCGGTGATCCGCCATATCCGCGACCTGCAGGCAGCCAAGAAACGCGTGATGCTCGGCGCCTGGTCGGAGGGCTCGCGCGAGCGTCTGTGTCATGTGCTGCAGGATCACGACCTGCGCCAGACCAAGCCGATCGCACGGTTCTCGGACGCCATGGCCTATCCGCGGAACGAGATTCCGGTCGGCATCTGGCCCCTGGAATCCGGCTTCGAGACTGCTGAGCTCGCCGTCATCAGCGAGCAGGATATCCTGGGCGACCGTCTGGTGCGCCAGAAGCGCAAGTCCAAGCGGCCGCAGGATTTCCTCACCGAGGTGGCGGCGCTCACACCGGGCGACCTCGTGGTCCACGTGGACCACGGCATCGGGCGCTTCGAGGGCCTGAAGACCATCGAGGCGGCAGGCGCCCCGCATGACTGTCTCGAGCTGCATTATGCCGGCGGCGACCGGCTGTTCCTGCCGGTGGAGAACATCGAGCTTCTGACCCGCTACGGCTCTGAGGAGACGGAGGTTCAGCTCGACAAGCTCGGGGGCGGGGCCTGGCAGGCCCGCAAGGCCCGGATGAAGCAGCGCATCCGCGAGATGGCCGGCGCGCTCATGAAGATAGCCGCGGCCCGGATCCTCAAGGACGCCCCGCGCCTGACCCCGCCGGAAGGGCTCTACGACGAGTTCGCGGCCCGCTTCCCCTATGACGAAACCGAAGACCAGCACAATGCGATCGAGGCGGTGCTGGACGACATGGGTTCCGGCCGCCCCATGGACCGCCTCGTGTGCGGCGACGTGGGCTTCGGGAAGACCGAGGTGGCACTCCGTGCCGCCTTCGTGGCCGCCATGGGCGGCAAGCAGGTAGCCGTGGTGGTGCCGACGACGCTGCTGTCGCGTCAGCATTACAGGACCTTCTGCGATCGCTTCCGCGGCCTGCCGCTCAACGTGGCCCAGGCCTCCCGCTTCGTCCCTGCTGCAGAGATGAAGAAGACCAAGGAGGGGCTGTCCGACGGCACCGTGGATATCGTCATCGGCACCCATGCGGTGCTCGGGAAGACAATCAAGTTCAAGGATCTCGGCCTTATCATCGTCGATGAGGAGCAGCATTTCGGTGTCAGTCACAAGGAGCGCCTGAAGGAGCTGCGGGCCGAGGTTCACGTGCTGACCTTGTCCGCTACGCCGATCCCCCGCACCCTGCAGCTGGCGCTCACCGGCGTCCGCGAGCTGTCGCTGATCACGACGCCGCCGGTCGACCGTCTGGCGGTGCGAACCTTCATCACGCCCTTCGATCCGCTCCTGGTCCGCGAGGCGCTGCTGCGCGAGCGCTACCGGGGTGGACAGGCCTTCTACGTGGTGCCGCGCCTCGACGATCTCGGTGAGGTCAAGGCCTTCCTAGACAAGGAGGTGCCGGAGGCCAAGGTGGCGGTGGCGCACGGCCAGATGGCGGCGGGCCAGCTCGAGGATGTCATGACCGCCTTCTACGAGGGCAAGTACGACATCCTGCTCTCCACCACCATCGTGGAGTCGGGCCTCGACATCCCGACGGCCAATACGCTGATCGTCCACCGGGCGGATATGTTCGGGCTGTCGCAGCTCTATCAGCTGCGCGGCCGCGTCGGGCGATCCAAGACCCGCGCCTATGCCCTGTTTACGGTGCCGGCCAACAAGTCCCTGACCGTGCAGGCCGAGCGGCGCCTCAAGGTGCTGCAGACCCTCGACACCCTGGGAGCAGGGTTCCAGCTGGCCTCCCACGACCTCGACATCCGCGGAGCGGGCAACCTGCTCGGCGAGGAGCAGTCGGGTCATATCAAGGAGGTCGGCTACGAGCTCTATCAGCAGATGCTGGAGGAGGCGGTGGCGCAGCTCAAGGCCGGGATCGAGGAGCCGACGGAAGACCAGTGGTCGCCCACCATCGCGGTCGGCGCTCCGGTCATGATCCCGGAAAGCTACATCGCCGATCTGCAGCTGCGGCTAGGCCTCTATCGCCGCCTCTCCACCTTCGAGACGGACCAGGAGATCGACGCCTTCCGGGCGGAGCTGGTGGACCGCTTCGGTCCCGTGCCGTCCGAGGTCGACCAGCTTCTCAAGATCATGGCCATCAAGGTGCTCTGCCGCCGGGCCAACGTGGAGAAGGTGGATGGCGGGCCGAAGGGCATCATCATCTCCTTCCGCGACAATTCCTTCGCCAACCCGACCGGCCTCATTTCCTATGTCACCGAGCAGGCTTCCTTCGCGAAGGTGCGGCCCGACATGAAGATCGTGTTCGTCCGTGACACCGAAACCCCGGACGAGCGCATCAAGGCCTCGACCACGATCCTGCGCAGTCTCGTCCGCATCGCGGAGAAGAAGGCCGCCTGATGGCCGGGTCCTGGGCTCTGGTCAGAAACGGCGCCGTGGTCGACGGTCGTGACGCCGACCGGCTCGTGCCCTGGTGGAGCTTCACGAAGACGGTTCTCGCGGCCGCAGCACTGGTTCTCGTTCGCGATGGCCTCATGGGACTGGATGAGCCCGTTGAAGGCAGACCTTACACGCTCCGTCACCTGCTCCAGCATCGCTCCGGACTGGTGAACTATGGTGGTTTCGGGGCCTACCACGAGGTTGTCGATCGCGGCGACGACCCTTGGCCTGTGCCGGAACTCCTTCACCGGCTCGATGCGGACAGGCTGCGCTATCCGCCAGGCGAGGGGTGGGACTACTCCAACATCGGCTATCTCGTCATCGGTCAACAGCTTGGGAAAGTGACCGGCTCCGATCTGGACGCGGCCCTGCGGCGCCTTGTCCTGTCACCGATCGGGATCCGGAGCGCCCGCATCGCGCATGAGCGGGCGGATCTTGAGCACGTCGCCATGGGGGACGCGCAGGGCTACCACCCGGGTTGGGTCTATCACGGGCTGCTGGTCGGGACCGTGGCGGATGCTGCGCTCCTGCTCGACCGCCTGCTGGAAGGCAGCCTGCTGACCCCCGAACTCGTCCGAGAAATGCTGACCCCGTTTGTGCTTCCGGGACCTGTATCGGGGCGGCCTTGGCAGAGCCCCGGTTATGGGCTCGGGACCATGACCGGCGAGACGACATCGGGACTGAAGGTGGGTGGGCATACGGGAGGAGGGCCGGGCAGCACCAATGCGGTCTACCGCAGCATCGGCAGCGCAGGATCAGGCACAGCGGCGTTCTTCAGGACCAGCGAGGACCAGGCGAAGACGGAAGAAGAAGCCTTCCGGCTCCTGGGAGACTAGAGGTCCGGCGCCGCGGCGACGCGGACGCTGAGCTCGTTCTGGAGCATCGTCGCGGCTCCATTCGCTCCGCCCGTGATGATGACTGGCGTGCCGCTGTCGGCCAGGTTCCTGCGCAGCCGGCGTGCGAGGTCCAGGAAGCGCTTGCGCTCCGCCCAGTCGGCATGGAGGGGCATCTGCAGCACCACGGCGGCCGGGCTCGGCATCAGGGCCAGAACGTCGTCTGCAGCCTCGAAGGGAGTGGTCACGCTCGCATAACCCATGCCGGCCAGTTCGACGGACAGAGCGCCATCGGGGGCGCGCTCGCCGCTATCGACAACGAGGACCTTCGGCATTGCGTTCATGACGATACCCTGCAGTAAGACGCGACAGTGGGACAGGAGGTACTCACCTAACGTCGAAGCAGGGCATTAGTTTCATCTTCAACATGAATGGAAGCTCAACAATAGGCGGCCAAGGGCAGCCCTCAGGATCAGTGCGGTTGCCGCCACCAGGTATCGACATTGGTGCCCATCAGCGGCACCGTCCCGGGCCGTCTGAGGTCGCTGCTGTAGGCAAGCCATTGATCCTTCAGATAAAACAAAGGAACCACATAGAAGCCCGACAGCAGGGTGCGGTCGAGGGCGCGGACCGCTGACACGAAGTCCTCCCGGCTCTTGGCCTCCAGCAGCGCGTCGATGAGGCGGTCGATCGCCGGGGACGCTACCCCTGCGTGGTTATGGGACCCACTCCTTTGGGCCGCTGCGGCCCCCCAACGGTTGCGCTGCTCGTTGCCCGGGGACAGAGAAGCAGGCCAAAGCCACTGCACCATATCGAAGTCGAACCGGGCCAGACGCCGCCAGTACTGTACGTCGTCCACAAGGCGCACCCGTGCCCGGATCCCGATCCGGCCGAGGGACTGCGAGAAATTCAGGGCAAGCCGCTCCTGCTGGCGCGAGTTGACCAGCAGCTCGAAGGTGAAGGGCTCGCCGGTGCTCTTTCGGCGAAGGACGTCGTTCTCCAGCACCCAGCCGGCCTCGGAGAGCAGCGTCAGCGCCCGGCGGGCCATGTCCCGGTCGCGACCGGAACCGTCGCTGGACGGCGGCTCCCAGCGTCCCTCAAGGATGTCCTGCCGCACCGTGCCCGGAAATGGGGAGAGCAGCGCCCGTTCCGCCTCATCGGCCGGGCGGCCCGTGGAGGCGAGATCGGAGCCCGAGAAGTAGCTGTCGGACCGGGTGAGCTGTCCGAAGAAGAGGTTGCGGTTCACCCAGTCGAAGTCGAACAGGTAGCCCAGCGCCTCCCGAACCTTCACGTCTTCGAAGAGGGGCCTGCGGGTGTTGAAGACGAAGCCGTTCATGCCCTTGGGCATCCGGGTCGTCATGGTCTCGCGCAGGACACGCCCGTGTCTGACCACGGGAATGTCGTAACCCGTAGCCCATTGCCCCGGATCGCCCTCGATCCTGAAATCGTAAAGCCCTGCCTTAAACGCTTCGAATAAGGTGTTGGCATCACGGTAGAAATCGTAACGGATCTCGTCGAAATTATAGAGGCCGCGGGTGATGGGCAGATCCTCGCCCCAGTAGTCCCTGCGCCGGGTCAGCACGACGCGCTCGCCGGGTTTCACCTCGGTAAGGGCATAAGGACCCGAGCCGACCGGTGGCGTGAGGGTGGTCTTGTCGAAGGTGTCCGGATTGGTCGCGTGAGCCGGAAAGACGGACATCATCCCGATCAGGAGCGGCAGTTCCCGGTCGTTGGAGCCGGAGAGGTCGAATCTGATGCGCTGCGGATCGAAGATCTCGACCGCCTTGACTTGCCCGAAGCTCGACCGGTGGAAGGGTTTGCCGTTCTTCTTCAGCATCTCGAAGGAGAAGCGAACATCCTCGGCCGTAAGGGGATGACCATCCGAGAAGCGAGCACGCGGATCGAGATGGAAGGTGATGAAGCTTCGATCCTCCGGCATCTCCACGGCGCGGGCGAGAAGGCCGTAGATCGTGAAGGGCTCGTCGGTGGATCGCATCATCAGGCTCTGGAGCACGTAGCGCGGCACCACGTCCGGCGCGACGCCCAGGACGATGAGGGGATTGAGGCTGTCGAAGGTGCCCTGAAGCGCCAGCGTGATTCGTCCGCCCTTCGGTGCCAGCGGGTCGGCATAGGGCAGATGCTCGAAGCCGGGACCGAGCGCAGGCTCTCCGTGCATCGCGATGCCATGCCGCAGTGGCAGCGGCTCCCGAGCGGCAGCGCCGAAGGTCATCAGGACAAGAGCAGCCGAAAACAGCAGATTGCTTATAAGCCAGCGGCCCATGGCTCTCTCTATAGGAGTTCTCGCCTGAGCAATGTTGTACAGAATTTTGCCCGAGGTGACTGGAAACCTATCACATGAAAGGTTAAAGGAGCGCCACACGTCTTGTCTTCGCCACATTGGGCGGGGATTTGACCACGTCATCACAGGTTAAGAACGCGCCGGATCAACGGCCACTTCGAAAGCCGATCTTTCGACTGAAGAGGATCTAACGACATGTCATTCGCGACACGCTTCGCGAGCCTGGGGGGGACCCGTGGCCTGGCAACAGCTCTGGCCGTTCTGGTGAGCGCACCCGTTCTGGCTCAGACGGCCCCTGCCCAGCAGCCGGCCCGTCCGGCGGCTCCCGCTCAGCAGCCGGCCCGTCCTGCCGCTCCGGCCCCTGCACCGCAGCCGGCTCAAGGCGCTCAGCCGCAGCAGAATGCCGGCCCCACGGTCGTGCAGGTGAAGGCCGAGCCTTCCCAGCCCGAATGGACCAAGGTCTGCGGCAAGGATCAGAACACCAACACCGAGATCTGCTACACCACCCGTGACTTCGTGTCGGACCAGGGCCAGCCGGTTCTGGCCATCGCCGTCTACGACGTGAAGGGCCCGCAGCCGCAGAAGGTCGTTCGCTTCGTGATGCCGCTCGGCCTGCTCCTGCAGCCGGGTCTGCGCTTCACGGTCGACCAGGGCCAGGCTGTCGCCGGCCGTTACGTCATGTGCCTGCCCAACGGCTGCTTCGCCGAGGCGGCCGTGAAGGACGACTTCATCGCCTCCCTGAAGAAGGGCGCCAACCTGAACGTCAGCGTTCAGAACCAGATGGGCCGCGAGATCACCTTCGCCGTTCCGGCCGCTGGCTTCGGCAAGTCCTTCGACGGTCCGCCGATCGACCCGAAGGTGCTTGAGGAGCAGCAGAAGAAGCTGCAGGAAGAGCTGCAGAAGAAGAGCGAAGAGATGCGTCAGCGCATGCTCCAGAGCCAGGGCGCTCCTGCCGCTCCGGGTGCAGCCGCTCCGGCCGCCCAGGCCGCTCCCAAGCCCTGAGGCCTACACTCTTCGAGCAAACAGAAACGCCGGGCCATAAGCCCGGCGTTTTGTTTTTGATGCGCTCGCTTTCAATTCGCCAGGATTCAATTCGCCAGGATGGGATGGGCCCGGTAGGTGCCGTTCTTCTGGCGCGTAAACATCTCTGCGATCATCGGATTGCGCAGCGGCTCGCCTGAGTCGTCGGGCAGAAGGTTCTGCTCGGACACATAGGCGATGTATTCGGTTTCCGCATTCTCGGCGAAGAGGTGGTAGAAGGGCTGGTCCTTGTGCGGCCGAACATCCTCGGGGATGGAAAGCCACCATTCTTCCGTGTTGTCGAATTCGGGGTCGACGTCGAAAATGAGTCCCCTGAAGTCGAATATCCGGTGCCGAACCACTTGGCCGATCGCGAATTTGGCTGAACTCGCTTTCATGGTCTTAACTCCTGGACCTTCATATAGACATCCGCACCGGAATCTCCAAACCCGCCAGCCTCACGATCAAGAGAGCAGGCCTGGTCTCGCCCAGCCCTGCATTTTAGGACTGCGGGCCTTCCGACAGGTGGGATTGCCGCAAGGTTGGAACCTTGCCAGAAGGGATTCTGACGCTTCCGTCCGCCTTGTCCCCATGCCTGGAGCCAACCATGTCCGACCTGATCGGGCTGTTCAACCTGCTCGCCCCCTTCTTCGGCCTCATCGGGCTCGGCTTCTTCTGCGGCAAGGTGGTGAAGCAGCCGGAGGCTGGGCTCGCCTGGATGCAGTTCTTCCTCATCTATGTGGCGCTGCCCTGCCTGTTCTACCGGCTCATTGCCGACAAGCCCCTGGACGAGTTGGCGAACTGGCCCTTCATTCTGGCCACGACCTTCTCGACATCTCTCGCCTTCGCGCTCTCCTTCGCGACCGGATGGCGGTACACGAGGGACCTCCCGCAATCGGTCATGCAGGGGGTGGCAGGGTCGTATTCCAATATCGGCTATATGGGGCCGCCCCTCATCCTCGCGGCGATCGGCGCCTCGGCCAGTGCGCCCGTCGTGCTGATCTTCGTCTTCGACAACCTGCTCCTGTTCTCGGTCGTGCCTCTCCTGATGTCTTTGGCAGGGGTGGAGAAACTGAGCCTTCCGGCCACGATCCGCAGGATCGTCTGGCGAGTCGTGACCCACCCCTTCAATGTCGCCACTGCCATCGGCGTTGCGGCAAGCTACCTGCATCTCCGACTGCCGCAGGCTGCCGACCAGATCGTCACCTGGCTGGCGGGCGCCGCCGCGCCCTGCGCCCTTTTCATCCTCGGCGTCACCGTGGCCCTGAGGCCCATGCGGAAGATGCCGGGGGAGGTGCCGGTTCTGGTCCTGATCAAGCTGATCCTCCACCCGCTTCTCGTGTGGGTGGTGCTCTCGGCCCTGGGCGATTTCGGCCCCGCCTGGACCTATGCGGCGATCATCATGGCAGCCCTGCCGCCGGCCCTGAACATCTTCGTCATCTCGACCCAATACAATGTGGGCGTGGAGCGCGCCTCGGCCTGCGTGCTCATCGGAACCCTGGTATCGATGTTCACCCTGACAGGCATCCTCTACATCACCACCAAGACCGGCGCCGTGCCGTACGACCTGTTCCCTTAAGGCGCCGAGACACCCTGCATCAGGCGCGGCACGCCCACCTGCGGCAGCACCCCCTCGCGCATGACGATCCGGCGCAAGGGTCCGATGTTGCTGAGCGCCAGCAGCCCGGCACCCCGGATAAAATCCGTCGGGATCATGCCCGTGAGGAGGGTGCGGTTCAGCCCGTCCACGGCGGCCGTGCGCAGGCGGACGTCGAGATCGCGGCTGCCCTGATAGCGGACCAGGGTCTCCTCGGCACCCGGATCGCTGCCTTCATTCTGCCCGTCGACCACCGCGTCCCTTAAGGAAGCCGCATCGCGGAAGCCGAGATTGAGGCCCTGCGCCCCGATGGGCGGAAAGACATGGGCAGCTTCGCCCACAAGGGCGAGGCGGGGAGCCCAGTAGCGATTCACCGAAAGGCCGGTCATCGGCACGAGCCCACGCCGCCCGTCGATCCGCATGGCGCCGAGATGCGACTGAGCCTGGCGCTCGATGGCGAGCGCGAGCGCCCCGTCGTCCAAACTGGAGAGGCGTTCCGCCTCAGCCTTGCTCGTCACCCAGACGAGGCTGGAGCGCCGGCCGGGCAGGGGTACCAGGGTAAACGGTCCATGGCGGGTGTGAAACTCGGTCGAGGTCTCCCGGTGATCCCGATCATGGGCCAGGATGACCGTCACGGCGGATTGCGGATAGGACCAGGTCCGGGTGCCGATCCCGGCGATCTGGCGCAGCTTGGAATTGCGCCCGTCAGCCGCGACGACGAGGCTCGCCCTGATGGTTCCGCCATCTGCCAGGGTCAGGGCGGCTCCCGCCCCATCCGTATCGAAGCCGGTTGCGAATTCCGGCACGTGGGTCAGGTTTTCGCAAGCCCGCGCAGCTTCGGCCAGCTTCTCCACCAGGGTGGCGTTCTCGACGTTCCAGCCGAAGGCATCCAGCCCGATCTCGCCGGCCCTGAAGGAGGCAGGCGGGGGGCGGAACAGGCTGCCCGTGTCGTCGACGATCCGCATGGTCTCGAGCGGCGCGGCCTCCGTGACGATCAGGGGCCAGGCGCCGAGCGCCTCCAGAAAACGGACCGAGCCGTTGAGAAGGGCGACGGTGCGACCGTCCCGTCGCGTATCGAGCCCTCCCACCAGAACGGTCCTGAAGCCGTCGCGGGCGAATGCCAGAGCTGCGCTCAAGCCCACGGCGCCGGCGCCAACGACGGCGATGTTATAGGTGCTCTCGGTCAAAGGCTTGCCTCTTCACCATTCTGTGGACGGGGAGCGGACTCACAATAAACCATAGATTCGCCATTGCCGACCGGCGCGCCGCATCCCTATGATCGGCTCACAAGGGAGTGACGGACCGGTACGGCGCTTGCCAGCTTCCGTACGGATCGTCATTCATGTGCAGATTCCGACCCGGCTTCAACCTTTAAGTCAGAGACGCTTGTGTGAAGGCAGACGTACCACCCTCGGGGACGCCCCTCGTCGAACTTAAAGGAATCAGCAAGCGTTACGGCGATCTTCTCGCGAATGACGGGATCGATCTGTCGATCGAGCCGGGCGAGGTTCACGCGCTACTGGGTGAGAACGGGGCAGGGAAGTCGACCCTCGTCAAGATCCTCTACGGCGTGATCGAGCCAAGCGGCGGGGAGATCCGCTGGGAAGGACGGCCGGTGACAATCGGCTCGCCGGTTGAGGCGCGGGCCCTCGGGCTTGGGATGGTGTTCCAGCATTTTTCGCTTTTCGACGAGTTGAGCGTTGCGGAGAACATAGCCGTGGCGCTTTCCGACGAATGGAGTCTGTCCACCGTTCGCAGCAAGCTCAGCGAGATCAGCCGGACCTACGGCCTGGCGCTCGACGCAGACCGGGCCGTCTGGACCCTCTCGGCGGGGGAGCGGCAGCGCATCGAGATCGTCCGGTGCCTTCTCCAGAACCCGCGCCTGCTCATCCTCGACGAGCCGACCTCCGTGCTCACGCCGCAGGAGGCCGAGCACCTCTTCACCACCCTCGACAGGCTCTCTGCCGAGGGCTGCTCAATTCTGTACATTTCCCACAAGCTGGAGGAGGTGCGCCGCCTCTGCCGCCGGGCCACGATCCTGCGGGCGGGCAGGGTGGTGGCGACCATCGATCCCCGGGCGAGCAGCGCCCGGGAGATTGCGGCCCTGATGGTCGGCAACGAGGTAGGCGAGATCCGCACCGACGCACCGCATCATCCGCAAGGGGAAGCGCTCAGGGTATCAAACCTCTCCATGCCCCCGGCGGGCCTGCATGGGCAGGCCCTGCGCGACATCAACCTCGTGGCGCGGGCCGGCGAAGTCGTCGGCATTGCCGGGGTTGCCGGCAACGGGCAGAGCGAACTCTTCGCAGCCCTCTCCGGCGAGCGCCTGGCGGACCGCGGGGAGGGCATTGCCATCATGGGCAAACCTTCCGGGACGTTGGGCATCGATGCTCGCAGGCGGCTCGGCGCTGCCTTCGTGCCGGAGGAGCGGCTCGGCCATTCGGCGGCGCCGACCCACCGCCTGAGCGAGAACACCCTGATTTCCCATGCGTCCACGGAAGTAAGCCGCTCGGGCTTCATCCTGATGAACGCCGCCCGGCGCGTCGCCCGCTCGATCGTCCAGAGCTTCGACGTGCGCACGCCCGAAGGGGACCCGCAGGCGCGCAAGCTCTCGGGCGGCAACCTGCAGAAGTTCGTCATCGGCCGCGAGATCATCCGCAGGCCCAAGCTCCTCATCGTCGATCAGCCGACCTGGGGCGTCGATGCGGGCGCCGCCCGCCTCATCCGCCAGGCCCTTGTCGACCTCGCGCGGGAGGGCAGCGCGGTCGTCGTCGTCAGCCAGGATCTCGACGAGCTGTTCGAGGTCGCGGACCGTATGGCGGTGATCCACCAGGGCACCCTGAGCCCGCTGAGGCCCATCGGAGAATGGACCAAGGAAGCCGTGGGGCTCGAAATGCTCGGCGTCGCTCAGGCTCAGGGGGGCGTCCATGCGGTTTGAGCTGACGCCTCGCACCAACTCGTCCACGGCGATGCGTGTCTTCGCATCGGTTGCAGCCTTCATCACGGCCTTTCTGATCGCCGGCTTCGTCATCTGGCTCATGGGTCGCTCGCCCATGGCAGCCTTTGATGTCTATGTGCTTCAGCCCCTGAGCGATCCCTGGTCTCTTCAGGAGCTTCTTGTGAAGGCCACGCCGCTGGCGCTCATTGCCATCGGCCTGTCCTACTGCTTCCGAGCCAATCTCTGGAACATCGGCGCAGAGGGGCAGTATGTGATCGGAGCGGTGCTTGGAGGCTGGCTTGCGCTCAGGACCAATGGCACCGATGCTGGGCTCTGGGTGCTGCCGCTCATGCTGCTGCTCGGCATCATCGGGGGCGCCCTTTATGGAATGATCCCGGCCTTCTTGAAGACACGGTTCGGGGTGAACGAGATTCTGACCAGCCTCATGCTGGTCTATGTGGCGCAGCTGATCCTGGACTATCTCGTGCGCGGCCCATGGCGCGACCCGAAGGGGTTCAACTTCCCGCAATCCGTAACCTTCGACCCCGCCGCGACCTTGCCGCCGATCCTTGAATCCGGCCGCGTGCATTACGGAGCGGTCTTCGCGGCCATTGCCGTTCTGGTCACAGCAGTCGTCCTGGGCCGGACCCTGTTCGGCTACCGCCTCAAGCTCACGGGCGACGCTCCGCGAGCGGCCCGTTTCGCCGGGTTCAGTTCCAAGGCGACGGCCATGGCCGTCTTCGCGATTTCCGGCGGATTGGCCGGACTGGCAGGCATATCGGAAGTCTCCGGTCAGATCGGACAGCTTCAGCCCTCGATCTCGCCGGGTTACGGCTTCACGGCCATCACGGTCGCCTTCCTGGGGCGCCTCAATCCCATCGGGATCCTGCTCGCGTCGCTCGTCGTGGCGCTCACCTTCATCGGCGGGGAGAGCGCTCAGATCCTGCTCAAGCTGCCCCTCGATCTCACCCAGGCGTTCCAGGGCATCCTGCTCATGTGCGTGCTCGCAGCCGACGCCATGGTCAGCTACCGCATTCGTATTGCGACACGGGGAGGGGGCAAGTGACCACTTTCGAGGCCATTCTCCTTACCATCGTGACCGCCTCAACGCCGCTGCTGATCGCGGCCCTGGGCGAACTCGTGACGGAGCGCTCCGGCGTCCTGAACCTCGGCGTCGAAGGCATGATGGTGATGGGAGCCGCCTGCAGCTTCGCCGCTGCCGTGACCTTCGACTCCACGCTCCTCGGCGTGGTCGCCGGCATGCTGGCCGGCGCCCTCATGGCGACGCTCTTCGCGCTCCTCGTTCTGGGATTCGCGGCCAACCAGACAGGTTCGGGTTTGGCGCTCACGATCCTGGGTCTTGGCCTGTCCGGGCTGATCGGTGCTCCGTTCGTGGGCGCGAGGCGTGATCCGGTAGCGCCGGTCGACATTCCCGGCTTGAGCGATATCCCCGTCATCGGCCGCCTGCTCTTCGAGCAGGATCTCTTCGTCTATGCCTCGATCGTGCTGACGATCCTGGTTGGCCTTTACCTCATGCGGACCCGCTCCGGCCTTACCCTGCGCTCCATCGGCGAGAACCATACCTCGGCCAACGCGCTCGGCCTGCCGGTCTGGCGGGTGCGCTTCTGGGCGATCCTGTTCGGCGGCGCCTGTGCCGGTCTGGCAGGAGCCTATCTGGCCCTCGTCTATACCCGCTTCTGGTCGCCCGGAATGACTGCGGGTCGGGGCTGGATTGCCCTTGCGCTCGTGGTTTTCGCCGCCTGGCGCCCAGGCTGGGTGCTGGTCGGCGCCTACATCTTCGGGGCGGCGACGGTGCTGCAGCTCCATGCTCAGGCGGCCCAGTTCGGGGTGCCGTCGCAGCTACTGTCCGCATTGCCCTATCTGGCCACGATCCTGGCCCTCCTGCTCCTCTCGATCCGCCATGGCAGGGCCATCGGAGCGCCTGGATCCTTAGGTGCACCCTTCGTGCCTGACCGGTGAGCAAAGGGGTGTTAATCTGACCAAAGTGTAGGCAGAGGAATTCTTGCCAGAACGCTTCAGACCTGCGACGGAATATTGTAAACCCAACCTCGAGGGAACGAGCATGTTTTCAGTGAAAGTCTTTGGAGCCTTGGCAGGAGCCACAGTCCTGGCACTGTCGGCCAGCGGCGCGGTCGCGCAGCCGAAGGATAAGATCAAGGTCGGCTTCATCTATGTGGGCCCGGTCGGCGACCACGGCTGGAGCTACCAGCACGACGTGGGCCGTCAGGCCATCGAGAAGGCTTTTCCGGGCAAGGTGACGACCACCTTCGTGGAAAGCGTGCCGGAGGCCGATTCCGAGCGCGCCATCGAGCAGCTGGCCCGCACCGGCCACGACCTGATCTTCACGACCTCCTTCGGCTTCATGGAGCCGACCCTGAAGGTTGCGAAGAAGTATCCGAACATCAAGTTCGAGCACGCCACCGGCTTCAAGCGGAACCCGAACCTCTCGACCTATGCTGCGAAGTTCCATGAGGGCCGCTACATCATCGGTCAGATCGCCGGCAAGATGACCAAGTCGAACACCATCGGCTACGTCGGCGCTTTCCCGATTCCGGAAGTGATCGCCGGCATCAATGCCTTCTATCTCGGCGCGCAGTCGGTGAACCCGGCCGTCAAGATCAAGATCGTGTTCGCCAACACCTGGTACGATCCTGCGAAGGAAGGCGATGCGGCCAAGGCGCTCCTCGATCAGGGCGTCGACATGCTGGCCCAGCACACGGACAGCCCGGCTCCGATCCAGGCCGCCGAGGCCCGCGGCAAGTTCGGCTTCGGCCAGGCGTCCGACATGGAGCGTTTCGCCCCGAAGGCGCAGCTGACGGCCATCGTCGACAACTGGTCCGACTACTACGTCGCCCGTACGAAGGCGGTTCTCGACGGCACCTGGAAGTCGGAAGACACCTGGGGCGGCCTCGCCTCCAACATGGTGGTCATGACGCCCTACAAGAACATGCCCGACGACGTGAAGAAGCTGGCCCAGGAGACCGAGGCCGCGATCCGCTCCGGCAAGCTCAATGCCTTCAAGTGCCCGATCATGGGGCAGGACGGCAAGGAGATCGAGTGCAAGGGGCAGGGCGCCCTTTCGGACGAGCAGGTGCTCGGCATGAACTTCTACGTGAAGGGCATCGAGGACAAGATCCCGCAATAACCATTGCAGGTTTAGCAGAACGGGGCAGCCTGGAGACAGGCTGCCCTTTTTTATGTCCGGACCTACATCTCAGGCGGACAAGCAGGGGACGACACGATGGCGGTAGAGAGTGTGATCCGGCCCGGCGAGGGGGATGTTCTCATCGTCGTGGACGTTCAACACGATTTCCTTCCAGGCGGCGCGCTCGCGGTACCGGACGGGGATGCAGTGATCTCACCCATCAACCGGCTCGCCAAAGCTTTCCGCCATGTGGTGCTGACCCAGGACTGGCATCCGCAAGGACATGCCTCCTTCGCCTCCAGCCACCCTGGCAAGCAGCCCTTCGAGGTGACGGAGCTCCATTATGGCGCTCAGGTGCTCTGGCCCGACCATTGCCTTCAGGGCACGCCCGGCTCCGAGATTTCACGCGATCTCAATATTCCGCATGCTCAACTCGTCATCCGCAAAGGCTACAATGCCGGGATCGACAGCTATTCGGGCTTCAGGGAGGCTGACCGGCAGACCTCGACGGGTCTGGAGGGCTATCTCAGGGAGCGCGGCTTCCGGCGGGTCTTCTGCGCCGGACTGGCGCTTGACTTCTGCGTCGCCTGGACGGCCCTGGATGCGGCTGCCGCCGGGTTCGAAACCTACCTGATCGAGGACGCCTCACGGGCCATCGACACGAACGGATCCCTGGAGAGAGCCCGGCAGGACCTGAGTGCTGCCGGCGTACATACGATCAGGAGTGGCCGGATCTCCGGTGGTTGAGCTCGTTCGTTGCGGCCGCACCTGTTGCGGCCATCCACGTCCCGGATCCCAGCAAAGACGAAGATCCCCGGGACAAGCCCGGGGATGACGACTTGATCTGGAAATAGGAGTTAAACGACCGTCCCGTGCAGGTCGTACTCGTCCGAGCTTTCGATCCTCACGTTCACGATCTCGCCTGGCTTGAGCGCCTGGCGCGAGGCCACATAGACGACGCCGTCGATCTCCGGGGCATCATACTTCGTGCGCCCGGTCGCGACCGTCGCTCCCTGCTCGTCAATGATGACCGGGAGTGTCTTGCCAACCTTGCTCCTGAGGATCTTCGCGCTGACCTTCTGCTGTGTCTGCATGAACCGGTGCCAGCGTTCCTCCTTCACCTCCGCCGGCACAGCGCCGGCGATGTCGTTGGCGGGAGCACCCTGGACCGGCTCGTACTGGAAGCAGCCGGCCCGGTCGATCTTCGCGTCCTTCAGCCACTGCATCAGGAAATCCACGTCTTCCTCCGTTTCGCCGGGGAAGCCGACGATGAAGGTCGAGCGGATGGCGAGGTCCGGGCAGATGTCGCGCCACCGGTGGATGCGCTCCAGGGTCTTCTCCTGGTTGCCGGGGCGGCGCATGGACTTCAGCACCTTGGGGGAGGCGTGCTGGAAGGGGATGTCGAGATAGGGAAGGATCTTCCCCTCGGCCATGAGCGGGATGACCTCGTCCACGTGCGGGTAGGGGTAGACATAGTGCATGCGCACCCACATGCCGAGCTCGCCCAGTTCCCTGGCGAGCTCGAAGAACCGCGTGCGCACCTCCCGGTCTTTCCAAAGGCTCGGCTGGTACTTGATGTCGAGGCCGTAGGCGCTGGTGTCCTGGGAGATCACCAGGAGCTCCTTGACGCCTGCCTTCGCCAGCTTCTCGGCCTCGCGCAGCACGTCTCCGATGGGGCGGCTCACCAGATCGCCGCGCAGCTTCGGGATGATGCAGAAGGAGCAGCGGTTGTTGCAGCCCTCGGAGATCTTCAGGTAGGCGTAATGGCGCGGCGTCAGCTTCACGCCCTGAGGCGGCACGAGATCGACGAAGGGATCATGCGCCGGCGGCACCGCCTGGTGGACGGCCGAGACGACCGACTCGTAGGCCTGAGGGCCCGTGATGGCGAGCACGTTGGGGAACTGGTTGCGGATCTGCTCGGGCTCGGCGCCCATGCAGCCCGTCACGATGACCTTGCCGTTCTCGGCCATGGCCTCGCCGATGGCCTCAAGGGACTCGGCCTTGGCACTGTCGAGAAAGCCGCAGGTGTTGACGATGACCACGTCGGCCCCGTCGTGCTCCTTGGTCAGCTGATAACCTTGAGCGCGAAGCTGCGTGATGATGCGCTCTGAATCGACCAGGGCCTTAGGACAGCCCAGGGACACGAACGAGACTTTGGGCGCGGGAGCATTCATCCGCTCAATCCACTCTCAATAGCGAAACTGACATTCAGGACGGCACCCGCCCATGTCCGATTCTATGCGATTTCGGGGCAGGGACCTGTTGGTCGGAGCAGAAAACCCTGCCGGACTAGCCCCATAGCTTGGGCCTGCCGGAGCAGTTCCTTGATCGACCGCGCCCCGCGCAGGCGTTCCGAGACAGCAGAACAGCGCGACTAAGGACACGCCTGTGCCTTTACAACACTGGGGTGGCCTTTACAACATCCGGGTTGACGCGGGGCGAGTATGCGCCTGTCAGGCTTCCAGCACGGCCGTGAAGCTAGGGCCTGAAGCCCCAGCACAAGCTTTGCTTTGGATAAACCCTCATGAGCTGGCTGTATTGATAGGATGGCAACACGGCTTAACCTGGTATCGCTTGCAACTCAGTAGGCCCTGGAGTCGTACAGGACCTTCATGAAGGTCATGAGAATGATCTTGATGTCCAGGAACACGGACCAGTGCTCGATGTAGTATAGATCATAGGCAACGCGTCTCTTGACTTGATCGCGGGAGCGCAATTCTCCCCGGGCTCCGTTGACCTGCGCCCAACCGGTGATTCCAGGCTTGACCCGGTGTCGAGACATATACTCGGCCGCAATCTTTTCGAGAGCTTCGCCCTCGGCAGAAGTCTTGAGCGCATGGGGACGTGGGCCGACCACCGACATCTGCCCCTGCAGGACATTCCAGAACTGCGGCAGCTCGTCGATACTGGTCCGTCGGATGAAGCGTCCGATGCGCGTGACACGTGGGTCGTCTCTGCTGGTTTGACGGGACGCATGAAGATCAGTGTCTTCAACACGCATCGATCGAAATTTCCAAACCTCGATCATATCGCCATTGAACCCCACACGCATCTGTCTGAACAGGACAGGTCCTTTGCTTTCGAGCTTTATGGCCAAAGCGACGAGGATAAGCAGAGGGGAACTCAGTAGGAGTGCCAGTGTCGCGATGACGACATCGAGAGCCCGCTTTCTTTCCTGATCCCAAGCAGCGAGCGGAGGCTCCATGATCTGCAAGAGGTTCTGATGCCCAATGCGG
Organism: Microvirga sp. jy35; assembly: GCF_056148915.1. NCBI lineage: Bacteria > Pseudomonadati > Pseudomonadota > Alphaproteobacteria > Hyphomicrobiales > Methylobacteriaceae > Microvirga > Microvirga sp. jy35. Next base: position 1,788 of record NZ_JBWBEW010000026.1, on the reverse strand, counting down.
CGAAGCCGGATGGCCTTCTGCATGCATGCGCTGGATTGTGGGAGGACCAGCACTTCAAGAGCATATTGAGAGAGTGTCTTGAGGCCGCTTACAGCGTTCTCGAGATGCGCCCATGGTAGGTTGAGGACGATGATCTCGGGTCTGAACTGCCGTATGTATGGCTCGAGATCCGGGACCGAGTTGGCATCCGGCACGCAGACGGTTCCGACAATGCGGATGCGATTGTCTGCCTCCAATGAAAGCTGAGCGCTGTTGAGTTCGTTATCGACGCACGCAACGACCAAGGCGCGCTGGAGATAGGCCCCTTTGGAAAGGCGAGCCTCCGCATAGATCAGGAGAGCCACGCGCGTGAATACGAGTGAGCCTAGGGAGAGGGCGATCCACGCATAGAACCAAACCCGGGAGTACGCTTCGGTCGCCTTCGTCGCTATGCCCACGAGTACGAGAATGAAAAAAGTGATGAGCAGGGACACGGTAGCTTTTCGGAACGTACGTCTCCAGTTGAGGATCTGCTCCGCCTCGTAATCATTCGAGATCCAGGAGACAAGAACGAACAAAAGCGTCCCGACGGAGATGGCCGAAAGATACTGAGGTACCGAGATGGCGCTTATCGCGCTGTAAGAGAATGCAGGTATTGCCCCCGACAGAAGCATGAGCAAGATGTCTAGAAGGAGCACCAGTGAAGCGAAGCGATGCAGAGGTAAAGAATATTCTCTCCGAGGAGAATTGCTTAGCAGGGAGATCTGAGCCTCTCTGTGCTCAGGACTGCCCGTTGGTCGTGCTAAGCTCATCGCGAAAACTCCAAGCGCGCTACGAGCCAACAGCATAAGAAAAGCAGGTCCTGTACTGCTATTGCGATAAGCTAATCCTGAAGGAGGGTTTCGGGGTCTTGGACTGAACTCATTAGGATTGCCGGAACAGAGCGATGTCTTTTCCGAGATAACCGTCATCGCGAGAGCACTTCCTCGCCCCTGATTGGAGCGAGTTCTGCCTATGACGATCAGAAGAATGGTGCATCCGCAGCATAGGACTAATTGCTCATGTCTGGCGGATCCGTGTTCAGGTCGGCATGGCTATGACAATTTTGCTATCGCACGCGGGAGATAGAAGCGAATCTGCGAGTAAGATTTCCCTAGCAGGTTTGTACTACCATGATCGAAATTCACTGGAATGCAGACAATATTGGTGCTCGGAACAGGTTTCTCATCTTAAGCGGCGTCGGATCAAGGAAAATGCTTCGAACATAGGAAAACGGCTACGCTTTTGAAATATCTATGCTTTTCAATCAGTTCTCTTCCTGCGGAGGTGCATCAATCCACAAAAAGCTAAGTACGCCACGATCATGCCTTATTCCCAAATAAATAAGATTGAGCAGATCGCAAGGCGCAAGGTCTTCGGTCTCAAGTGTTGCGGGACTATTGTCATATATTCCTGTAACGCGTCGTGTGCATATTGCGTACTAAGACTCATCTGATTGTAAAATCGTCATCGAACTACAAGACTATATTCAAAACTCTCTCCTTAAGAGAGAGCGATTACGATTAGGGGCATTAACATGACTTTCCTGTCTGACGTCGCGCTCAGCGGCTCTGATGCTGCTTGCCTTCTGCAAGCCCATCCGGGTCGATCAGTATTGGCCTTCACTGGCCAATGGCTGAGCAACCGGCATGCCCCGACTAACAAATCACAAACATTTAAATAGGGGCATGCAGAATGGCTTTGTATTTCGAACCCGGTACTTTTGGCATCCAGAACAGTGGGGATGCGTACAGCTATAGGTCGTCTGGG
>NZ_JBWBEW010000025.1:0-69581 GCF_056148915.1 Microvirga sp. jy35 | reverse complement strand
CGCGGGGTGGAGCAGCCCGGTAGCTCGTCAGGCTCATAACCTGAAGGTCACAGGTTCAAATCCTGTCCCCGCAACCAAACACACAACACAAGCCCTCGACTGGTCACACCAGCGAGGGCTTCGTCGTATCCGATGCCCAATATATGCTCCAGGCTGACCAGAACCAGCACCAAATAGCCCTCCCTGCCGCAGGGAAGGCTTGGTCTGATCAGAAGGCTTGGCTGATCCACAGGCGAACGGGCGATGAGGCAGCCTCAAGGCCGCCAGGACGGCTAGGCGACCTGCCCGACCGGAGCCAAATCAGACGATAAAGAAAATCGCTCCAGCTGGACAGCGTAGGCAGCCTCAAGTCCTTTGAAACGCTGCTCCGGTTCCGGCTCGATCCGCTCCGCCGCCGCAGCAAGGCGCGTGTAGAAACGGTCGGACGCGGACAGAAGGATGCGAAGCGATCTTGCCGATGGTGCGATACCGGACAAGGCATCTTTCACAAGCACCGCAGCAGCCGCATAGAGATCATCGACGGCAGCTTCTGTACCCGGATCCCGCTTGAGCAGGCTCATGGTGTTGATGAGGAGCACGCGCAGGTCGTGTAGATCATCTCCCCTGCCCGCCTGGGCAAGAAGGTTGACGACCTTTTTGACCGCTTCGATTCTTTCCCGGATTGTTTGTGCTAAAGCGCTGTCGGTCATGAGCCTTCCCCTGTAGGCCTTATGTGAGATCCTTTGGATTTCACGGGATTCACAATGCGCATTTATGGTTAAGCATTCCTTACGGCCGCGATGAAATGCTGGTTTTCCTGGTGTTACGGTCATCTTCCAGGGATCGTTCCGAGAAGTTTTTCTGACGTCATTTCAAGCATTGTGATTTGAATGGAAGCCGACTACATCAACCCCTCATCTGTGATTTGAACCCTCCAGCATGCGGCAGCAGAACAACCTCAAGCGATCGAAAACGCTGGTCTTGCGGAGCAGACGCTTCGCGAGGAGGCGCTGCCTCATGCATGATCAGGAGCTGAGACCTGACGCACGTTCGATACGAGGCGTTCAGGCGATCAGCTCCTTCGCAACCGGCACCCTTCCTAAGGTGCCTTCCACCTTGATGCCGGTTTGACCTGATCCGTCGCCGGCCCGATCCGGCGAACTTCCTTCCGCATTGGCTTTTCCTCCGCAATGCAGGCTCGCCGGGCTCCCGCTTGCTGAGACAAGGAGAAGCCCTGCAATGAACAGGGTCTGGACTGAAGAAGAGCTCGACATCCTGCGTCGTGACCGGGAGCTGAAGGTTCCGGTGCCCGTCACGGCCGCGAAACTCGGAAGACCTGTTCCGGCCACCTATGCGAGAGCCCGGTTGATCGGCACGCTCGTTCAGCCTCATCAGTCCTGGGATGAAGCCAGCGTTGCGCGCCTGCGCGAGCTCGTCTGCGCCGACCCACCGATGACGGACAAGCGGATCGCCGCCGAACTGAACCGGACCGTGACTCAGATCCGCTGGAAGATGCAAGATCTCGGCCTAATCGGCGTTCGAGATCTCTCAAAACTGGCCAAGATAACAGCTGCAGGGATGGCCCGTCCAAGGACCGCCGAAACATCATCAGCGCGATCATTGCCCAGCAAGCCTGTCGCCCGCTCCAAACCTTCGCGTCAGCCGGATCCAGAGAAGTCTGCAACGCTGGCTCGACACGTCGCTGCTGCTCCTGTGGTACCTAGGACGAGCGATCCCAAGGCGGCTCTGGAGTGCGCAATCAAGTCCCTCGAGACCGCTATGGCAGATCGCCTGAAGAACTCGATCGCCGAGACGGAAGCCGGGATGATCAAGGCGGCTCGCGCGGCTATCGCCGAGAAGGGGCGCATCGACCAGCGGCTGGTCGTCCGGGTCAAGCGCGTGGCCGAGGCGGAGGTTCGTCGCCTCGCGACGAAGCAGGCGCTTGCAGAGGCGGAGAGGACTGCTGCGAACAGCAAGCGTCAGGAAGCTGGGGCCAGGAAGATCGAGGCCGAAGCCAAAAGGCAGACTGAAATGGCGGCACGCCAGTCCCGTCACCTGAAGACCAGTGCCGGGCAGCCACCTGAGAGGGCCAAGATCGCTCCCTCCGCGCCGGTCGGAAAGCCGAAACCTGTCGAGAAGAAGGTGAACCTGTCCGCCGTGCAGGGCATGTCACGAGACGCTGCTCCCCGGCCGGCCCCGCAGCCGGCAGCGCCTCCGGTTTCGAAGATCATCGTCTTGGAGACCCCTGCGGAGCGTCCGGTCGAGGCGGATCAGGCTGCAACTCATGTGTCCGGCCGCGGCGGCTGGAAATCTGCTCGTCGCGATCCTGCGCGCGCTCTGGCGCAGGCAAAGGCCAAGGCGAAGCCAGCAAACCGGGCCGAAGCCGTAGATCTCGCTCAGGCCGCACAGGCTGCCATCGAGCGTTTTATCGCCGAACGGGGGGTTACCCGAACCGAATCGGGCGGCATCCAGGCCGTTGTCTCCCGGTTGCAGGCCCGGGGCTACATCGTCGTGCGGGACGAGAGTGGCTGGACGATCGACCAGCGCCACCGCGTCTCCAGCGAGTCTGACCTGATGGCTTTCGCGGAGGCCCGCGGCATTACGTTGAGTGCCGCGGCCTAGCAGCGGTCTTCCTACATCCTACCGCCGTCGCTCCTTACCAGCATGTTCTCTTGTCCGCCGCGCCTGGCGTGCGGGGGCGCACGACGCCAACGACAGGATCATCTACGACAAGAGCACAGGCTATCTGTATTATGACCAGGATGGCACCGGAGCGAAGTCTCCAGTTCTCTTCGCAATGGTCGATTCGGGTCTGGCTCTCACCTCCAGGGATTTTTACGTCATCTGACACACGGCAAGGATGAGAGCATAGAAGCTTTCACCACGGCGCCTCATAGGCCTTGCGATCTCTCCCGAGAATAGCCGCAAGGCTTTCCCGTTTCATGACTCCCGATGACTGCTATGAGTTGGCCCTCAACTTGAGTTTGCCGCTGCTTGGTCCAGATACGAGGCGGCAAGGAGTTCATGATGGAAAAACGCAGACTCGGCCGCTCGGACCTGATGGTTTCGCCCCTTTGTCTCGGGGGCAATGTTTTCGGATGGACGGCCGACGAGGCGACATCCTTCAAACTTCTCGATGCCTATGTGGATGCAGGCCTCAACTTCATCGATACGGCGGATGTCTATTCCACCTGGGCGCCCGGCAACTCGGGCGGCGAGTCGGAGGCCATCATCGGCAAGTGGATGAAGGCGCGGGGCAACCGTGACCGCATCGTCATCGCCACCAAGGTCGGTTCCGAGATGGCGTCCGACCGGAAGGGACTGTCGAAGGGCTATATTCGCTCTGCCGTAGAGGCTTCCCTTCGGCGGCTCCAGACCGATGTCATCGATCTCTATCAGTCTCATCGCGACGACACCGATACGCCGCAGCAGGAGACGCTTGAGGCTTATGCGGATCTGATCCGTGAGGGTAAGGTGCGGGCCATCGGCGCCTCCAATTTTACCTCAGCCCGCTTGCAGGAGGCGCTGGCGATCAGCGCCGAGCACGGCCTTCCGCGCTACGAGAGCCTGCAGCCGAAGTACAATCTTTATGACCGCGCAGAATACGAGGCCGAACTGGAGCCGCTCTGCCGAAAGGAAGAGATCGGCGTCATTCCCTATTACGGCCTGGCAAGCGGTTTCCTGACGGGCAAGTACCGGTCGGAGGCCGACTTCGGAAAGAGCGTGCGCGGCGGGCGCATGGCGGCCTATCTCAATGAGAGGGGCAAGCGCATCCTTTCGGCCCTGGACAATCTCGCCGCCCGCAAGGATGTTACGCCGGCCCAGGTCGCCTTGGCCTGGCTCATGGCTCGTCCGGGGCTTACGGCTCCCATTGCCAGTGCCACAAGTGTAGAGCAATTGCAGGACATCGCAAAAGCAACGAGGCTGAGCCTCGATTCTGACGACGTCGCCCAGCTCGACACTGCCAGTTCCTAGCACATAAGGAAGAAGAGCGTCCGCTGACGCGATGCTCTTCCCCAGACCCGCGCTTATTGCATGGCAGCCTTCCGTTGCAACAGACGGGTGGCCTATTATCTCGTAACAACCTGTGCTTCACCGAATTTCACAGGATAAAACGAGGTTTTCAATGAGCGCCGACGCCCATGCATTGTTCCAGCCTTTCACGCTGGGCAGCCTGACACTGCCGAACCGGCTGGTAATGGCTCCCCTCACCCGCAACCGGGCATCTGAGGGTGATGTCGCGCGTGACATCACCGCCACCTACTATACCCAGCGTGCAAGCGCAGGCCTCCTGATCTCGGAGGGGTCGCAGATCTCGCATCAGGGGCAGGGTTATCTGCGCACGCCGGGCATCTACAGCCCTGAGCAGGTCGCGCATTGGCGCAAGGTTACCGACGCTGTTCATCAGGCCGGTGGGCGGATCTTCATTCAGCTATGGCATGTGGGGCGCGTGTCCCACACCTCGCTGCTGCCTGACGGCACTGCGCCGGTGGCGCCCTCGGCGCTAAGGGCTCAAACCAAAACCTTTCTGGAGAATGGATTCGTCGACGTTTCCGAGCCTCGTGCCCTCGAACTCTCCGAAATCCCCGGTGTCTTGCGTGACTACGAGAATGCCGCCCGCAACGCCAAGGAGGCCGGCTTCGACGGTGTCGAGATCCACGCGGCGAACGGCTACCTGCTCGACCAGTTCATGAAGGACAGCTCGAACCACCGGACAGACGCCTATGGCGGATCCATCGAGAACCGCGCCCGCCTCACGATCGAGGCGGCCGAGGCTGTGCTGAAGGTCTGGGACAAGGGACGCGTCGGCATCCGCCTCTCACCGGCAAGGGTCAATGATGCGGAGGATTCCAACCCTCGTGCCCTGTTCGGCCACGTGGTCGAGCGACTCGACAAGCTTGGGCTCGCCTACATCCATATGATCGAGGGCGCCACGCAGGGCGACCGTAATGCGGTCGATGTCGACTACACGGGCCTGCGTCGCTCGTTCCGCGGCGCCTATATCGCCAACAACGGCTACAACCGCGACATGGCGTCCGAAGCGGTCTCCAGCGGACGGGCGGATCTCGTGGCGTTCGGACGGCTCTTCATCGCCAATCCCGATCTCGTCGAGCGCTTCCGCCTTAATGCGCCCCTCAACGAGCCGAACCGCGCCACGTTCTACGGCGGCGGCACGGAGGGCTACATCGACTATCCCGCTCTGAACGAAGCAGCCTAAGGCTGAGCCCCGCAGGTGGAGCAGATGCCCTCCCGGGCTTTCTGCTCCAGTTCCTCGCCTTGGCGGAACAGTTCCTCTTCCCGATTGGTCGGGCCGACCGCCGAGCGTTCGCCCGGTTGCAGACGATTGACCCCTCCAACACCTCCGGTGGTGTCCGGGTCGGTTGAGGAACGGTTGGCGCTGGTGGCGGCTCCGCCCGTGCTCCCTTCGCTGCCGGGAGGCGTGCCGGGGCTGCCAGTGGTCGCATTCCCCACTGCGCTGCCCTGGTTCGTTCTGCTGCCGGTCTGGGTGTCAGGAGTCCCTCTGACGTCCGTACTGCCAGCCTGGCCGGCATTGCCGGGAGCAACCTGCCCCGGAGGGCGCAGGGTCGAGCTGCCTGGCTGCCCGGCCACTCCCGATGAGGATGAGCCGGTCGAGGGAGACGCACTGGAAGACGAACCGCCAGCGCTTCCGCCGCTGCTGGAGCCTCCAGAGGCTCCTTGCGCCCATGCGGCTCCTGTGATCAGGCAGCCTGCGATCAGGGCAGTCGAAATGGAGAGATGACGCATAGGCGCCTCCTTTCGAGGTGCTGTCGAACATCAACTCCAGGCGGAGTCATCGGTTTCCGGCAGATCTCCGCCAAATCGTCAGACTGATATTTCCTGACGGGTCCAGGATCTGGGGCTCCCCCGACGCCATTCCATGGTCCGACAGGATGGCCTCGGCGCTCCTGCCGGTCCGGCACCCGGTAAAGACCGCAACGCCATCCGGCACATGGGAGCCTTCCGCACGCGTGAGGTGGAACGCGTCGTATCCGATCTTGAGAAAGAGATCGAAGACTTGGCGACCGCCGGGCACTGCCACACGGCCGCCCTTCGGCAGGACGGTGCGGATCGCCTGCTCCCATGGGAGCTTGCCGGGATCCCACCACCATCCGTCGGCCCGCCGCTCGAGGCCGGTGGAGGACGAGGACAGAATCATCCGCAGGCGTCTTTTGGGATTCGCGTTGGCCTCGTGGCCGAGCCGGCCGAGCACGGTCACGGCAGATGCATGGAGCTCCGCCTGAAAGTAAGCCCAGTCCGCCTCGTTGCGCAGCACCTCGGGCGTGCGGCCCGATGCATCGGCAATGCAATCGTTGTCCGACACGATGGCGTAGCCGTGGATTTCAACCTGGCTCATGGATGGACCTTTTGCGGGATGCGTGCCGATGGGCAGGGACGAGCGGACCGAGCTGTCGATGGACCTGAGCCAGAATTCGGCATGCGGTGCAACATTGGGGATGATCGCGAAGTTCCAGCTTGCCAGCCAAGGTTGAAGATCCCATGAAACACTGGAGACAGGAAAGCGGGAGTGCCGGGATGCGGATTGCCACGTGGAATGTGAACTCCATCAAGCAGCGGCTGGACCACCTCGCCACCTTCGTGAAGAGCGCCGACCCGGACATCGTCTGCCTGCAGGAACTGAAATGCGTGGACGAGGCCTTTCCCCGAGCTGAGGTCGAGGCTCTGGGCTACAACGTGGAGACCCATGGCCAGAAAGCCTATAACGGCGTCGCCATCCTGTCCAAGCGCCCGCTCGAGGATGTGCGCCGCGGCCTGCCCGGGGATGAAAGCGACGAGCAGGCCCGCTACCTGGAAGGCATCGTGTCGACATCCACGGGGGCCGTGCGGGTCGCCTCGATCTACCTGCCGAACGGCAATCCCATCGGCACACCGAAGTTCGACTACAAGCTCGCCTGGATGGACCGCCTGCGCGCCCATGCCCGCAAGCTGCTGGCGCTCGAGGAGCCGCTCGTCCTCTGCGGCGATTACAACGTGATCCCGGAGCCCGCGGATGCCTACGATCCGGCGGCCTGGACGAAGGATGCTCTGTTCCAGCCGGAGAGCCGGGCGAAATTCCGGGAACTCGTCAACCTTGGTCTGTCCGACGCGGTGCGCGCCTGCAGCGACCAGCCCGGACTTTACTCGTTCTGGGATTATCAGGCCGGCGCGTTCCAGCGGAACAACGGCATCCGCATCGACCACCTCCTGCTCTCGCCCCAGGCGCAGGACAAGCTGAGGACGACCTCGATCCGCAGGGAAGTGCGCGGCTGGGACAAGCCCTCCGACCACGTGCCGGTACTCGTTGATCTCGATATGGAGTGATCGTCAAAAACTCTTTGTCATCACCGGCCTTGTGTCGGTGATCTCGATCCGAAAAGCATGGCGCTTCTCCAACTGAGATGGCCGCCCCGGATCAAGTCCGGGACGGCCATCACATAAGGGATGTTCAGTAGCACACCTTACCGGCGCGCCTGGATGTACTGCTCCAGCAGAGCGAGCGCGAGTTTGCGGTCGCTCTCGTCGGCTGCCGTGAAGGCGTCCTTGTACAGGTCTACGATCCACTGATCCTTGGCGGTGTCCGTCGAGGCCTCGCGGGCCAGCGTCAGCCACATCAGTCCCTTGGCGCGCTGGCGCGGAACGCCCTGCCCTGTCATCAGGAGATGGCCCAGGAGCGCCTGGGAGGCCGTATGGCCCTTCTCAGCCGCCAGGTTGAACCAGCGTGCGGCGTGGCGGGCATCCTTCCTGACGCCAGTGCCTTCCAGGTAGAGGCGAGCGAGGTTGTACTGCGCGTTGGAATCGCTGAAATAGGACGCCGCGTAGCTGAACATCTCGACGGCACGGGCCGGATTGGACGCGACATAGGTGCCCTGGATGCCGTCCAGGAAGTAGCTGCCGAGCGCCACGAAGGCGCTGGAGACAACGGAAGCATTCGGCGAATCCGGGCTCTCGTCGGCGTGCTGGTCGGCGAGCTTGGAGAAGTACTCGAAGGCTTTCAGGTCGTCGTGCTCGACGCCGTCGCCATCGGCATACATGCGTCCGAGCTTCCAAAGGGCGAGCGAATGGCCCTGGCCCGCCGCATATTCGAGCGCGTCGACGGCGCCGATCTTGTCGCCGGCATTGTAGTTGCGCATGCCGCTGCGCAGGGCATCGCGCGCCGAGCCGTACTTGGTGACGGGCGAAAGCGCCGGCGTGAGAGCAGGCGTCAGCGGCTGCGGACGCGGTGCGGCATCCAGCGCGTACGAGGCCCCTGCGCCGAGGAAAGCCACCCCCAATGTGGCAAGGATGAAATTAGACGTCCGCATAGGTTTCTTTTTCTGCGGCTCCGCCCGGATGGGTGACTGCCCCATCCCGTGCGGGACCAACGGTTTGTGCGTATTTCCAGAGATAGCCCGAGGTGGCGCTCGTCTCGCGTGGGGCCCATTTGGCCCGGCGCTGGGCCAGTTCCCCGTCCGAGAGCTCCACGTCGATGGTGCCTTGAATGGCATCGATCGCGATGATGTCGCCATCCTCGAGAAGCCCGATCGGCCCGCCTACGGCGGCCTCGGGCCCCACATGCCCGATGCAGAAGCCGCGGGTCGCGCCCGAGAAGCGGCCGTCGGTGATGAGCGCGACCTTGTCGCCCATGCCCTGCCCGTAGAGAGCCGCGGTCGTGGAGAGCATCTCGCGCATGCCGGGACCGCCGCGCGGCCCCTCGTAGCGGATCACGAGAACTTCGCCTTCCTGGTACTGGCGCTTGGAGACGGCCTCGAAGCAGGCCTCCTCGCCGTCGAAGCACCGGGCCGGGCCGCGAAACACCTGCTTGTCGGCGGCCATGCCGGCCACCTTCACGATGGCGCCCTCAGGAGCGAGGTTCCCCTTGAGCCCCACGACGCCGCCCGTGGGCGTGATCGGGGTGTTGGCCGGATAGACCACGTCCTGCTCGTCGTTCCACTTCACCGAAGCGAGGTTCTCGGCCATGGTGCGGCCGGTCACGGTCATGCAGTCGCCGTGCATGAAGCCGTGGTCGAGCAGCGTCTTCATGAGCAGCGGGATGCCGCCGACCTCGAACAGGTCCTTGGCCACATAGCGCCCGCCGGGCTTCAGGTCTGCGATGTAGGGGGTGCGCTTGAAGATCTCGGCCACGTCGAACAGGTCGAACTTGATCCCCGCCTCATGAGCGATGGCCGGCAGGTGAAGGGCCGCATTGGTTGAGCCGCCGGAGGCCGCCACCACGGTGGCCGCGTTCTCCAGGGATTTGAGAGTCACGATATCGCGCGGGCGGATGTTTTTCGCGATCAGGTCCATGATCTGCTCGCCGGCCGCAGCGCAGAACCGGTCGCGGATCTCGTACGGCGCCGGAGCGCCGGCCGAATACGGGAGAGCCAAGCCGATGGCCTCGGAGACCGTCGCCATGGTGTTGGCGGTGAACTGGGCCCCGCAGGCGCCGGCGGACGGACAGGCCACCTGCTCGAGCTCGGTGAGATCCTCGTCGGACATCTCTCCGACGGAGTGCTTGCCGACCGCCTCGAAGAGATCCTGCACGGTCACCTGCCGGCCGCGGAAGGAGCCGGGCAGGATCGATCCGCCATAAATGAAGATCGACGGCACGTTGAGGCGCACCATCGCCATCATCATGCCGGGAAGGGACTTGTCGCAGCCGGCCATGCCGACGAGCGCGTCATAGGAATGGCCGCGAATGGTCAGCTCGACCGAATCCGCGATCACCTCGCGGGACGGGAGCGACGCCTTCATGCCCTGGTGGCCCATGGCGATGCCGTCGGTCACCGTGATGGTGCAGAACTCCCGCGGCGTGCCCCTGGCGGAAGCCACGCCCTTCTTCACGGCCTGGGCCTGGCGCATGAGGGAGATGTTGCAGGGGGCGGCCTCGTTCCAGCAGGTGGCGACGCCCACGAGCGGCTGCGCGATCTGCTCCTTGGTCAGGCCCATGGCGTAAAGGTAGGAGCGATGCGGCGCGCGAGCCGGCCCCACCGACACGTGACGGCTCGGCAGCTTCGACTTGTCGATCAGGCGCGCATCCATGGCTTCAACTCTTTCCTAAGCCGGCTCTCACAAGGAGATCCAAGCCCGTTGGAACCCCTGTGATCTGCCATGTGCCGCGCCACCCGTGCAATGACCCTTAGGAAGGATCGTTTCAGCAGCCTTAACCTGGATCCAGCCCAGGATACTTTGCTGTAAAGCCTTGGTTTAGAAGCACTTTAGCCAGCTTCATGAGTTGCTCCCGGTTTATGGCGGCATCGCGGCGGAGCTTGGGCCAAGGGAGGCAAGATGTTGAAGGTTTGAGGGTGTTGCTTGGCCGCAACATTCTTGGGAGGGAATTCCTTTTCGGCTTTTGAACGCACTCTCTGTTTGGAGAGTATGCCGGAGGGGCATGAAGGCACATAATGAGGGTTATCTTGTTTCCCTAAGGCTCTTTAAAGCAGCCGTTCATCCGAATGATCAGGAGGTCCGGGCTCGCATCTTCAACGCGAACGGCACACCTTTCAGTCGCGAAGGGGCGGAAGGGGTACAGGACTTCCCGGTCCATGCAGCGGCATCTGGCCACCAAAATGTTCCTTCCATCACCGGCCTGAGTGATGGAGGCTTCGTGATAACTTATACAGACGACAACCAGTCGAACTTGCCCGGGGACCCGGATGTGCGTGCTCAGGCATTCGATGCCAACGGCCGGCCGGCCGGATCACCTGCTTTCATCGTCAATGCCCAGTCTGCCGATTCTCAATCCAATCCGGCCGCGATGTACTTGAACAACGGCACCTATGTCGTCGTCTACAACGATAGAGGAGCAGACGACCTTAGGGGCAGGATTTTCACAAACGACGGGCAGCCCATCGGCAACAGCGAGTTCATCGTCTCGACCGTTCCGGACGGTGCTCGAACCTTTCACTATGTCACTGTCCTCAAGGATGGCCGCTTCGTCGTAGTTTGGAAGGCGGATGAGGGAAACGGGTCAGGGTCTGCTGTTAAGGCACAGATTTTTGAGACCGATGGCACGAAGGTCGGCAGCACGTTCGTGGTCAATGTGACGACGAACGGAACACAAGGCTACCCTTCCGCTGCAGCCTTGCCGGACGGCGGGTTCGCTGTAGCCTTCGAGGATCAGGGCGCAGGCGGAGTCATCTGCGTGACAACGTTCAATCATGACGGCGCGCGGATTGGCGACGAGATTCGGGTCGATCCGCCAAGCGTCGAAGGGCATAGTCTGCTCAGAATGACCGCGCTCGCCGACGGGCGCCTCGTCGTGACGTGGTGGGAGGAGGATCGCGACCCGGAAGGCGATACCTACGGCCAGATCGTAGATGCACGATTCTCGGCGATCACACTGAGCGGTACGTCTTTCAATGACCACTATATCGGCACCGGTTTCGGCGACATGCTCGGCGGCGCAGCCGGCTCCGACCAGCTGCGGGGTGAGGCTGGCAACGATACCCTTGATGGCGGCGCCGGAGCGGACGTGCTGGACGGCGGCGCGGGCTTCGACTTTGCCTCCTTTGCCTCCGCCACTACAGGGGTGACGGCGAGCCTGACGGGGGGAGCCGGCGACAGCTTCGTTGGGATCGAAGGCATCATCGGCTCCGCCTATGGCGACACGCTGATGGGCAACGGCACGGCCGACCTGCGCGGCGGGCTCGGGGCCGACACCTATCAGGTGCAGGCAGCCGATCTCGTGACGGAGAATGCCGGCGGCGGCATCGATACGGTGATCGCCTCCGCCTCCTACAGCCTCTCGGCCTCGGCCGAGGTAGAGGTGCTCAAGCTCGCCAGCCTGTCCGCCCGCACGGCCGCCAACCTCACCGGCTCGAGCACTGCCAACGAGATCACCGGACATGCCGGCGCCAACCTGCTCAAGGGCGAGGGCGGCCATGACGTGCTGAAGGCCTCCTCCGGCAATGACCGGGTCTATGGCGGCACGGGCAACGACAAGCTCTATGGCGGGTCCGGCAATGACCGGCTCTATGGCGGCACCGGCTCGGACCGGGACATCTTCGTGTTCGACACCCGCCCCAACAAGAGCACCAACGTGGACCGGGTCTACGACTTCAACCCGCGCTACGACACGTTCCACCTCGACAACGCAGCGTTCACCAAGCTGGGCACCGGCTCGGCGGCGCGGCCGAAGAAGTTCAAGTGGGACATGTTCGTGAAGAGCGACAAGGCGCAGGACGGGCAAGACCGCATCGTCTACGACAAGAAGACGGGGGCGCTGTACTACGACAAGGACGGCACCGGCGGTGCCGCCCAGGTGAAGATCGCCACCCTCAGCAAGAACCTCGCCCTCACCCACAACGACTTCTACGTCATCTAAGCGAAGAACCGGAAATCAGCTGCCGACATCGTCATGGCCGGGCCGCACCCGGCCATGATGCGTTTTACCCCACCTCCTGCGACGAGAACCAGACATCGTCATAGACGGCGACGGCGCTGGCATCCGGCGGCCGTTCGCGCCTGATCCAGACGGACGCCACCGCCGCAAGATCGGCCTCGGTCGGCAGGTTCCTGACCGAGGCTTTTTCGGCAACGCCGCTGCAGGAGATGAAGCCCACATTCATCAGGGAGCGGGCGCTGAAGCCGCCGGCCCGCCGCCGCACCAGGATCGCCGGCCCCCAGTCCTTGTGCGGCTGCCAGGGGAAGATCAGCCGACCCTCGGGGTTGAGTGCTCGCAGCCACTCCACATCGGGCGCAACGACGCCCGCATTCACATAGACCACATCCGCATTGGGCAGCACGCGCCCGAAAGCCGAGGCCGCATGAACCGTGACATTCGGCCGGGAGCGGAGATTGCGCTGCGCTTGCGCCGCAAGATCCGGCTCGTATTCGAAAGCCTCGACCCTGCCGCTGGGCTCCACGAGCGAGGCCAGAATGGCCGTGTAGTAGCCCGTCCCGGCTCCCACATGAATCACGGTCTCCCCCGGCGTCGGATTGACCTTGCCGATCCAGGCGGCGTGCAGGGCCGGCTCGCCATTGTTGATGCCGCGTGCGCGGTCGATGGCGACCAGGACATTGTCGTAGATGTCGGAGGCTTGATGGGTTCGCGTGGCGATGCCCATGCTGATCGTCGTCCAGGGCGGCGGCGGCAGGAAGACCTCGCGGGCAACCTGCGCGAAGGCTGTCTCGATCCTGGGATCCTCGACCCCTGCAAGTCGCACGATCTGCGCCGCGTAGGCGGTTCGCGCCTGCCGCAATGCATCGGGGTTGATGTCGCCTTTCATGACACCGCCATTCCGCCTTCTGGGGTGAGGCTTTCGCGCTTATGCGTATGTAGATGGCCTTCCTCGGGGTTCTTCCAACAGGTTTTGGACGCTTTAGCTCTTTTGCCCTCCAGACCCGTGCATTGCGGCACGCCCGTAAGCAGGCCCCGACGTTCCAACCACGACAGCCTCTTTGTTCAAAGAGCTCTCAGAAAATGATCACATGGCAAAAAAGGTGTCTTACCCAGACGCATGCCCATGCTGCTTCAGCGTCATGTCTTGAGGTTTCTCCGTGCTTTCGCACCTTGCAGCCTGCACGCAGACAACAGCGCCCTCTCCCGCCGCTCAAGCGGTCGATACGGGAGCTCGATGACAAGGATCGCAGTGTCGAGGAGGAGGCTGCGAAAGCGCGGAGCCAGAGAGATCCAAAGTCCCGGCCATGGGAACGCGAACGAGCCGAGCCAGAACCGGAGCAGGCTGCCGCCGGGTCAGTCTCCCCTCCTACATCCGGAACACGCCGAACTTCGTCTCCGGAACGGGTGCGTTCAGAGCGGCTGAAAAAGCCAGTGCCAGCACGCGGCGCGTCTCCGAGGGCAGGATGATGCCGTCGTCCCACAGGCGGGCCGTCGCGTAATAGGGCGAACCCTCCTGCTCGTACCTGTCGCGGATCGGTGCCTTGAAGGCCTCTTCCTCGTCCGGGCTCCAGGACTTGCCCTCGGCCTCGATGTTGTCGCGCCGAACCGTGGCCAAGACGCTCGCCGCCTGCTCGCCGCCCATGACCGAGATGCGCGAGTTCGGCCATGTGAAGAGGAAGCGCGGGGAATAGGCGCGGCCGCACATGCCGTAATTGCCGGCCCCGAAGGAGCCGCCGACGAGCAGGGTAACCTTCGGCACCTGCGCGCAGGCTACGGCCGTCACGAGCTTGGCGCCGTCCTTGGCGATGCCGCCGGCTTCGTACTGGCGGCCGACCATGAAGCCGGAGATGTTTTGGAGGAAGAGAAGCGGAATGCGCCGCTGGCAGCACAGCTCGATGAAGTGCGCACCCTTCTGGGCGCTCTCGGAGAACAGGATGCCGTTGTTGGCGATGATGCCGACGGGCATGCCCCATAGCCTGGCGAAGCCGGTCACCAGGGTCGTGCCGTAGAGGCGCTTGAACTCGTCGAACTCGGACCCGTCCACGAGGCGGGCGATCACCTCGCGGATGTCGTATTGCTTTTTGAGATCGGTCGGCACGATCGCATCGAGATCGTCGATGGAGTATTTCGGCTCCACCGGATCGGCGAGGTCGATGTCGATGCTCTTGCGGGTGTTGAGCGTCCCGACGATGCGGCGCACGATGGCGAGCGCATGGACATCGTCGGTGGCATAATGATCCGCCACGCCCGACTGGCGGGCATGGACGTCGGCGCCGCCGAGATCCTCCGCCGAGACCACCTCGCCGGTCGCCGCCTTCACCAGGGGCGGTCCGCCGAGGAAGATGGTGCCCTGGCGGCGCACGATGACCGTCTCGTCGGACATGGCCGGCACATAGGCGCCGCCCGCCGTGCACGAGCCCATGACGCAGGCGATCTGCGGGATTCCCAGCGAGGACAGGGTCGCCTGGTTGTAGAAGATGCGGCCGAAATGCTCGCGATCCGGGAAGACTTCGGTCTGGTGCGGCAGGTTCGCGCCGCCGGAATCCACCAGATAGATGCAGGGCAGACGATTCTCCCGCGCCACTTCCTGGGCGCGCAGGTGCTTCTTCACCGTCATCGGGTAGTAGGTGCCGCCCTTGATGGTCGAATCATTGCAGACGATCATCACATCGCGGCCTTCGACCCGGCCGATGCCGGTGATGATCCCGGCGCCGTGGATCGCGTCATCGTACATGCCGTGGGCGGCAAGCGCTCCGAGTTCCAGGAATGCTGCGCCGGGATCGAGCAGGCGCATCACGCGCTCGCGCGGCAGCAGCTTGCCGCGGGCAAGGTGCCGTTCCCGGGCCTTGGCCGGGCCGCCCTCCGACACAGCCTGCCGCTTGGCCTGGAGATCCAGGGCAAGCTCGGCCCAGGCGGCGCGGTTCGCCCGCGCGGCGTCCGAGGTCAGATCGGCAGAGGTGGCGATGACGGGCACGGCGTCGGTCTCCCTGGTTCTAAGGCTTTGGCTCCTTCACGGCTCAAGCCGGAGGGCACCGCTCAGTACTAGCGCATCGTGCGGAAAAGTGACCCCGGTTTTCCGCACGATGCGCTCACCAAGAAAAAGAAGCATCGGAATAGATCCCAAAAGTGCATTCCACTTTTGGGTCCGATGCTTTGGAACCGGGGAGCCTGTGCAACTGGGATCTGGGAAGTTCAGGCCTCAACCCTTGGCCTGAATGACCGCTTCCCGCCGGATGACGCCCGATCCGCAGCGATAGGCGATGCCGCGCACGAGCGACCAGTCCTGGGAGACCTGCTGCAGGTAGAGATGGGTTGCGCCAAGGGCGACGGCTGCCTGCAGCATGTCGTCGGTGGCGCGGCCGAAGGTGGACCTGCCGAGCGTCACGCCGAAGCCGACATTGACCTGCGTGTGGGTTCCCGGCGTCGTCGGGGTGACCGGGCTTACCTCGCCAAGCCGCGTGCAGGCGCGCACATCCGCCGGCGAATCGACGATCTTCACGAGTTCCGTCGGCTCAGGCCGGTAGGCGCAGGCCGAAGCGGCCAGGGCGACGAGGGAGGCAAGAAGGGCACGTTGCATGAAAGTTCCGCCAATGATCAGCCGTTTGCCCCAGCTTAGAGCATGAAGCCGCGTTGAGGAGAAGCCTTGCCGTATGGAAGGTCAAAATCCTAGGCGGCGTGGCTCCGAAGCAACGGTGCCTCCACCCGCATGGTCGGCCCGAATATCTCCTCGAAGGTTCTACGCATCGCCGCATCGACCTCAGGCAGGGTGACGGGGATGCCGAGATCGACGAGGCTCGTGACCCCGTGCTCGGTGACGCCGCAAGGGACGATGCCTGAGAAATGGGAGAGTTCCGGCTCCACGTTCAGGCTGATGCCGTGAAAGGTCGCCCAGCGGCGCACCCGGATGCCGATGGCGGCGATCTTGTCCTCGGCGGTCTCGCTCTTGTCGGGCCGGCGCACCCAGACCCCGACCCGATCCTCCCGCCGCTCGCCGCGGACGTTGAAGGCATCGAGAGTGGCGATGATCCAGGCTTCAAGAGCAGCCACGTAGCGGCGCAGGTCCGGCGTCCGCCGCTTGAGATCGAGCATCACATAGGCCACCCGCTGGCCCGGGCCATGATAGGTGTACTGTCCTCCCCGCCCCGTCTGATGAACCGGAAAGCGATCGGGTTCCACGAGATCGGCCGGGTTGGACGAGGTGCCGGCCGTGTAGAGCGGCGGATGCTCCAGCAGCCAGACCAGTTCCCGTGACTGCCCGGCTGCGATCGCCTCGGCCCTGGCCTCCATGAAGGCGACCGCCTCCTCGTAGCCGACAAGGCTGTCCGTGATGGCCCATTCCACCGGTTCGGAGCCGCCTTCGGCATGAAGCTGAACGGCCAAGCTGTCTCGCAGGTTCGACACCGATACACCTTAAACTTTCCGGGATGCAGAACGGCAGACGCTCTGGCCCGTGAGAGAGCGCGGGCAAGATCCTGCGCTCCCATGGAAACTGTGCTTATATAGTCGCTCCAGGGGCTTATCGCCTATCCCTTCGCTGGCAACGGGAGCCTTCGCGCCGTTCAATCGCCGCAAGCTCCACGGAAGGGGTTGCAGCGGCCCAATCGATCTGCTAGAGCGGCCACCTCTTCAGGAAAACCTTTCCTGAAACCGAGTTCGCGGTCATGGCGGAATTGGTAGACGCACTACCTTGAGGTGGTAGCGGGGAGACCCGTGGAGGTTCGAGTCCTCTTGACCGCACCAACTTTCAGCACCACTTGTGCTGAAGACGAAAAGGCCCCCTCAACGGGGCCTTTTTTGTTGATCGTACCTGCCCAGAATCGACGGCAGCTCGCAGCCCTGCCAGGGCGCCTGGATCGACCTGGCTGGAACGGCCGATAAGTCATTTTCCGCGAAAGCCTTTGAGGTGCATTGCGCAGGCTGGCGCGGGCTCCTAAAAGGCCGGCAACCCATTCCCGAGGACGGCTCATGCAGGAAGTCGAAGACAAGACGCTGCTTCCGAACCCCGATGGGTCCCATCCGGTCACCCCTGTGTTCCGGGACGAGGAAGGCGAGCTCAACCCGGAATTCCTGGCTGCGGCCGCCGACGCCATCGAGGCCTCGGACGCCGATCTCCTGCAGCGCCTCGTCGAGGACTTCCACGAATCCGAGATGGGCGACCTCCTGGAAGCGCTGGTGCCCGAGCACCGCCACCGCCTGATCGAGCTTCTCGGCTCCTCCTTCGATTTTGCCGCGCTGACCGAGGTGGACGAGGCGGTCCGCGAGGAAATCCTCGAGGAGCTCGAAACCTCTGCTGTGGCCGAGGGCGTGCGCGAGCTCGATTCCGACGACGCCATCACCATTCTCGAAAGCCTGCCGGAAGACGAACAGGCGGAGGTCCTCGACCAGCTTCCCGCCATCGAGCGCGTGGCGCTCCAGCGCTCCCTCGACTACCCGGAAGACAGCGCCGGCCGGCGCATGCAGACAGAGTTCATCGCCGTGCCGCCGTTCTGGACCGTGGGGCAGACGATCGACTTCATGCGCGAGACCGACGACCTGCCGGAGACCTTCTACGAGATCTTCGTCATCGATCCCGCGGGCCATCTGCTCGGATCGGTGCCCCTGGACAAGCTCCTGCGCTCCAAGCGTCCGGTCACGATCCAGGAGATCATGAACGACGAGCCGGACCGGGTGGAAGCCATCCAGAACCAGGAGGAGGTGGCCCGCCTGTTCGAGCGCTACAATCTCGTCTCGGCCGCCGTGGTCGACGAGGGAGGCCGGCTCGTGGGCACCATCCTGGTCGACGATATCGTGGACGTTCTGGAGGAAGAGGCCGATGCCGACATCAAGCAGCTCGGCGGCGTGAAGTCGGACGAGGAGCTCTCCGACACGATCCTCTACATCCAGAGAAGCCGTTTCCCCTGGCTTTTCGCCAACATGTGCACGGCGCTGATCGCCTCCAGCATCATCCGGCTCTTCGAAGGCTCGCTGCAGCAGATGGTTGCGCTTGCCATCCTCATGCCCATCGTGGCCTCCATGGGAGGCAATGCGGGCACGCAGACCATGACGGTGGCCGTGCGGGCGCTAGCCACCCGTGAGCTGGGACGCTCCAACGCCTGGCGCATCATACGCCGCGAGGGGGCAGTCGGCCTGCTCAACGGCATGGCCTTCGCCCTCATCATGGGGGTCCTGGCGGGGCTATGGTTCGAGTCGCCGGAACTCGGCCTCGTGATCGGCCTTGCCCTCATCACGGTTCTGTTCTTCGCGGCGCTCGGCGGCATCTTCGTGCCCCTCACCCTCAACCGGATGGGCGTGGACCCCGCCGTCTCGTCCGGTCCGTTCGTCACCAGCATCACGGATATCGTGGGATTCTTCGCCTTTTTAGGCATCGCAACCGCATGGTTTAACCTGTAAGCTTGTTTCGCGCCTGTCTCGTAAGGGCCTGTTAACGCTCTTGCGTCATCCCTGGTGCGATCCAGTCCTGCGTCCAATACAGTTGAACCGATGAAGACTCGCCGCCGCTCCACCAGCCGTTCCAAGAACTCTGGCCTGACGACGTTCGCTCAGATCGCCCGGTTCAGCGCGCTTGCCACGATTGCCCTGGGCCTTGCCTCCTGCGCCATCGCCCCCTCGTCGAGCCGCTACCCGGCCAAGAGCGATGCCCGCCCGCATGAGGGCGTCGCCACGGCTCACAGGCTGCCGATCCATGGCGTCGACATCTCGAAGTGGCAGGGCGACGTGGACTGGGCGTCCCTGCGCCAGGCCGGCACCAAGTTCGCCTTCATCAAGGCGACCGAGGGCGGCGATCACATCGACAGCAAGTTTCACGAGAACTGGCAGGCTGCCAGGCGCGCAGGCGTTCCGCGCGGCGCCTATCACTTCGTCTATTGGTGCCGCCCGGCCCACGAGCAGGCGGCATGGTTCAAGCGGAACGTCCCGGCGGATCCGGATGCCCTCCCCCCGGTGCTCGACGTGGAGTGGAACGGCCAGTCGGTGAACTGCCCGAAGAAGGTTCCGCGCGAGCAGGCCCTGGCCATGATCGATCTCATGCTGCGCGAGATGGAGGCCCATACGGGCAAGCGGCCGATCATCTACACCGACATCACCTTCCACAAGGAGATCCTGGAAGGCGAGTTCAACGACCATCCCTACTGGATCCGCAGCACGGCAGCCGAGCCCCACGTGCGCTACAACAACCGCCGCTGGACCTTCTGGCAGTTCACCACCACGGGCCGCGTGCCCGGCGTGAAGGGCGATGTGGACCGCAACGCCTTCTACGGCACGGACAATCAATGGCGCATGTTCGTCGCCAGCGCCTGCGACCCGCGCGACCACAGCCGTCTCAGGCAGGCAGGCATCTGCCGCGACATGGACGCGGTGCAGACGGCGAGCATCGACGAATAAACCCTCAGCCGGATTGAGGTTCAGGCTCCCCACGGATCGTGCGGGAGCCTTTTCTTTGTCACTCCAAGCCAAATGCGGGCCGGGTCCTGTCCCCGCCTCACTTTTCTTGACGCCCCGGCCTTGATAAGGGCAGCATTGCTGACCAAAATGGTCCGCGACAAAAACGATCCATCGCGTACCCTGCCGGGTCACGAATGGAACGGGGAGGAATCAATGCTGCCGAACGCCGCCAAGGGCTTCAATTTCGATCTCGGCGAGACCGCCGACGCCATCCGCGAGACCGTGCGCGACTTCGCGCAGGACAAGATCGCGCCGCGCGCCGAGGAGATCGACCGCACCAACCAGTTCCCGCGCGACCTCTGGCCCCAGATGGGCGAGCTCGGCCTTCACGGCATCACGGTGGAAGAGGATTACGGCGGGGCAGGCCTCGGCTATCTCGAGCACGTGATCGCCATGGAGGAGATCTCCCGCGCCTCCGCGTCGGTGGGCCTCTCCTACGGCGCCCACTCGAACCTGTGCGTGAACCAGATCCGCCGCAACGGCAACGAGGACCAGAAGCGCCGCTATCTGCCGAAGCTGATCTCCGGCGAGCATGTGGGCGCGCTCGCCATGTCCGAGCCGGGCTCCGGCTCCGACGTGGTATCCATGCGCACCCGCGCCGAGAAGCGCGGCGACCGCTACGTACTCAACGGCAACAAGATGTGGATCACCAACGGCCCTACCGCCGAGACCCTGGTCGTCTACGCCAAGACCGATCCGGAGGCAGGCCCGCGCGGCATGACGGCCTTCCTGATCGAGAAAGGCTTCAAGGGCTTCTCCACACACCAGAAACTCGACAAGCTCGGCATGCGCGGCTCCGACACCTGCGAGCTGGTGTTCGAGGATTGCGAGGTGCCGGAGGAGAACGTGCTGGGCCAGGTCGGCCGGGGCGTGAACGTGCTCATGTCCGGCCTTGACTACGAGCGCGCCGTACTGGCGGCCGGCTCCACCGGTATCATGCAGGCCTGCATGGACGTGGTGCTGCCCTATATCCACGAGCGCAAGCAGTTCGGACAGGCCATCGGCGAGTTCCAGCTCGTGCAGGGCAAAGTCGCCGACATGTACGTGACCATGAACGCGGCCAAGGCCTATGTCTATGCGGTCGCTAAAGCGTGCGACCGGGGCGAGACCACCCGGGAGGACGCCGCCGGCGCGATCCTCTATGCCGCCGAGAACGCCACCCGGATGGCGCTCGACGCCATCCAGCTCCTGGGCGGCAACGGTTACATCAACGACTACCCGACGGGCCGCCTGCTGCGCGACGCCAAGCTCTACGAGATCGGCGCCGGCACCAGCGAGATCCGCCGCATGCTGATCGGCCGCGAGCTGTTCGCGAAGACCGCCTGACCGAGACTGCATCAGGACTCTACAGGAACGGCCGGGCTCAACCCCGGCCGTTCTTGTGTTGAGCCGCCGCAGACGCAACGGGCCTTTCAGTCTCTGAAAGACAGTCTACAGTGAGGAACGGATTCATACCCGCGAGACGGCGATGACCTTGAAGCTCTACGCTCACCCTTTCTCCTCGTACTGCCAGAAGGTTCTGATCTCGCTCTATGAGAACGAGACGCCATTCGAATACCTGACGCTCGACGATTCGAAGAACGGTGCCGCGCTGGAGGCGCTCTGGCCCATCAAGAAGTTTCCCGTGCTCGTGGATAGCGACCGTACCATTTTGGAAGCCAGCATCATCATCGAGCATTTGGACCTCCATCATCCGGGACCGGCGCGGATGATCCCCCCGGATCCTGGGGCAGCTCTCCATGTCCGGATGATGGATCGCTTTTTCGACAGCTACGTCGCAACGCCGATGCAGAAGATCGTCCTTAACCGGAAACGTCCGGAACAGGATCGCGATCCGTACGGCGTCACCGAGGCGCGCGCCATGCTCGACAAGGCTTATGACTGGCTCGACAGGACGCTGGCAGGTCGAGAATGGGCCGCTGGCGCTACCTTCAGCCTTGCCGATTGCGCTGCCGCCCCGGCCTTGTTCTATGCCGACTGGGCTCACCCGATCGGGGAGAGGTTTTCGCACACCCGGAACTACCGACTGAAACTGCTGGCCCGGCCCTCCTTCGCACGAGCAGTGGACGAGGCTCGACCCTACCGTCCGTTCTTCCCTCTCGGTGCCCCGGACCGCGACTGACACGCGGCAGGAATGCGACTGAAAAGGCCTCGCTGTGGTGGCGTTCAAGGCTTTCGACCGCTATGAAAGCCTGATCCATAACAGGGAAGAACCCATGACCCTCGACAAAGCCATTGCCGACGCCCTGCGGGCGGCCTCCACCGCGACGCTCACCACCGTGCTGCTCAAGAAGGGCATCCGCCGGTGCTGGATGAAGGGGCCGATGCCGGCCTTCAACGCGTCGGAGAAGATGGTGGGTCGCGCGTTTACGCTCCGCTTCGTGCCCGCCCGTGAGGACTTGGCGACGCCGGAATCCTGGGCCTCCCCGATCTCCACCCGCGCGGCCATCGAGGACATGCCGGAGGACTGCATCGCCGTGATCGACTCCATGGGCGTCACCGATGCGGGCGTCTTCGGCGACATCCTCACCGCCCGCATGAAGAAGCGCGGCGTGGCGGCGCTCGTGACCGATGGCATGGTGCGCGATGCAGTGGGCGTCGAGGGAACGAACCTGCCGGTCTGGTGCGCGGGCGTGGCGGCCCCTCCGTCCGTTGCTGGCCTGACCTTCGTGGGGTGGCAGGAGCCCATCGGCTGCGGCGGCGTCGCAGTCTTCCCGGATGACGTGATCGTCGCCGACCGCGACGGCGTCGTGGTCATTCCGGCCGCCATGGTGGAAGAGGTCGCCAAGGCGGCGGTGGCGCAGGAGCATTATGAGATGTGGGTCATGCGCGAGGTGGAGCGGGGCGTTCCCCTGCCGGGCCTTTACCCACCCAATGCCGAGACCAAGGCCCGCTACGAGGCCGAGTTGAACAAGTCGTAAGTCTACGCAGCGCTTCGCCGAAGCCTAACGGAGAACCTCTGCGCGTCATGGCCGGCCTTGTGCCGGCCATCCCAGTCCTGTGAAACTCAGTCCTTGATCCAATCGAGATCACCGGCACAAGGCCGGTGACGACGGCGGAAATGATGTTTAGCGAAAGCTTCAAGAATAAGGATGGCGGGTGTTCTACTACCTCTCCAAAATCGCGTGGTTCTTCGCAACGCCATCCAATCTGCTGATCAGCCTGGTTCTGCTTGGGCTGGCTCTCACCTTCTTCAACCGCCTGCGCCGCTTCGGCATCTGGCTGAGCCTCGTCTTCACGCTCGCGACGATCGCGTTGGGCCTGCTCCCCATCGCCAGCTACATCCTGCTGCCGCTGGAAGAACGCTTTCCCGCGTTTCGTGATGACGGCAGGCCGGTTGACGGCATCATCCTGCTCGGCGGGGCGGTGGAGGCATCCGACTCCAAGGCTCGAGGCAGCCTCGTGGCCAATGAATCGGCCGAGCGCGTGCTCGACACGCTCCAACTCGCTCACCGCTATCCGGCCGCGCGGATTCTCATCTCGGGCGGCGGCGGCACGGTCTTCGGGGACGGCGCCGCAGAGGCTCCGATCATCGCGGAGTACTTCAAGAGCATCGGCATCGACCCTGCCCGCATTCTGGTCGAGGACCGCTCGCGGACGACCGCCGAGAACGCCGTCTATTCGCGAGAGCTCGCCAAACCCCGCGAGGGCGAGCGCTGGCTCCTGGTGACATCGGCCTGGCACATGCCGCGCGCCGTCGGGGTGTTCGAGAAGGTTGCATTCCCGGTCACGCCGCACCCGGTCGATTTCCGCACCGCCGGCGGCTCGCGAACGCACCGCCCCTTCGCGTTCATCTCGGAGGGCCTGAGGCGGCTCGATATCGGCACCAAGGAATGGGCGGGCCTGATCGCCTATTACGCGTCCGGGCGAACCACGCGGCTGTTTCCTGGTCCTCAGGATTCCGCAAGCGGCAGCGCCAGCCGGTAGGTGCCGCGAAAATCCTCCGGGTCGACCGGTCGTCCTTTACGCAGGATGACGATGCGCCCCTCCCTCATGAGTCGCACGGCCACCTTGCGGACTGGCTGCATGAGAGGCCCCCACCCGTCCGGCTGGTTGCCGCCGAGGGCCTGGGCGACATCGGCAGGTCCAATGGTTTTGCCGGGTCCCCGCTCCTCCAGGAGGGCGAGCATGGTGGCCTCGAGCTCTTCCGGTGTCGCGGTTCTAGACATTGGTTTGCCTCAAGGCTGCATCATGGGCGTCGGACAGGAACTGGCGTCGCCACATCACGATCAGCACCCCGGCCGTAGCGACCATGAACAGGTAGCCGCTCACGAACCACCCGAGATAGGCGAGCGAGAAGAAGAAGGCCCGCTGGCCGCGATTGAAGTGCTTGCCCGCAACCGCGTTCATGGCACCCGCCTGGCGGGCGACCGCGAGCGCCTCCTCGCGGCTACCCTCCTCCAGCACGGGAACGGCCCCGACGATGATCGCCATGTAGTTGAAGAGCCTGTATGACCAGGCGAACTTGAAGAAGGCATAGACGAAGATCACGGCGAGGCCCCCGACCTTCACGTCCCAGGCCATTCGCGTCGGCGGCTCGCCGAAGGGCAGATCGGCGAACAGCGGCAGGACCGCATCTGTCGAGCGCAGGAGCGCCAGCACGCCACCTATGGCGATCAACGAGGTGGAGGCGAAGAAGGCCGTGCCATTCATGAGCGAGGCGAGGATCGTGGTGTCGACGATCCGATTCTCGCGCACCACCATCTGCTCCATCCAGCGATAGCGGTACTGGTTCATCACCTTGTTGAGGCTTTTCTGTCCCGCTGGCGTGAGTTCGAGGGCGGCGTGGTAGCCGAACCAGGCGATCAGGAAGAAACCCAGCGCCGCGTAGTCGAGATTGGTGAAACCCAGCACCCGTAATCCCCCGTTGACTCCGCCGCCATCATGCCCAGTTTGGTGAAGGGCTCAAAGCGGAAGAACGACCTGTCATGCCTCAAACCATCACTCGCGGCTACAAGACATTGCTCGACGAGGCCAATGCGAAGATCAGGACCGTGCCGGTTGCCGAGGCCGTGTCCTTGCATGGCCGCGAGGACGTGGTGTTCGTGGACCTGCGGGACCCGCGCGAACTGGAGCGGGAGGGACGCATCCCAGGCGCCGTGCACTGCCCGCGCGGCATGCTTGAATTCTGGATCGATCCGGAGAGCCCCTATCACAAGCCGGTCTTCGCCCAGGACAAGACTTATCTGTTCTTCTGCGCCGCCGGGTGGCGCTCCGCCCTCTCGGCTGCAACCGCGCAGGACATGGGTCTGCAGCCGGTCGCCCATATGGAAGGCGGCTTCACCGCCTGGAAGAATGCCGGCGGTGCTGTGGAGGCCGTGGAGCCGAGAAAGGGCTAGACGGTTCGCCGAACCTCGAATCGCTCGGCGAAGTCGGAACTCGCCTCGCTGCCCTCAAGTGTCTCCACATCCTCGACCATAGCGCCGGCAGGCCCGTGACGGCAGGCCTTGAGCATGACCTGAACCAGATCAGCAGGGCCTGAGAATACAGCCTCCACCGAGCCATCCTGTCTGTTCCTGACCCAGCCTCTGAGGCCATGCAGCTCCGCCTGATGCTGCGTCCAGGCCCGGAAGCTCACGCCCTGGACACGGCCACGGATCAGCACATGGATGGTTCGTGGTTCGGTCATCGCGCCTCAGCGGTGGGCATGGCGGGCATCGGTGCCCCGCCCGGCATAATCTTCATCAAGCGTCTCGATGATGCGCTCCGCATTTTGAGGGTCCACCTTGCGCAGGATCTCGTCGATCTTCGCCTCCATCCGGTCGTCCCCCTCTTTGGACTGAGGCGAACCGACATAGAGCAGGATGGCGAGCCCTCCCACCTGCCAGAGAAGCTGCAGGAACTCGGACTGCCAGTTCTCGAAGGTGTCGCGGGACATCTCCACCAGGTATTCGGAGATCTGGATCGGCTGGGCATGGGCCTGCTGCTCGCTGACATAAGCAAACCAGCCAAAGAGCCAGTGACCGACGAAGGAAACCAGGAAGAACCCCAACGTGACCCAGGCATAGCCATAGGCCTTCAAAGGGGAGCGAGACTTTGTGTTCATGACCGACCTCTTACGCAAACCATCCGTCACGCCGACTCAACGCGCCGATATGGCAAAGGTTCTCAGGCGAGCACGGAACGAATCCTCAGCTTCAGAATTCAAGCTGAACAGTGTTTGGCTCAGGTGCATCATGCGTATGACGATGGCGGCGATCCTGATCGGACTTCTCGCCGCAGGCGGCTGCAGCGATTTTCCCAAGGACAATGCGGAGACCCTGAAGCAGCTCCGGGCAGGCCGGGAGATGAAGGTGGGGGTGGCCAATAACCCGCCCTGGGCCTCAGTCGCAGAGGGACAGATCGGAGGTGTGGAACCCGGCCTCGTCTCCCAATGGGCCGAAAGCCTCGGAACAAGAGCCCGTTTCATCACCGGCCCCACGGACGATCTGGTGGAGGCGCTCTACAAGCGGGATTTGGACGTCCTGGTCATGGGCATGACCGACAAGACACCCCATTCCGGCAAGCTCGCCCTGTCTCAGCCTTATCTGGAGGTCAAAACCCATATCGGCGTTGCACCGGGGCAGACGCCCCTGGCCGACTGGACGGGACAGCGCATGGCCGTGGATCCGGAGCGCCTCGCCCTTGTGGCGCAGGTCCGGGAAATGGAAGCCGAACCCGTGCCTCTTGGAAGCGACCCTCCGGTGCCGATCATGGCCGGGTACGACTTCGAGCTCCAACGGCGCGGCTTCAAGCCGACGGAGGATGAGCTTTCGACCGAAAGAAGGGTCATGGCCGTCATACCGGGGGAGAGCGCACTCCTCCTCTCCCTCGACCAGTTTCTGCAAGCCCAGGACAAGGAGGCCCTTAAGGGCAAGGCCCTGGAGTCTCTGCAATGAGGCCGATCGAGAACTTCGAATTCCCCGAGGACAAGAGAGCCCTGTTCAAGCGCGCCCAGCGCCTCGAGGTGATAACGGTCCTCTACATCGCGTCGGCCGCAACGGCCCTGTACATCACCATGGGCTCATCGCAGGCCATGCGGGCTAGCTTCTTCGAGGATGTGATCAGCGTCATTCCGGCTATCGTCTTCCTCATCTGCAGCCGCATCGCCCTATGGCCCCCGAACCGCAAGTTTCCCTACGGCTATCACGGGGCGGTTTCCATCGGCTATCTCATCTCGTCGGTCGCGCTCGTCGGGATGGGGGTGTTCCTGCTCTTCGAATCCGTCTCCAAGTTCCTCTCGGGCGAGCGCACCACCATCGGCGGCATGCACATCTTCGGGGAGACGATCTGGGCCGGCTGGCCCATGCTGGCGGCCATTGCCTATACGGGGATTCCGAGCGTCATCCTGGGGCACATGAAGCTGAAGCTGGCGCCCAAGATCCACGACAAGATTCTTTATGCTGACGCCAAGATGATGAAGGCCGACTGGATGGCGGAAAGCGCCACGGCCATCGGCGTGCTTGGGGTGGGCCTCGGCTATTGGTGGATCGATCCTCTGGCAGCGGGCATCATAGCTCTCGACATTCTCAAGGACGGTGTTTCCAACCTTGGAGTCGTCATCGGCGACCTCATGGAGCGGCGCCCGAAAAAGACGGACCGCTCGGCCTACGAGACGCTGCCTGAGGATCTCCAACGCAGGATCGAAGCCTTGGATTGGGTGAAGGAAGCCGAGGTTCGCCTTCGCGAAAGCGGCCATATCGTCCTCGGGGAGGTCTATGTGGTGCCGAGCAAGACGGACAATCTTCCGGAGCGGGTGGGCCATGCCATCGACGACGCCAAGGAGATGAACTGGCGCCTGCACGACGTCACCATTTCCGTCGTGCCCAGCCTCAAGGGAGATGCCTCACCGGCGCCGGATGGGCAAGGCTGATCCACCCGGAGTTCTCCAGAGCGGGCGAACCTTGGGTTCTTGACGAACCGGCGCGGAGGCCCGGGTCTTCGGCAGCCACACACCCAGGTTCCGGATGTAATCCTCCGGCAGGCCGGCATGCTGCGCGGCCTCGACCACACCCTCCATATAGCCGGGCAGCGGGGTGCCGGGCTTTGCGCTGCGCCCCACATAGACGATCGCCCGACGCGGCCCCTGTGCCGTCACGATCGGCTGGACGACCTTGGCGTAGAGGCCTGTCGAGAGGCTCTCATATCGGTCGAGAGCCGGTACGTCCGCCAGCGCCAGATCCCACACCATGCCCCAGACCGCCCGCTGAGGGTCACGGACGACGGTGGCGTAGCCCTCGTCGAAGATCATGAAGCGGTGACGCATGAGCCGCCCGATGCCCACGGGCTTCGAGGCCGGGCAACGCCCAAGCATGGCGGCCCGGTCCATGTTGGAACCGTAGGCGAAATAAAGGGGCATCGAGGCTCTCGCTGTTCCTGCTCAGCCATCACAGCAGAGCTCATCCTGAGGAGCAGAGGAAGTCTGCGTCTCGAAGGATCGAAAGAGTTCCCAGTGCTCACTGGAGACGCCCTCATCCTTCGAGACGGACCTGACGATCCTCCTCAGGATGAGGGCTATGATGATGCCATTCAGGCGAATTCCAGGATCACGGCGTCGACCGCGAGGCTGTCGCCTTCCTTGGCATGAATCTTGGAGATGGTGCCGTCGCGTTCCGCGCGCAACACGTTCTCCATCTTCATGGCTTCCACGATGCACAGCGGCTCGCCCGCCTTGACCTCCTGGCCCTGGGCGACGCTGATCGCCTTCACGAGACCCGGCATGGGGCAGAGCAGCTGCTTGCCCGTATCCGCCTCCAGCCGCTCCGGCATCAGGGCGGCGAGTTCCGCCTCGCGCTTGGTATAAACCTTGACGTCGGCGGAGGCCCCAGCGTGGGAGAGCGCGACGCCATTGAGGATCGGGCGCACCTGCACGGCAATCGCTTCTCCGCCCACGGTGCCGGTCCAGACCGGCTGGCCGGGAATCCAGCTCGACACGATAGGCCAGGACTGGCCGCCGATCACGACCGCGAAGCCATCCGCGATGTCCTCGATCACGACCTCATGGCGCTCCTGGCCCAGAAGCACCACCCGCTCCCGCTCGAAGCGCAGGCTTGCGGCCGAGCGCATCTGACCCGAGATGTGCCGCTTGCGCTCGTTCAGCACGTGGTCGATGGCGGCACCGACCGCCGCCATGCGCAAAGCCACCTCGCCTTCCGGCGCGGGCGCCTTGAACCCTTGCGGGAACTCCTCGGCAATGAAGCCGGTGGAGAGCTTGCCCGACTGCCACCGCGGATGCTGCATCAGGGCCGTGAGGAACGGGATGTTGTGGCGGATGCCCTCGATGGCGAAGGCGTCGAGCGCGCGCGCCTGGGCCTCGATGGCCTGGAGGCGGGTCGGGGCATGGGTCACCAGCTTGGCGATCATCGGATCGTAATAGATCGAGATCTCGCCGCCCTCGTAGACGCCGGTGTCATTGCGCACCGTGACGCCCTCCTGCTCGCCCTCGTTCGGCGGCCGGTAGGTAACGAGCCGGCCCGTGGAGGGCAGGAAGTTGCGCACCGGGTCTTCCGCATAGATGCGGCTTTCCACCGACCAGCCGTTGAGCTTCACCTCGGCTTGAGACAGGCGCAGCTTCTCGCCGGCGGCCACGCGGATCATCTCCTCCACCAGGTCGATGCCTGTAATCATCTCGGTCACCGGGTGCTCCACCTGGAGGCGGGTGTTCATCTCGAGGAAGTAGAACGACTTGTCCTGGCCGGCCACGAACTCCACCGTGCCGGCGGAATCGTAGCCCACGGCCTTGGCGAGCGCGACCGCCTGCTCGCCCATGAGGCGGCGGGTCTCTTCGTCGAGGAGCGGCGACGGCGCCTCCTCGATGACCTTCTGGTTGCGGCGCTGGATCGAGCATTCGCGCTCGCCGAGATAGATCACGTTGCCGTGCTTGTCGCCGAGCACCTGGATTTCGATGTGGCGCGGGTCGGTGATGAACTTCTCGATGAACACGCGGCTGTCGCCGAAGGATGAGGCCGCCTCCGACGTGGCGCGGGCAAAGCCCTCGGCCACTTCATCGGAGGAGTAGGCAATGCGCATGCCCTTGCCGCCGCCGCCGGCGGAGGCCTTGATCATGACCGGATAGCCGATCTCATCGGCGATGGTGACTGCCTGCTCCGGCCCCTCGATGACGCCGAGATAGCCCGGCACCGTGGAGACCTTGGCGGCGGCTGCCGCCTTCTTCGATTCGATCTTGTCGCCCATGGCCGCGATGGCGCCGGGGTTCGGGCCGATGAAGACGATGCCGGCCTCGGCGAGCGCCTTCGGGAAGGCCTCGCGCTCGGACAGGAAGCCATAGCCCGGATGGACGGCCTGGGCGCCGGTGGCCTTACAGGCTTCGATGATCTTCTCGATGACGAGATAGGACTGGGCTGCAGCGGCCGGGCCGATATGGACAGCCTCGTCCGCCATCTCCACGTGGAGGGCGTCCCGGTCGGCGTCAGAATAGACCGCCACGGTCTTGATGCCCATCCGCCGGGCCGTCTTGATGACCCGGCACGCGATCTCGCCCCGGTTGGCAATCAGGATCTTGTCGAACATGAACCCTCGAACGCTCCACCCTATGGCGCATCGTGCGATCCGGAGGGCCGCGTTAGCGAAAAAGTGGCCCCGGTTTTTCGCTCCGAACGATGCGCTCACTGAAACAGTTAGCCCCACCTCCGTTACTGCACATCCGTGCCTTGGGGAAGCGGGGCTTCGTTCAGCATTTAGCTTTAGATCGTTAAGGTATGTCAGGCGGCGATCTGGGAAAGCCTCGCCTGCTGGCGTCCGCGCATGATGAAGTCGAGGAGCGCCACGTCCACATGCCCCGCCTCGTCCAGGATGGCATAGGCGATGCTCATGGCGTTCGGGGACGGTCCGCTGACCTCCAGAAGGGTCGCGAGCCAGAGGGCGTCGTCATTGCTGACCACGCCGCGGGGAGCACGCTTCCAGATGACGAAATCGACCACGAGCTTGCTCAGCACCGCTCCCCAGCCTTCGACAGCGGTGACCGTGCGGTCGAGGGCCAGCAGGGACTCGACCTCAAGACGGCTCGTGATCCCATTGAGGAGGATCTCGCCCTCAAGCATCGCAAGGTCATCATGGGAGACATGGCCTCTCTCGATGGCGCCGTCGATGAAATCGCGAAGTTGATCCTTCAACATCCGTTTGACTCCTCCCGGCTTGATCTTTTGCTCAACGCCGGTTGATCGCTTGTGCGGGATGACATTCACACGGGCATCAGGGCTAAACCGTTAATGCGGCATGCTGAATCGCCGTTGAGGTTAAGCCTTGTTGAGACTCTTTGGTTGCCGGAATCTTGACGGATCCGATTCCCCAACGTTTGCGCGGATTTGCCAGCCGGGGCCTCCGAGCTTTGCATTCCCGCAAGGTCGCCCTTTCCACACTTCATCAGGGCCTGATGGTACTTATTTCCCAGTCAACGCAGCGCAAACCCGCGTCTGCCCGTTAAGGAACGCAACCATGCGGCACCACGGCATTCATCACGTCACCGCCATCGCAGGCCCCGCCCGCCGCAACCTCGATTTCTACACCCGCGCGCTCGGCCTGCGCCTCGTCAAGAAGACCGTCAACTTCGACGATCCCGGCACATACCACTTCTATTTCGGCGACAGCCTCGGCCAGCCGGGCTCGATCCTGACCTTCTTCCCCTGGGAGCATGTGGCGCCGGGACGGAACGGGGTCGGCACAACGCAGGAGACGGCCTTCCGCGTCCCCGAGGGCTCCCTGGGCTTCTGGGCGCACCGCTTCATCGAGCAGGGCGTCGAGCACGGCACCGTGGAGAAGAGCTTCGGGCAGAGCGTGCTGACCTTCAAGGACCCGCACGGCACCAGCCTTGCTCTCATCGGCATTCCCAATGCAGAGACCGAGGAGGCCTGGAATGTGGACGGCATACCGGCGGAGCATGCGATCCGAGGCCTGGAGGGCGTCACCCTTCTCGTCGATAACGGCGATCGGACGGGAGCAATCCTGACGGACGTGTTCGGCTTCCGCGAGACCGCACGCGAGGGTTCCCTCGTCCGCTACCGGACGGACGCCCTCATGGGCAGCACGGTCGATATCCGCAGCGCCGGCGGCTTCCTGCCGGGCCGGATGGGTGGCGGCTCCGTGCATCACGTGGCCTTCCGCGCAAAGGACGATGCCGACCAGGAGGAGATGGTGAGAAAGCTCGCCGAGAACCATGGCCTCCAGACCACGGAGCAGAAGGACCGCAACTACTTCCGGTCCGTCTATTTCCGCGAGCCGGGCGGCATTCTGTTCGAGATCGCCACCGACGAGCCTGGCTTCGCCGCCGACGAAGCGCAGGACAGTCTGGGCGCCGAGCTGAAGCTCCCGGCGTTCCTGGAAGCACGCCGAGGCGACATCGAGGCCCGGTTGCCCGAGCTGGCATAAACAAGCGCCAACCTTCTTCCCTCCCCCTTGCGGGGAGGGATTAAGGGTGGGGGTCGAAATGTCAGAACTCTGTACTTGGCCAGTCGATGCTCAGGGCTTCTACAGCGCCTAACTGGTCCACTCGCTTAGTTGCTCGGACCACCCCCACCCTGTCCCTCCCCGCAAGGGGGAGGGAAACAGCACTCTACGTCTTTCTTCGACAGAAAGAGAATTCATGACCGAACTGTCCTTCATCCACCGCTACGAGCCCTCTACAGAAGCTAACCGTCCCCCGCTCCTGCTGCTCCACGGCACCGGCGGCGACGAAAACGACCTGCTGGCTCTCGGCCGCATGATCTCCCCCGGCTCCGCCCTGCTCTCCCCGCGCGGAAAGATCCTTGAGAACGGCATGCCCCGCTTCTTCCGGCGGCTCGCGGAGGGCGTGTTCGATGAGGAGGATGTCAGGTTCCGGGCAAACGAGCTTGCGGATTTCGTGTCCGAGGCGCGCAAGGCATACGGTCTTGAGGCACCCATCGCGGTCGGCTTCTCGAATGGCGCCAACATCGCCGCCGCCATGCTGATGCTGCGCCCGGACATCTTGACTGGGGCCGCGCTGCTGCGGGCCATGGTGCCGCTGTCCCAGGCTCCCGCCGTGGACCTTGCAGGCAAGCGGGTGCTGATGATCTCGGGCGCCATGGACCCGATCATTCCGGCTGACAACTCAAGGCGTTTGGCTACGTCTCTGTCCGCAGCAGGCGCCGAGGTCCAGCACGAGATCCTGCCGGCAGGTCACAACCTGTCGCAGACGGATCTGCAGTTGCTGGTGCGGTGGTTCGGAGGCTAGGTAGCAGCCCTAAGACGAGGATCCCCTTCCCGCACTTCGTGCGCCGGGGATGAACACTTGTTTCGTCATGGCCGGGCTCGTCCCGGCCTTCCACGTCTCAGAGCAAAGAACTCTCCGCCTACGAAACGCTCAAAGTTCCGGTCTCAAAGAAGCGTTCCATCGCATCCTCCGCCTGCTTGATGCAGATGCCGCGGCATTCGAGCCAGGCATCGTCGAAATGCGTGCTGCGGTAGCGCTCGCCGGAATCGCACAGGAGCGTCACGACGGATCCCGTCTCACCGTTCTTCACCATGTCGCCGACGATCTGCGCCACGGCCCAAAGGTTCGTACCGGTGGAGCCGCCGCAGGAGCGGCCGATGCGCCGCGAGAGAACCCGCGCGGCCGCGATGCTCGCCGCATCCGGCACCGCATGGGCGCGATCAATCAGTTCCGGCACGAAGGACGGCTCGCAGCGCGGGCGGCCGATGCCTTCGATCACCGAAGGCGGCCCCGACACGGTGCAGACCTGCCGGTCCGCCAGATGCCGGTGGAACACGGAGGCCTCGGGATCCGCGAGGCACAGCCGGGTCGGCAGGCGTCGGTAGCGGATGTAGCGCCCGAGCGTGGCCGAGGTGCCGCCGGTCCCCGCCCCTACGACGATCCAGCTCGGGATCGGATGCTCCTCGTGGCTCATCTGGCTGAAGATGGATTCGGCAATGTTGTTGTTGCCACGCCAGTCCGTCGCCCGCTCGGCATAAGTGAACTGATCCATGTAATGGCCGCCGAGTTCCTCGGCGAGCCGAGCGCTCTCCGCATACATCTCGGCCGGGCTGTCCACGAAATGGCTCTCGCCACCATAGAAGGCGATCTGCGCGATCTTCTCTGCAGAGGTCGAGCGCGGCATCACGGCGATGAAGCGTAGGCCCAGCATGCGGGCGAAGTAGGCCTCGGATACGGCGGTTGAGCCGCTCGATGCCTCGATGATCGTGGTCTCCGGCCCGATCCAGCCGTTGCACAGCCCGTAGAGAAACAGCGACCGCGCCAGCCGGTGCTTCAAGCTGCCGGAGGGGTGGGTCGATTCATCCTTGAGGTAGAGTTCGACGCCCGGCACCGCCGGAAGCGGCACCTGCAAGAGATGCGTGTCCGACGAGCGGTTGAAATCCGCCTCGATGATCTGGATGGCGGTGGAGACCCAGGAACGGGGGCAAGGAGCTGGCATGATCACAGCGGAATGTTGTCGTGCTTCTTCCAGGGTCGCTCGGTCTCCTTGTGCCGCAGCATCGCCAGAGCCCGCGCGATTCGACGCCGCGTCGAATGCGGCATGATCACTTCATCGATGTAGCCGCGCTCGGCTGCCACGAAGGGCGACATGAAGCGATCCTCGTATTCCTTTGTGCGGGCCGCGATCTTCTCCGCATCACCAATATCCTGGCGGAAGATGATTTCGACTGCGCCCTTGGCGCCCATGACGGCGATCTGGGCGGTCGGCCAGGCGTAGTTCACGTCGCCGCCGATGTGCTTTGAGGCCATCACGTCATAGGCGCCGCCGAAGGCTTTTCGCGTGATCACCGTCACCAGCGGCACGGTGGCCTCCGAAAAGGCGAAGAGCAGCTTTGCCCCGTGCTTGATCAGGCCACCGTATTCCTGCGCCGTGCCCGGCAGAAAGCCCGGCACATCCTCGAAGGTGACGATCGGAATATTGAAGGCATCGCAGAAGCGGACAAACCGGGCTGCCTTGCGCGAGGCATCCGCGTCGAGCACGCCCGCCAGTACCATCGGCTGGTTGGCCACGAACCCTACCGTGCGGCCCTCGATGCGCCCGAATCCGGTGATGATGTTCTTGGCGTAGGCTTCTTGGATCTCGAAGAAATCCGCCTCGTCCACGACCTTCAGGATCAGCTCCTTCATGTCGTAGGGCTTGTTCGGGTTGTCCGGGATCAGGGTGTCGAGGCTGTCGTCCAGGCGGGCCGGATCGTCGAAGCTCGGGATCTCCGGCACGCCATCGAGGTTGTTGGCGGGCAGGAAGTCGATGAGGCGGCGCACCTGGAGCAGCGCCTCCACGTCGTTGTCGTAGGCGCCGTCCGCCACCGACGACTTGGTGGTGTGGACCTTGGCGCCGCCGAGTTCCTCGGACGTCACCGTCTCGTTGGTGACGGTCTTCACCACGTCGGGGCCGGTGACGAACATGTAGGAGCGGTCGCGCACCATGAAGATGAAGTCGGTCATGGCGGGCGAATAGACGTCGCCGCCGGCGCAGGGACCCATGATGACGGAGATCTGCGGGATGACCCCCGAGGCGATCACGTTGCGCTTGAAAACCTCGCCGTAGCCGCCGAGCGCCGCCACGCCCTCCTGGATGCGGGCGCCACCTGCATCGAACAGGCCGACGATGGGTGCGCGCATCTTGAGCGCCATGTCCTGGATCTTGGTGATCTTCTGGGCATGGGCTTCGGAGAGCGAGCCGCCGAAGACGGTGAAATCCTTGGCGAAGACGAAGACCGTGCGGCCGTTGACGGTGCCCCAGCCGGTCACCACGCCGTCGCCCGGGATCTTGGCCTTGTCCATGCCGAAGTCGGTGGAGCGGTGTTCGACGAACATGTCGAACTCCTCGAAGGAGCCTTTGTCGAGCAACAGTTCGATGCGCTCGCGGGCGGTCAGCTTGCCGCGGGCGTGCTGCGCCTCGATGCGCTTCGCGCCGCCGCCGAGGCGGGCCTGCGCGCGCCGCTCCTCAAGCCGTTCGAGCATGTCTTTCATGGCTGGACCCTGACTCCCGGGGAAAATGATCCCCCGCTTAGCACAGCCGTGCGCGTGTCAAAATCCCACTATGGGTGTGTGCTCCACGCACTTCACAGACCCGTCCGAGCGGGCTAGGAAAGCAGTATTGTTACCTTACAACGGGGCTAAACATGAACAAAACCACCCAGATCACGGCATTCGCCGTGTCCCTGTCGCTCCTGGCGGCCGGCTGCGCCAGCCGCTCGGAGGACGTCGCGGCAGCCTTGTCTCGCCGACCACGTACAGCAGCTACAGCTGCCGGGAGCTGAGCGCTGAGGCCCAGCGCGTCAGCGCGGCGGCTGCGGCAGCCTCGGGCGCCCAGGATTCGCAGCGCACGAAGGACGCGGTCGCCACCACAGCGGCACTCGTCATCTTCTGGCCGGCAGCCTTCTTCGTCAGCGGCAACAACGCCCAGACGGCTGAACTTGCCCGCCTGAAAGGCCAGATGCAGGCAATCGAGGGCGCCTCGGTTCACAAGAAGTGTGGAATCAGCTTCCAGCGCGCCTGAGGCTCTGACGCCCGAAGGCCCAAAGCCGCCGGTGCTGTCGCACCGGCGGTGTTTTCATGACTGGGTCAAGCGAAAAACCAGGGAGGCGGCCATGAAATCAGCCTCACGGCGCCGGCGTCGCTCGATGGCCTCGTAATCCTCGCCCCAGACGCTCTCTTGGTAAAGCTCGTCCACATGTGCGGCCGCCCAAGCCTGATCCGCATCGAGCTGCCGTGCCGCATGGGCGAGCGCGATCAGCACCGAGCCGGACAGGGTCGTCATGACATGGAGGGCAGCAAGCGCAAACGGCGATCCGATCTGCTCGATGGCCCGGCGAATGGCAGCAACCGCCTCCTCCGGCTGGGCTACGTGCATCACGCCCTCTCCCAAGGTAAAGCGGGCGCCATGGGCATTCCTCGCCCAGTCGAGCACCGGGCTCCAGGCAGCTTCCTGTGACCTGGCCAAGCGCTCGGGCTCTCCGGCCCGGTAATAGACGAGGTCCGACCCGGCATAGCGGACGAGATCGTCGACCACCTCGGCCTTTCGGGGCGCAACGCCGTCGATGGCGGAGTTGACGATGCGGGTGACCGGCATGGTGGAAGGATCGATCTCGCCTCCCTGTCCCTGCCATTCCTCCGCCATGGCCTCGGCCAGGGCCCGAGTGGGCACGGCCAGGGCCTGCTTGCCGGGGGTCTTAGCCGTACGGCCGTCGAGGGTGAGATGGAACAAGCCGTCCCGCTCTTCGACCCCAGCCTCCTTGTAGAAGCGCTTCGGCAGGGTGGGCTTCATGCCGGCCTGGGCGGCCCGCATGGGGTTGGGTTCCTCGTCAGACGGGAACCAGTCGCGTGAGTCTGTCATGGGGCGAAAATAGTTGGTCCCGTCGCCCTCTGCGAGGGATGCCACGAAAATTCCTGCAACAAGGCCTGAGGTTCAGGATCGCTCCTGAACCGCCGCAACGGCCTGACTACCACCGGATCCTCAGTTCCCCTCCCACGGACCAGCGACTGAAAGGGTCATCATCCTGTCCGGCATCGAAATTGCCGTCATCCTCGGACGAGCGTGCGTAGGACACGAGGTGGCTTGCATAGAGGGCGAAGGTCGCCTGAGAGGTGAAGTCGTAGTTCAGGCGCGCGGAGGCATAGGAGACGAAGCCCCCATCGCCGGGCTCGCTCCAGCCGTATCCGGCAGCCCCCTGAAGATCGAACCACCATCCCTCGGCAAGGGGGCCGTAGAAATGGACGCTCGCCTCAAGGGACTGGTAGCGATCGGGATTCCAGTATCCGTTATCCACGACCTCGGCGAAATCGAAAGCCGTGTAGCGTGCGCCCAGCCAGAAATAGGGATTGGCCGTGAAGCGCTTGGCGAACTCCACCTGCCCCCAGGCCCGCTCATTGCCGTCCGAGTAGTGGCTGTAGATCGCCTGAGCGGTGAAGCGGGTTGCATTGTCGGGCGTCACGCTAACCTTGAAGCCGACATCGTTTGCCAGAACATCGTTCACGATCGAACGGGTGTTCTCGTCCGCGTAGCGCCGCACCAGGTTCAGGTCGAACCGGAGCAGATCGGACGGGATCAGGCTCAATGTCGTGTCATGGGTGAGCGTGACATCCTGATCGCCGTCTCCGTCCGGGCGGCTGCGCCGTGATTCGTCTTCGAGATTCAGGAAGATGGACGACTTGAACTCGACGTGGTCGCCGAACCTGTGCTGACCCGCGATGCCGATGCTCGACATATCGAGGCTCGGGAAATCGCCGCCGCGATAGCGCATGAAGCGGGCCTGGGGCCCGAATTTCGTCAGGCCATCGTTGAAGGTCAGCTCATGGGAGGCTTGCAGAGACCAGATCGCAAGATCGTCCGAGCGGCGGGCATACCAGCTCTCGATGCGGGTCAGAGGCCGGCGTTCGAGATAGAGCTGATCGAGCAGCGCGAGGGCACCGGCATCACCCGGCTTCTGTACCAGAACGGCTTTCGCGTAATCCTCGGACAGATCCGGGCGCCCCATCTCCCGCCGCGCTTGGGCGGCGATGAAGAGAGAGGCGGGATTCCGGTCGCCGCTGGCGATAAGCGGCTCGAGCCGGGCCAGAGCTGCCCGCGGGAGCCCCATGGACCGCTCGGCCGTCGCAGCACCGCGGATCGCTTCCCCATTGTTGGGCTGGAGCGAGAGGACCACCTCGAAGTCGACCAGGGCATCCTTGTGTTCCGTGATGTCGTTGAGGGCGTTGCCCCGCCCGATGAGGGCATCGACGTCGTTTGCGTTCGTCGCCAGAATTTCGCTGAAGACCGGAATCGCAAGCTTCTGCTGGCTGCTCCAGGCCAGGGCGCGGGCAAGCCCGAGCCGGGCATCGCGCCTCTCCTGCGTGCTCAGGTCAGCCCGCTGAAGCACCTCCTGGAACAGGGGAATGGCTCTGAGCGGCTGGCCGGCATAAAGCACCTGCTCGGCATATTCCCGCAGCAGCTCCCGGCGTCGCCCCGGCATGACGGTCAACGCGCGCTCGAAAAGGTTCACCGCTTCGGCATTGCGGGTTTGCCCAGCGGCTTGGCGCGCCGCGCCGACGAGCGCATCGGAGAAGGCCTTGCGGGCTTCCTCGTCGCGCGGGTTCTCCCGGAACAGGGGCTGCCAGGCGGCGATGGCTTCGCGGAACTGATTGCTCCAGAGGAGCGCAAAGGCAAGACCGCGCCGGACGCGCCGGCGCTCCGCCTCGGGGCGCTGGCCATCGCGGAGGGCTTCCCGGTACAGGGGCACCGCGCCCGCCGGATTGCCTGAATAAGCGACCTGATCGGCATACTCGGGCAGGAGTTCCTGGCGCCGCTGCGGCGCGGTCTCGATGGCTCTGCGGAAGAAGGAAGCGGCATCGGCGTTGCGGGTACGCCCGGCCGCCTGCCGGGCGGCACCCACATAGGCGTCGGAAAGCGTCTTGCGCGCTTCCGCATCGCCCCGGTCGGCCTGCAGAATGTTCCCCCAGGCCTCGATCGCCTGCTGGAACTGGCTGCTCCATAGAACTGCGAAAGCCAATGCGCGGGTTGCCTGCTGACGCTCCGCAGGCGGGAGATCCCGGCGGGCGAGAATTTCGCGGTAGAGGGGAACGGCCCTCCCCGGCTCTCCGGAGAAGGCGAGCTGGTCCGCATACTCGCGACCGACCTGCCCCCGCTTGGACGGATCGAGTGCAATCGCCCGCTCGAAAAGCGAAGCCGCTTCTTTGTTTGCACCCCTTCCTGCCGCCTCTCGGGCCGACGCAATGGCCGCGTCGGCGGGCGAGACTGGAGCGGCGGCGGGTGCTTGTTGAGCCGGTGCTGGAGCAGTCTGAGAGGGCTGCACCGCCTGTGCACGGCCCCTTTCAGAGCCGGCTCGGGCTTCTGCCAACCCCTGCCGAACCTGAGCGTCGTCTGGGGCTGTCCGAAGCACATCCTCGAGGGCCGCGACGGCGGCCGGAAACTGGCCGCTCCACAACAGGGCAAAGGCCAATCCCCGCCTCAGGCGGCGCTGCTGATCGTCGGGGCGGCTGCCATCTCGCATGGCTTCGCGATAAAGCGGCACGGCCTGATCGGGCTGGCCGGCATATGCCGTCTGATCGGCAAATTCCGGCAGCAGCTCCTGGCGGCGCTGAGGGGCCGTTTCGATGGCACGGCCGAAAAGCGACTTGGCGTTTGCATTCTCGGAACGCTCCCCAGCCTGTCGGGCTGCTCCGACCAGAGCGTCGGACAATGCCTTCCTGGCTTCATCGCTGCCGGGATCCGCCCTCAGGCGGGCCTCCCAGGCAGGGACCGCCTCCTGGAACCGGCTGCTCCACAGGAGAGCGAAGGCCAGCCCACGCTCCGCCCGATCACGATTGGCAGGGTCGAGGGTAGGATCGTTCAGACGCTCACGATACAGCAGTACGGCATCCGCGGGGCGGCCGGAATAGGCCACCTGATCCGCGTACTCGAGCAGGAGTTCGTTCCGGCGTTCGGGAGCAGCCGTGATGGCCTGCTCGAAGAGACGAGCGGCCTCCCGATTGTCGTTGGTGGAGGCTGCCTGTCTGGCCTGCTCCAGCAGCTCCTGAGTGGACTGGGCCAAGGACGGTGACGCAGCCAGCCCAAACCCACAGAGGAATACGAGGCTTGCAAACCGGATATGAAGGGCAAGCCTACGCTGGTGCATCGTCTCAGAATCTCGAATCACAAAAATCAGGAGGGGCAGTATCTGGATTTTGCCCTTATGGCAGGTAAAGATCAGCTCTGGCGAGAGCCTCGCCTTGCCCAACTTTATTTCCTGGAAAATAGACTATTCTTATCCCCAGACCAGAGGCCTTCCGCCTCCAGCCTCTTTCCGGAGACGCGTTACTTGTCCCGTCCCTCTTCCCGCTTCCAGTCTCAGACGCCTTGGTCTCCGCTGCCGTACTCACTCTGGCATGAGACCCTGTGGCAGCTTCTCTGCACGGCGAGTCTCGTGTTTGGGGCATGGTATATCGGCTGGCGATGGCTTGCCTCGATCAACTACGACGCGCTCTGGTTCTCGATTCCCCTTCTGATCGCCGAGACGGGGTCCTTCATCGGCCTCGTTCTCTTCACGGCAAATCTGTGGACCGCACGATCCCCGGTGCGCGCTCCTCTTCCGGTCACAGTCCGTGATTGCACAGACGACGCGGACGCGCCCGACAGGCCTGTTTCCGTCGATGTTTTCTTCGCAACATACAGCGAGGATCCGGAACTCGTTCGGGTCGGTCTGAAGGCTGCCAAGAAGCTTACCTACCCCTACCCAATCAATGTGCAGGTTCACGTCCTTGACGATGGCAAGCGCCCGGCCATGGAAGCGGTCGCACGGGAAGAAGGGGTGAATTACCTCACCCGCTCCGACAATGTAGGCTTCAAGGCAGGCAACCTCAGAAATGCCATGGCGTCCACGTCTGGGGACTTCATCCTGATCTGCGACGCAGACATGCATCCGTTCCCCACGTTCCTGGAGGAGACCCTCGGCTACTTCAGGGATCCAAAGGTTGCGTGGGTCCAGACGCCGCACTGGTTCTATGACATCCCCCCGGGAATACCCCTGCCGGCCGTGCTCGGGCGCCGGCTAGGCGCCTTGGGTCGGGGTATGGGTAGAGCGTTCGAGCGCCTCTTCGGGCCTGTTCAGGTGGGGGAAGATCCATTCGCCAACGATCCCCAGCTGTTCTTCGACGTGATTCTGCGCCGTCGCAACTGGGCTAATGCGAGCTTCTGCTGCGGCGCCGGTTCGATCCACCGTCGCGAGGCGGTCATGGAGGCGGCTCTTCGTCAATGGTCCGCTCAGGTCGCGGCGGCAGCCGGGCGCAATGAAAGGGCCGCCCGCCAGCTCACCGGCGAGCAGGCCATTACCGATTCGATCAGCGATGTGATGCGCTGGCAGAGTGCGCTGGAGGAGGAGTTCCAGCCCTACAAGTTCCACGTCTCCGAGGACATCTACACGTCCATCGTCCTGCACAGCGACCGGGAGCGCGGGTGGAAGTCTGTTCTGCACCCCGTCGTCCAGGCGCGAATGCTGTCCCCCAACGACCTTCTCAGCTGGACGATCCAGCGCTTCAAATATGCGGGCGGAACCCTGGACATCCTCGCCCACGACAATCCGCTGTTCCGGCGCGGGCTGACGCTGCCGCAGAAGCTCATGTACGGATCGACCTTCTACTCGTACCTGTCGCCGATCTGGAACATCGTCTTCCTCATCTCGCCCATCGTTTTCCTGTTCTCAGGAATCGCGCCGGTCTCGGGCTACTCGCTCGACTTCTTCGTGCATATCGCGCCGTTCCTGCTGCTCAACGAGCTGTCGCAGCTGGTTGCCATGTGGGGCAACTCGAACGCCAAGGGCCGCGCCTGGTACCTCGCCATGTTCCCGCTGAATATGCAGGCGCTCTGGGCCGTCGTGCGCGGGAAAAAGATCTCCTTTCCCGTCACGCCCAAGGACCGTCAGGTTGGAACCTACGGCCGTCTCGTCAGATGGCAGATAGCCCTGGTCGTCGTCACCATGGCGGGTCTGGCCTGGGGCTGGGCTGCCTATGGCATGGGACGTGAGGGCTATACGCTCGGGGCGATGATCGCCAATACCCTCTGGGGTTTCAGCAATGCCCTGTCGATGCTCCCGGTGATCCGGGCGGCCTATTGGCAGCCTGACCCGGAATTCGAAGCCGCCATCGTGGAAGGTGCCCTGCCCTCGTAGGCGTCGCCTGCCGCCGACGCCTGCCGCCGACGCCTTAAGCCCATGCGGTT
This sequence comes from Microvirga sp. jy35, assembly GCF_056148915.1. NCBI lineage: Bacteria > Pseudomonadati > Pseudomonadota > Alphaproteobacteria > Hyphomicrobiales > Methylobacteriaceae > Microvirga > Microvirga sp. jy35. The sequence continues at coordinate 27,182 of NZ_JBWBEW010000025.1, read as the reverse complement.
TCGAGGGTGTCAGAGATGACGAACACCCGGTCGAGGGTCGTTAGGCGGAGCAGTCGCTGCACCTGCGGGCTCGGTGCGAGCAGGCGCAGATCGCCCTCCACCTTGCGGGCAGCCTTGAGACCGGACACCAGGGTGCCGAGACCGGTGCTGTCGATGAAGGAGACCTCGGACAAATCGACGGCAAGACGACTTCTTCCCTCAGCCACCGCGTCCTTCAGACGCGCCAGGAACTGAGGTGCCGCAGCGGCGTCCAAGCGCCCGGACAGGCGGACAAGGGCAATTCCCTGCTCCGTTTGCTCGATTTCAACCATGACCTCTAACCACCGTGTGAATGAACCGGCCAGAACCGCTCGGCGGGCCCGACAATGCCGCCGGTCTCTAGCGCGAATTTCGTGACGGTGTCCCTGAAATCTGACGTGAACCGGAAGATCACGGGAACCTGGGATTGGTAGCAGGCGATCGAATCGAGGCGCTTCTGGAGCGTCATCGCAACGGGAACGACGACAGGATCGCCCACCGTATCACCGAGCACCGCCAGGCGCGCCTCGACACCGGCGGGCGTGTGGATGGCATAGGGACAATCCTCATAGGCGTAGACCTTGAAGCCCGCAGTCGCCAGATGGCGGCCTGCCTCGAACACCAGTTGGTGGTCCACGTGGGAGCCAACGCCCAAGGGAACGAAGACCTGCATGTCGTCACGCCATTCCGGCAGTTGGCGAACTTCCTCAGCGAGATGCACGGCGAGTTCCAGTTCCTCGCCCTTCAAAACCCAGAAGAGTTCGGGATCGGACCTGTAGCGTTCGCCACGGTAGATGGCATCCGGCAACCCGAGCCAGCGGACGGAGGCGCCGAGGGCGTGGGCCGCTTGCGCATCCTCCGCACGGCGAACCGCCAGAACCTGGTCGGCATCGGTGACCTTCCACCTTTCATGCTTCCAGGCGGCAAACTCACCGACCATCTCATCGACCAGTTCGCCGGCAAACACCGTGATCATGCGCTGTTCATGCCCGCCCTCCGCCAGCAGGGCCAAAGTCCCTCCACAAGACAAGGGAACGTCGTCGTAATGCGGCTGGATGAATAGCGACGGTCCAAACACGAGAACACCCACAGGCCTACTTCACTCGAATCGATCAATCCCCGTCCAGCCAAGTTCAGTGCGCCAACCCCGGCCGAGCGAACGAATCGACCCTAACGAATTACCCCGATTTGAGGAGGACCGCACTAGGATGCAGCTGCCGATGATGGCATTGTGACCAGACGCAAATGTTACTATGATTCATAATGGAAGGGATATTCGGACGTCCTCGTCCGGCGCTCAGCATCTCTCTTGCCTTGTCGGGCCCTGGGCGATTAGGTTTCGGACCTCTTCCCACGGCAGTTCCGTGTCGTACCGCGTTCCAAGCTCACCGGAGGCTCGACGTTGACTTTCAGAGAAGGCCTCCTCAAGGCCCGAGGGCAGATCACCTTCATTGCGGCGCTAGCGATCTCGACCGGTATCATCATCTATCTCGAGACCCTCGATACGGAGGAGCGGATTCAGGGCCGCGTCGCAGCTGAACTCTCACGCCAGCGGAATGCTCCTCCGAGCATTTCGCCTGCGATCGATGCGAGGGTGAGAGCCAATCTTCAACAGTCGGAAGAGATTTATTCAGCGGAGCCGACTGCTGCGACCTCGCGAGCGGCTTTGCTGTCATCCCTCGCTTCCGCCGTGCAGCTCAACATTCTGAAGTCGGAGGACGGTCTGGCTCGGACCCAGAGGCTCATTGCCGACATGGAACGCCAGAAAGGCGAGATCACTCCCGTGCTCGTCTCCGCCCTGGGAGCCGTGGCGGTCGCTTTCCCTTCGCTGCAGGACAGAGTCGCAGGCCTCGCGTCGGCCCCGTAGGCCGGAGCTCATTTCGTCAGGGGAGCGATCCGTTTGATCATGCGCAGGCGGTTCTCGGATTCGCTTGAATGATACTCGACCTCGTCCATGTTCATGCGGATGAGCGCCAGACCCATGCCCCCTTCCGGGATGTCTGCCAGATCGGTTTCGTCGAACGCAAAGGTGTTCTCCGAGGCCTTGTCCAGCACCTGAGGAGGCATCGGGGGAGCATGGTCGATGATCTCGATCACGACCTGATCGGATTGAAGCCCGACAGCCACCTGAACGTCCTTCCCGAGCTCCCCATGATAGCCGTGCTTGATGACGTTGTTGATAGCCTCCACAAGGCTGAGTTCCACCGCGTCCCGATCCTCCGGACTCAGCAGATCGTCGCACAAGGCCCGAACGGCACGGGCGAGGAGCGACACCTTGTCGAGATCGCTGTCTATCGAGAGGCTGATGGAGGAAACCATCGGGGCTCTTTCTGCGCTCTGGCAGTGATGGATCAAGCAGAAAGCTGTTCGACCGCGGAATCCACATTCGGGTGAAGGGCGAAGACGCGGTCCATGCGGGTCAGGGTGAAAAGACGGCTCACGGCTCCTGTGGCACCTGCAACCGCCAAGCTCCCTCTGGGCCCGAGGCGCTTGAGGCAGGAGACGAGCGCGCCGAGCCCGGAGCTGTCGATGAAATCAACGTGGCTCAGGTCAAGAATGATCTGGTTCTGACCGGCGTCGATGCACCGTGTCATCTCATCCTTGAACGTCGGAGCCTTGCTGGCATCGATCCGCTTCTCCTCAACCCGGACGACGAGAATATTATCGCGTAGATCAGTGGACAGCATGCGCAGGAATCCTTTCGGCTAAGCGCTCCAGCATGAGAACGCTCAAGTCATCGTCCAAGCTCTCAGAGCCCCGCCAGTTCCGCAAGGCGTCATCGAGCCTGTCAAGCAGGTCGGGGCTCGAGTGCGCAGCCGTATCGCGCACGAGCGCGCGCAATCGATCTTCGGAAAACTGCTCGCCATCTTGGCCTTCGGCCTCGACCAGCCCATCCGAGTAGATGAAGAGCCTGTCGCCTGGGCCGAAGTCGAACTCCAGCCTCTCGTAAGAAGCGGCAGGAAGCATTCCGACCGGGAAACCTCCGTCGCCGATCACCTCAATGGCGCCATCTGAGCGGATCACCAGCGGCGATGGATGCCCCGCCTGAATGATGCTGGCGCGCTGGGTGCGGGAATCGATCTCACCCAGAACCATCGTGAAGTACGGCAGATCCTCCGGCCACTCCTCGTTGATATGGAGCGCGATCTCCTCCAACGGCGTGCCCTGGGTCCGCGTGAGAATGGCCTGCGAGAGAGCATGGTGGCAGGCGACGGACACCAGTGCAGCGGCCGCTCCGTGCCCGGCGACATCGATCTGGAAGAACCCTACCGCGCCATCGTTGCGCCGCACCACGTTATAGGTGTCCCCGGCAATCAAGCTCGAAGGGCGGAAAAGGCCGTGATACGCGACCCCATCGACCCTCGAGGATGGCGGCAGCATTGTCCTCTGGATGACGGCAGCGGCCTCGAGATCCGTCTGGAGCTGGCTGTAGGCATCGCGGAGACGGGCATGGAGGACCTGTTTCTCGTTCTGGGTCCGCTGCCGCTGAATGGCATTGGCCTTGAAGACCCGAAGCGCGTCGTTCATCTCGCCGATCTCGTCAGCCCGGGAGAGGCGAGGCAGGGGAGTGTCCAGATCGTTGTCTGCCAGCCTGAGCATTGTCTCGCTCAAACTTTCCAACGGCCTGACCACCCTTCGGCGCACGACCAGGATGCTGGCGATCACGGCAGTTGCCCCGAGCAGGAGAAGCACCGACCACAGGACCAAGGACCATTGGGCATGGCTCAGTCCCGCCTCGAGCCGCTCCCGCGAGCTTCGAAGGAGTTCCCGCTGCATGAGCGCGATGTTGCTCAGCGCCCTCCCCGTCAGGTCATACCATTCCTCAGGACCCAGGGAGGTCGGCACCCTGCCAAGGAGGGCGGCCAGCAGGGATCTTTGCAGCGGCGCGAACGTCGAGCTGTAGTTCTCATGGGTCCTCGACACGGCCCCCTTGATGCTTTCGCTCAGCGGCACCGCCATCTGACCGTCAATGAGCTCCCAGGCAAGGGCCGCCCGGCCCGCATTTTGACTGATCGCATCGATCTCCAGCCCTCCGATTGGGGATGAACTCCCAAGGGCTCGGCTCAGCAGCGCCTGGTTTCGGGCAATGCTCTCGCTGAGAATGGCGCCAAAGGCTCTCAGATTGGCCTCGGTTCGGAGGATCGGGTCAAGCGGCCTCTCCCGCTGCAGAATGGTCATCCGGGAAGACTGCAGTTCCTCTACGAGGCGAGTGGCCTCCTGAAACCAGCGCGGGGCGAACTCTTCGCCTCGGGCGACGTCGGTGAGATCGATAAACTGATCTGCCTGCTGCCGCAGGGCCACGGTTTCCCGACGGATCCGCGACAAAGTCATCAGGCTGCCGCTGGTATTGCTCAGGGATGCCTGGGTAGCCGTGATCTCGCGCTCTGCTGCGTTCAACAGGTCATCCACCTGCCGTCGCACGTCACGCAATTCCATGACTCCGTTGGCTTCGTTCCTCAGCCCGATCAACAGCACATATGTCTGGCTGCGCTCGTTCGCGAGAGCATCCGTCCCGAGCAGAAGCTTTTCCCGCACGGTGTTCGACGCCACCATCCTTTGGGCTGTCTGATAATCGAGCAGTTCGTCACGGATTTGGAACGCGACGGCGATCAGCAGGGCAGCACCGAGGAATGCCGTCAGGATCAACAGGGTGTGGCGAATCTTCATCGATGAGGTCTGGAGCGCTGGATTGGGCAGAAATCTGCCTGTGATATCATTGGGGTTCAAGGAATGAATAAATGCAACATGAGCCAAGAAAGGGCAGCTTGTCGAGCGCCGCTGCTCAAAACGGTATGCTCTTCGGGACCGCTCTTTGCACCTCCGATCTCCTGTCGCAACCTCTCACCCGGGCAATTCTGCGTGATTGCAATATTGTTACAGCAGAATACGAGATGAAATGGGATGCGATCTGCCGGCATCCGGAGCAAGCCGCCTACTCAGCCGCCGATAGGCTCGTTGCCTTCGGGTCGGAGAACACACTAGCCCTCCACGGACACACGCTTTGGTGGCATGAGTCCGTCCCGCCAGCCCTCCAGCCCAGGTCGGAAAAGGAGTTTCGGAAAGCCGCACTCAGTCACCTGAAAGCGATGACGACCCGCTATGCCGGGCAGATGCATTCCTGGGATGTTGTGAATGAGCCGCTGGAGCCCGCGCATGGGCGAGAAGACGGTCTTCGCGAAACGCCCTTTCTGACGGCTTTTGGACCTGATTATATTGAGCTGGGCTTCCGCGAGGCATCACTGCTCGATCCCAAAGCCGTTCTGGTTCTCAACGAGATGGGGCTCGAATACGCCTCACCGGCGGCTGAACGGAAGCGCCGGCAGTTGCTCGCCCTGCTCGGCCGGGAAATGGCGAGAGGCACCCCGATTGCCTGCCTGGGCATCCAGTCCCACCTGACCGCCTTGGAACAGCCCCGGAAGCATCCGGAACTGCGCGCCTTCCTTCGGGAGGTTCGGGCGATGGGCTTGAGCATCATGATCACGGAAATGGATGTTTCTGACCACCTTTGCCCACGCGATCGCAGACAGCGCGATGCGATCGTGGCCGATACATACCGGGCTTACCTCGATCTCGTTCTCGAGGAGGCCAGGGTTCTTGCCGTGAGCACCTGGTGCCTGTCGGACGACCGGACGTGGCTGAACGGCTTCCGGCCTAGGCCGGACGGCGCCATGCAGCGGTCGCTCCCTTTTGATCGGGCTATCCGGAAGAAGCCAGCCTGGCACGCCGTCAAGGATGCCCTTCTGCATGAACGGAAGATCGGCCCCGAGCCCAAGTGAGGCTCCGCCATAGGGACTGATTAACATCAATGGGTTATTGGGAGATCAGCGGCTTAAGTTTGGACTAAAACGGATTGTCTGCCCCTGAACGTCATGGCTTTCCGTACAGCGCAGGCATCTTAACGGAAGACGTTTCGGGAAAGAAGCATCGAGAACCCAGAGCAATGTCCTTTCCTATTGCACCCAATGAAGAGGAGCGCCTGCGGACTCTCATCGAGACCGGCGCCCTCGATGACCAAGCAGACCCGGCGCTCGATAAGATCTGCGAGGAGACTCGGCTGCACTTCGAGGTCCCGATTTGCACGGTCACCCTGCTGGACAAGGCCCGGCAGCGGATCAAAGCGGCCCAGGGCATAGAGCCGGGCGAGACGCCGCGCGATATGGCCTTCTGCAACTATACGATCCTGAACGATGAGGTTTTCGTTGTCAGCGACGCCTTGGCGGACGATCGCTTCAAGGACAACCCGTTCGTGACCGGCAATCCCTTCATCCGCTTTTACGCCGGTGCCCCTTTGATCTTCCTGAAGAACATTAGGCTCGGCGCCCTCTGCCTGATCGACACCAAGCCTCGCTCCTTCTCTAGAGGCGACAAGGCCGAGCTTCAGCTCTATGCGGACAAAGTCGTCCGGGAGATCGCCACCTATGAACTCGAGAAGAGAAGCTGAGGGATCCAGCCTTCATAAGCGACGAACGCCGCTAACACTAAGCAAAGCCGAATGGGGAAGCTCGACCTGCGAAGGCAACCTCAGCACGTCGGTGGTCGGCGGACGGCCTTGCCCACTCGTGTCTCCAGGGTCTTCGTCGAACGACTTGTCTGGGTCTGAATGAGCTAAAGACGATCCGGTTCCGCAGCTTCCATGCCGATAGCTTCAATCACCAGCTCGAACGTGACGCATACAGGATTGTCGCCACGGGCAATCTCCCCGGAGGTGATCATTCCCTCCATGTCGACAACATCGAGACTCAGCCGCGCCCGGTCCTGCCTGCCGTCGCTCCCATAGGAGCCAGCCAGGATGAGAACCTCGGTGGCATGTGAATCCACGCGCGTACCGTCAACGAAGCGCACCCCGTTCAAGCTGCCGATGCCATGGATACTGGCTCTTGCTATGCCTCGCTTTGAACAGATGTCCTCGATGGCGAAGCTGATGTCCTGATTGGGACGGACCTTTGCAAGCAGTGCGCGAGCACCTGTCATCGAGGAGCCCGCTCCGGCACGTCGAACGGGCTCGAAGAGGGTGAAGTTCGTCTCCGGATCAGGCATGGCCTCGAAGGTCGCATCCCTGAAGCCGATGCCTGTCACCTCGATGGGCTCTGCGATCGTGGACAACGGAGCAAGCATGTGGCCCATCCGCTGTCCCTCGGCTGTGTCCCATCGGCCATGGCAATGAAGAAAGGTCTTGCCGTCTCGCACGCCGACGATGGCGCAGGCGCGCCTCACATCCACCGGCCCGGCCGGCTCGAAGGTCTCACTGTACCAGGCGACATAGCGCGGATCTGATGAGGCGGCAGGCATTACGTATCGGAATGGTTCGCACCGCCCGCCGCGGAATTCCACGAAGCCGCCGATGCAGCCGGCCTCCCTCATGCCCGCAGCAACAGCTTCGTCGACGGTCAGGCCGGGCTCCAGCACGAAGCGGATCGGCACCGCCGCGCCGGGCGTCGCGACATAGCGTTCGTCAGCAGCGGGACCCGGATGATCGATGCGTCTCATCATCAGCTCCTCTCCCGCTGCCTCAATCCGCCCGCATGATCTGCTTCGGATCAGCGCGTGGATCACGCCTTCCCCAGCGCCCTGCTTCCACCCGGGTGAGGAACTCCGTCAGGAGTTGGTTGAACAGCGACGGCTCCTCAAGGTTCAGGGTATGGCCGGATTTCGGCAGCATGGCGAGCCCGCAACAAGGCGCCGTCCGCTTCAGGAAGACTCCTGGTTGAACCGAGTGATCATCCTCGTCGCCGACCACCACGAGCAGCGGAACCTCAAGGACCGCCAACTCGGCTTCCAGATCATAGAGGGACGGCCGCCGCATCTGCACGCCGCGCATGGTGTTGGCGGCACCCTTGTCGGAATGCTGCGCCATCCGATCCACGAACAGTCGCCAGCCCCGAGGATCCTTCTCCTGAAACTGGACCCGCGAGGCGCTCTCCCCATAGACCGGTGCAAACGCACGCGCGCCGCGCTCCTCGAAGCCCTGCGCCACCTGCTCTGAATTACGGCGGAAGAACTCCTGCTGCTCCTTTTCGGAGCCGTATCCCGCTCCTGCAACGACTGCGGACCGGATGCGATCTGGATGGCGCAAGGCAGCGTGCAGACAGGCAAAAGCCCCCATCGAGAGACCGACGACATGAGCCCTCTCTATCCCGGCCGCATTCATGACGTCGATGATATCGTCGGCTGCCCGGGCCTGAGAGTACTTCTCCACATCTTCCGGAATGTCCGACGGCGGATAGCCGCGGGCCGAGAAGGTGACGCATTGGTGCCTGCGGGAGAAATAGCCGACCTGCGGCTCCCAGCTCCAATGGTTACCGCCGAACTCGTGGGCGAATACGATAGGCGTACCGGTTCCGGAGGCTTCATAGAAAAGCCGGATGCCGTCGCTCGTGGTCGCGAATGCCATTGAACCTTATCCTCACCGAAACTCGGCGACAGCGCAGCTCTGCCCGCCATCCACCGGGAGGCATACCCCCGTGATGAACTGCGCCTCGTCGGAGGCGAGAAAGACCGCCGCATGGGCCACATCCCAGGCCGTCCCCATCCGACCCATCGGAACGGCCGCATTGCGCGCCGCTACCATGTCCTCGACAGAGGCATATTGCCCGGAGATCTGGCGGTAGATCAGCGGCGTGTCGATGAGGCCCGGCATGATGCAGTTGGCGCGGATGCCCTGACGGGCATATTGCATCGCGAGCGCCACCGTTGCCTGGTTCACCGCAGCCTTGGTGGCGTAGTAGGCAAAATAGGGATAGCCCGTCCAGCGGATCGCCGCGAGGGACGAGATGTTGACGATGGCACCTCCTCCCTGGTTCAGCATGTGTGGGATCACGGCCTTGGCCGTGCGGTAGACGGGTCCTATGTTGAGCTTCAGCGCGGCCTCGAACTGCTCCTCGGTCAGCTCGACGGGCCCTCCCATATGGGTCACCCCTACGTTGTTGTGCAGGATATCGATGCGCCCGAAGGCTTCGATTGCCTGAGCGACCGCTATCACGACGGATTCCGTATTTGTAACGTCGGCCGCAACCGCGACCGCCTTGCCGCCTTCCTTCGCGATGATCGATGCCGTTTCCTCCGCCGCCTCCAGGACGAGATCGACACAGATAATGCGGGCTCCCTCGCGGGCATAGGCCACGGCCGCGGCCTTGCCGTTGCCCCAGCCATCCCCTGCGGACCCAGCCCCGAAAACGATGGCTGTCTTTCCCTTCAGACGGTCGACCATGAAGCTCTCCAGCGCGTGGCTGTAGAACGCAATGCACGTTCAGCAGGAAACAGCGTGCGCCCGGCGGATACCGCCGGGCGCGAGGACATAGGGATCAGCCCGTTGATCAGGTCAGGTTGCTGCCCACCGCCTTCTCGAGGATGGCCCAGGCCTCGTCGCCGTACTTCTTCTTCCATTCGGCATAGAAGCCGGCCTTCCGCAGCGCATCCCGGAAGAGGGCCGGATTCGGATCGTTGAACTGCATGCCTTTGGAGACGAGTTCGTCCTTGAGACCGGCGTTCAGCTTCGCCACATCGGCGCGCTCCTCGACGGCGGCGGCATTGAGGTGCTTGGCAACGATGGTGCGCAGATCCTCCGGCAGCCGATCCCAGGCGCGGCGATTGGCCAGGAACCAGAAGCCATCCCACATATGATTGGTCATTGAGGTGAATTTCTGAACTTCGAAGAGCTTTGCAGTGGAAATGATTGCGAGCGGGTTCTCCTGCCCATCAACAATCTTCGTCTGCAGCGCCGTATAGACCTCCGCGAAGTTGATGCTGGCCGGGGCCGAGCCGAAGGCCGTGAACATGGAGGTCCACAGCGGGCTCACCGGCACGCGGATCTTGAAGCCCTTCAGATCGTCCGGGGTTTGAATTGCCTTGTTGGAGCTGGTGATCTGCCGGAAGCCGTTGTCCCAGATCTTGTCCATGACAACGAGGTTAGCTTTGGTGATCTGGCTACGCACATAGGCGCCGAGCTCACCATCCATGGCCTTCCAGACACTGTCGTAGTTCGGGAAGGCAAAGCCGATGCCGCTGATCGAGGCGTTTGGCACGAGCGTGGACAGGATCAGGGGCGAGAGGGTGAAGAACTCGACGCCGCCTGACCGGACCTGGCTCAGCATATCCGTGTCAGAGCCGAGCTGGTTGTTGGGGAAGATCTGGATCTCGACCCGCCCGCCAGTCTCCTGCTTGATCCTGTCGGCCGCTTCCTTCGCGCGCAGGTTCATCGGGTGGGTGACGGGCAGGTTATTGGCATATTTATAGGTGAACTCGGCCGATTGGGCACGAACTCCGAAGCTACCTGCGAATGCCGCGGAGGCAGTGCCCTGCAGCAGGGTACGTCGTGTAATGATCATGTTTCTCTCCCTCATGCTTGTTGTTTAGGCGGCGTTGGACTTTTGGCTCCCGCGTCACAGGAAAGCGGTGGAAATGCTTGGGATCGCGGCGATCAGAACGAGGCCGACGAACAGTGCTCCGACAGATGGCGCGTTCCGCCGCTCAGGAAGCGCCAGACTCGAACCCAGGGCGACATCTCACGCTCCGCTCAAGCGAATTGGACCAGCGTGCAGGCAAGGTCGAGAGCGCTTCATGCCGGTCCCCGCAACACTCATCTGCCTTCCTCCCGCCCTTGTAGCGATCGCAATAAAATCTCCGCATTAGGTCCACTTTATGGATCTTTGTTTCGCCGCGAGTGGCAAAAAGATACACGTCTTACAAACCATTGCAACATGGGTCGAAGCAATTTAGCCTGTGCGGAAGGATGAGGACCGGCAGTTTCGGTCCATCATGTGGACCGACGACGGAACTGCACAATGGATGATGCCTCCTTGTCGACCGGTGATCTGTCAGGGTCCCAGAGTGTGGACAGAGCCCTGCGTCTGCTGGCCCTCGTCGGGCGTGAAGCGGAACGCGGTGCCCAGCTGAGTGACATCGTCGAGGAGAGCGGCCTCAACAAGCCGACGGCTCGGCGTCTGCTCCTCGCGCTCATGCGAGCCGGCCTCGTGGAGCAGGAGGCGCGGTCTCGCCGGTATTATCTGGGCGAGGAAGCCTATGTGCTCGGCACCCTCGCCTCGCGTCGTCACGGTCTGCTCGAGCTTTCGCTCGAGAGTCTGCGCAATCTCTCCGATGTCACGATGGATACAAGCTTTCTGTCCGTGAGGCGCGGCAATTACGCCGTGTGCCTGCACCGGGAGGAAGGCACTTATCCGGTACGCACCCATGCTCTCCAGGTAGGGAACCAGCATCCTCTCGGCATTGGCGCCGGCTCGCTCGCCATGCTTGCCTCTCTCCACGACGATGAGGTGGAGACCATCCTCACCGCGAACAGGAAGACTCTCGAAACCCATTACTCCTATTATCCGGTGGAGCAGATCCGTGATGATATCGCTCAAGCGCAGCGGCAGGGTTATGCGCTCAATCCCGGCCGGATCGTTGCCGGATCCTGGGGAATCGGACTGGCGATCAGGTTTCCGGACGGACGCATCGCCGGTGCGCTGAGCCTCGCGGCCATCGACAGCCGCATGAGCGCCGGACGGCAGCCGGAACTCGTCCGGCATCTCAGAACCGAGGTCGAGCGCGTCGAGAGCAAGCTCCACAAGATGTTCTTTCCTGCGAGCGCCTGATCATGTCCATTCATCCCCCTCGCCATTCGAGACGAGCCCCATGAACAGCAGCCCTCCCCTGATCACACCTGCCACCAAGCGGGTCATGAATCTGTCCTACATCCTGCGTCAGGCTGCACGCCGGCACGGCGGGGAAATCGGCTTCGTCTGGGGTGAGAGCACGTGGAGCTGGGCCGAACTAGACAGGCGTGTGGACGCCATGGCGGCGGCGCTTGCCGCAAGAGGCATAAGGAAAGGCGACCGCGTGCTGGTGCAGTCCAAGAACTGCAACCAGATGTTCGAGTCGATGTTCGCCTGCTTTCGGCTCGGTGCCGTCTGGGTGCCGACGAACTTCCGACAGACACCGGACGAAGTCGCCTATTTGGCACAGGCGAGCGGTGCTTCGGCCATGATCTGTCACGGCGACTTTCCCGACCATGCTCAGAAAATATCTGAAGCCGCGCCCGCCGTTCGGTTTCTCATCTCCATCGGCTATTCGGATTTCGGCGAAAACTACGACGATCTCGTCGAACGTCACCTGGAGCAACCGGTGCCGGAAGAGGCCGTGGAGCATGACGATCCGTGCTGGTTCTTCTTCACGTCGGGGACGACAGGTCGTCCGAAGGCCGCCGTCCTGACTCACGGCCAGATGGCCTTCGTGATCACCAACCATCTCTGCGACCTGATGCCGGGCACCACGAACGCCGATGCATCTCTGGTGGTTGCACCTCTATCCCACGGTGCCGGCGTCCATCAGCTCGTACAGGTCGCGCGCGCTGCCAAGACGGTGCTGCTGTCAGGCGAACGCTTCGACGTTGGCGAGGCCTGGAGCCTGGTAGAGAAGTGGCGCATCACGAGCATGTTCACGGTGCCTACCATCCTGAAGCTCCTGACGGAGCACCCCTCGGTCGATGCGCATGATCACTCCTCCCTGCGCTATGTGATCTATGCCGGTGCTCCCATGTACCGGGAGGATCAGAAGCACGCGCTGAAGAAGCTCGGAAAGGTGCTGGTGCAATATTTCGGACTTGGCGAGGTTACCGGCAACATCACCGTGCTGCCTCCCGCACTCCACGATTCGGAAGACGGACCTGATGTGAAGGTGGGAACCTGTGGCTATGAGCGCACCGGCATGCAGGTCTCGATCCAGGATGATCAGGGGACTGAGGTGCCGGCGGGCGTGCCCGGCGAGATCTGCGTCTGCGGGCCAGCTGTCTTCGCCGGCTACTACAACAACCCGGAAGCCAATGCGAAAGCCTTCCGGGACGGCTGGTTCAGGACCGGCGATCTCGGCCACATGGATGAGGACGGCTATCTCTACATCACCGGCCGTGCCTCAGACATGTACATCTCGGGCGGCTCGAACATCTATCCGCGCGAGATCGAGGAGAAGATCCTCACCCACCCGGCTGTTGCCGAAGTCGCGGTGCTGGGCGTGCCTGACAGGACCTGGGGAGAAGCCGGCGTCGCCGTCTGCGCCCTGCGGCAGGATCAGACGCTCAACGAGGGTGAACTCCTCGCCTGGCTCGACGGCAGGATCGCACGCTACAAGCTCCCGAAGCGCGTATTTTTCTGGGATGCCCTGCCGAAATCGGCCTATGGCAAGATCAGCAAGAAGACCATTCGTGAGGAGCTGGAGACAAAAGGCTGCCTCAAGCCCATCGATAGCGCTGAGGTGCCTCCCCAGCAACGATGAACGCCGCGATCCCGCTTCAATGACGTATGCTGGTGAGCGGCCTGGCAGGAGAAGCCAGAGAGCAGGAGAACGCGATGTCCGTGCAGCAAACAGTATTCGTCACAGGCGGAGCTTCAGGGATCGGCTTTGCCATCGCCGAAGCGGCGCTCGTTCAGGGCTGGCACACCATCATCGCGGATCGCGACGAGAGGAACCTCGATCAGAGCCGAAAAGCGCTGGCGCAATCCGGCCAAGCCGTTCAATTCCTTCAGTTGGATATCGCCGATGAAGCAGCAGTGGTGCAAGCGGTGGAGCGATGCGAGGCGCAGATCGGCCCGATCACCGGACTGGTCAACGCCGCCGGTGTCGCGAAGGATGTAGCCGCGCTCGACACCAGCGCCGAGCTGTTCCGCAAGATCCTCGACATCAACGTCGTCGGCAGCTTTGTGACCTCCCGCGAGATCGCCAAGCGGATGTGCGAGCGCGGCAGGGGTGCAATCGTCAATATCGCATCCGTATCCGGTATCCGCGGCAACATCGGCAGGGTCGCCTATGGCGCCTCGAAAGGAGGCGTAATCACAATGACGCAGGTCATGGCCGTGGAGCTTGCAGCTTCGGGGGTGCGCGTCAACGCCATTGCGCCGGGTCCCATCGATACGCCCCTCGTGCGCGAGATTCACACCGACCGGATCCGGGCCGAGTGGATCGAACGCGTTCCTCAGCGGCGATATGGAGAGCCGTCCGAGATCGCCAGCATGGCGATCTTCCTTCTGGACGACGAGAAAGCAGGGTTCGTGACGGGACAGACGATCTGTGTCGATGGCGGATTTACAGCCGCAGGTCTTCTGGGGCAGTGACACGGGACGCTTGTTCCCCATCGTGGAGATATGCGCCCAGGCGAGGCTTTGTCACGCGGATCGGCGTCAGGGGCCAGGCAGGCAGTTCGGAGGCCTAAGCCTCCAGGTCACCACGAATCCCTGCTCGCAGCGATGTCCGGTTTTCCGCTATTGAACAGACGCTACCGCTGATCCGGCTCAATGCCGAACCCGGACTCTCCCAGCGAGGCGCTATCCCGATCGATGGCTCTAGCTGCCTCCGGAGGGCTGGCGCTGGCCCGAAACAAGGGCAAGAGAAGCAATCGCCAGCAACGAGCAGGTCGTCATGATGGCGATCAGCGGCCAGACTGTCGAGCTCAGTGCAGCGCCAACGACGGGAGCGACAAGCGCCCCGAATCCAATCTGGAAGCTTCCGGACAAGCCCGCCGCCGCCCCTGCGAGATCCGGCCTCACGCTCACGGCACCCGCGATGCCACTCGGCAGGACCAGCCCGTTCGCCACACCGATGAAGAGCATCGGACCGAACAGGGCGACCGGGTACAGGAAGCCTGAAGCAATCAGAGCGGCCATGGCCGCGATGCTGGCCAGTGACAGGAGCGTGCCTGCCAGGATCATTCGATTGGGGCCCATTGTCCCTGCAATGCGGCCTGTTGCGAAGTTGCCCAGGATATAGCCGCACGGCACCATGGCAAAATAGAACCCATACTCCGCTGGACTGCGCCCCAGCAGTTCAATCATCACATACGGGGCGCCAGCCAGAAAAGCGAAGAACATGGCCGACACGAAGCTGGTCACCAGTGTGTAGCCCCAGAACTGTCGTGAGCGAAAAAGGCTCCCGTAGCCCTGCAAGAGTTCGCGGGCAGTCTCCCCCGAAGCGCGACTATGGTTTGTTTCGCTGAGCCGCCAATAGGCAAACAAGAGCGCAAGTCCACCGAACCCGATCAGAAATGCGAACGATGCGCGCCATCCATAGAACGTCTCGAGCACACCGCCGATGGTTGGTGCGATCATGGGAGCGACTGCCATGCCCATGGTGACATAGGCGATCATGCTGGCCACTTGGTTGCGCCCATAGAGGTCACGTACGATGGCGCGACTCAGGGTGATCCCGGCGCAACCTCCGATTGCCTGCACGATGCGACCGGAAATAAGAACCCCGATGCTCTGAGCCGACAGGCAAATGGCTGAGCCCGCCACGAACGTCAGAAGTCCGATCAGTAGCACGGGCCGGCGCCCGAACCTGTCCGAGAGTGGCCCGATGATCAACTGGCCTAAGGCCATCGCGCCGAGATAGAGCGACAGGGTCAACTGGATGGTGGTGAAATCGACGCCCAGCGCCCGCGCCATGCCAGGCATGGAGGGCAGGTACATGTTGATCCCGAGGGGGCTCACGGCGGATACGGCGATGAGCAGCGCAATAAAGCCAGGCTTCGGGGTGGGCTGAGCCCCTGCGGCAGTGTGGAGGGTCATAGCTTCAAGATCGTTTCCGGAGGTGCCCTTGGACAGCTTGGCAGATGGGAGAGACATATATTGCACAAGCTGGATCGGATGTAAGGCCGGGACAGTGCTCTGTCTCCTCGTAGGCAACAAGCCTGCTATGCGCACACCACACCTGTCGGCAGCGGTCCCAGATGGAGGCAGCCGACTGCAGGTACTGTGCGGCTCACGGGTCAGGGGATCGGTCGTTTTCCGGCAAATCTGCGTTAGATTCGGTGGTCTGGCGAGACGGATGGAATTATGGGGCTCTGATCGACAGGCTTATCGCCCGGGGATGGCTGGGGCGGGAGGTTCAACTGACCGACCGCGAGACGTTTCTCCAGAGCAGCTACCTGTCGCGCCAGGTTGTCGATAGCGGCCTTGAGAGCAAGAACATCCGCGGCATCCGGAATGGTCGATGTCGCAGCGCCCATCCGAGGGCTGGTCGGCTCCATCCGGCCATTGCCGGGTTCATTGCCAAGGGAAGGCTCCAGCTTTCTCCTGCGAGGCGCCAGAAGACGACGGAACGCCTGCCAGATCAGCCAGAGAACGCATGCCGCCAGAAAGAGTGCAAGCAATGCCGCCGGCAGACTGTCGAACATGGTTGTTGTCATCCCAGTACGTGTTGATGAAGGTATGAGGCAATGCCACAGCAACGCTTATCGTTCCGGAGCCTGGACAATCGGGCTTGTCACACCGAAGTGAGAATGCGTCCGGCGTGCGTCGCATATATCGTTGCTCAACCGAATGCTGGTGACCGCTGATGCTCCCCTCCCCACTTCTCCTGAGTGCCATTGCAATCGAGGGCTATGCTGTCCTCGCGGTGGAACTCCTCGCAATCCGTCAGCTCACCCCCTATGTGGGCAACGCAACCGACACCGTTGCCATCGTCATTGCGGCGGTTCTGCTTCCCCTGGCACTTGGTTACGAGGCTGGCGGTCGGGCCAGTTTTGCCAGTGGCGATGAGGCGGGCGTGCGCCGGCAGCTCACCCGGAACCTGCTGATTGCCGCCCTGCTTCTCAGCCTCGGGCTATCCCATCCCTTTCTGGCCGCCTTTTTCCAGATCCTCGACAGCATTGGTCTCACCCATCGCCTGGTCCAGACTGCCGTCCACACCTCCCTGTTCCTGGTCTATCCAGTCTACCTTCTGGGCCAGTCCATCCCGCTGGTCGCCTATTGCTCAACCGGCGCCAGCCTGCCCCGCTCGACGGGGCTGATGCTCTTCCTGTCCACCCTTGGGTCATTCCTGGGCTCGGTAGTGTCGACCCTGGTGTTCATGACCTTTTTCGGCGTTCACATCACAGTCGCTGTCACTCTTGGGCTTCTGGTCCTTCTTGCAGCCGTCATCGGCTGGCAGATTGAGGATCGCAGGAAGCTTGTCCTCATGGCCGGTGCCCTTGGCCTCTACATCATCGCGATCAACAGTCCCGCGGCAGTCAGGGCCTATGGCATCGTCAGCAACAATCTCTACAGCGAGGTGCGGATCGTACCCAATACGGCCGAGAACAGCCGTCTCCTGGTCATCAACAACAGCCCATCCTCAAAGATCGCTGACCATCCGGAGCACCGCTTTGCGTACCTTAAGTTCATCGACAAGGAGGTTCTCAGGCGGCTCGACACCGACCGGCCGCGCCGCATCCTCGTCATCGGGGCCGGAGGGTTCACCATCGGCCTGGAGGATCGCTTCCATGTCTATACCTATGTAGATATCGATCCTGCCCTGCGAGAAGTGAGCGAAGAGCATTTTCTGCGTCAGCGTCTGTCTCCGAACAAGACTTTCGTGCCTGAATCCGCCCGCGCCTTCCTGCGCCGCAACACTCTAACCTATGATGTTGTGGTGCTCGACGCCTTCACCAACCGGATCAGCCTGCCGCCGGACCTGATCACCCGCGAGGCGTTTGCTGCGGTGAGACAGGCTGTAGCACCGGACGGTCAGGTGGTCATGAACATCATCACATCGCCCGACTTCGCCGATCGGTTCAGCCGCAGCATCGATGCAACGATCCGCAGCGTGTTTCCCTTCGTCACCCGTCAAGTTCTCCCGGAGACGCGAACCGGCAACGTCGCGAGTGTGCTCTATCTTGCGCGCAGGGTCGAGAACGACCCACATGACATTTACACGGATGACCAGAATCGCTCGTTCCTAGACTACTAGCTTGCGTAATCAACCTTCAGCGTCACGCGCGAGCCGATGGCGGACCTTGCCTCTTCTGTCTGCAGCGACAAGCGACTGTGCGTTCTTGCTCACGCGACAGCTCGACTGTCCAGAAATGTCTCGAACAACTGCTCGTGGCCCATCTGGCCGCCTTTGAGCATCACGAGCATCCCATCACGGGATGAGTCATCACTCCGCGCCAGGCTGACGGCCACTCCGTTGCTGATCTGGCTGTGATAGCCAAGACCCCAATATCCGAGTTCGCCGACAATCCGGCTTGATGTGTCCCCGCCGGCTATAGCCAACCGCCGAACCGGACGACGCCTGAGAACCTCATCGACGAGGAAGGCGCTGATCGGTGCCAGATCAGCATCCGCTGAATGAGGAGCATCCCCTGCCTCGGGGGCGGTCGAGAGCATGACATGCCTGCCCTGGGCCAAGGCAGTCGCGGCTTTGTCGATGATCCGTTCGCGATAATCCGTACTCGATAAGACGCTGCCGGGATCCACGGCCATATGTGTGTAGGATCGCGCGGCAGCCACCTGGGTTCTCGTCGTTGGAGAGAGGCTCCCGACAAAAGCAAGCACAGGCCCATCCATCTGTGTCGGTGGATGGCTCACCATCATTCCCTCCTCTTCGAAGAAGGCTTGGGCGACGCTGCTAGGTCCTACGGCCAGCAAGGAGTGCAGCCCGCTTTCCGTTCGGAGCAAGCGTCCGATGGCGTCCACATGCTGCTCGTCGAGCGCATCAAGCAGCACTGCGGAGGATAGTGTGGACAGGCGTTGCCATTCGCCGGCAACGGCTTCTGGATCACCGGCCAGCAAAGGCCAGTGAATCGCCTCTACATCCCCCATGCCGAGAGCGGCAAGATGCTTCCGCAGATCCGCTTCGGTCATCGGGGTTGCCGGATGCCTGCTCATGGTCGGGTGACGATCGAGCCGGAAGACACCTCCTTCGACGCCGAATGACGCGAACAGATTCGAGAAGGCGCAGTATCGACCAAGCGAGGGCTGGCCGCCGACGATGGCAACGGTTCCGTGCGCCACGTATTCACGCAAGATTGCGGCTGCCGCTGCTATGTTCCCGCGCGCGGACGCGCTGTCGAAGGTTGAGCAGCACTTGTAATGCAGGATGCGAACTCTGAGATCGCGGAAGAACGCGCCGACGGGTGCGAGTTCGGCCCGCATCTCGCTCGGTTCCATCGCACGTGCGGCACCTGCAATCCCTACGGCCTCCAGAGGACCGACCTGAGCCAGCTTCTGCGGATCCGGCACCCGCAGGAAGAGAAAGGCACGGCGACCGCGTCGCGCGACTGTGGCGAGGGTATCCGTTGCTCCCGTGAAATCGTCTCCGTACCAGCCATAGGACGGGTTCACCACGGCTTCCGTCCTTCTAGTGCTTCGCGAAGAAGCCGAAGGCTTCCGCAAGTGCGCGATGCTTCGTACGCGCGCTGTCGACGCTTTCGCCAGCCTCCACTGCCCGCCAGGCCTCACGAATGCTCGCGACCCCTTCCGTGGGTCCGCCCGGGTGGGCCATAACCCCGCCGCCTGCCATGAAAAGCAGGTCTGACGTGTTCACGGCGCGATAGGTCTGCTCCACGGTTCCCGCCCACTGACCGGACGAGAACGCCGGCATAACCCGGTCATCAACGTCGCAGAGCGATGTCAAGCAATCCCTGGCGCTCGCCACCACCTCCTCGTCTGGTTGCGCGAACTTTCCACCCAAACCATGAACATGCATGTGGTCGACGCCAGCGAGGCGCCAGAGCGTCTGATAGGCCATGAAACCGATGCCGAGTGCGGGATGGCGCGAGAACGCGCCGTAACCGTTGCGGTGGCCATGGATCACTAGGTCGGTGTCACGTCTCAAGGTCTCGATCGCCGAGAATCCGCACCAGTTCAAACTGGCCATCACGCAGCTTCCACCCGCCCTTGCCACCAGGTCCGCATGGCGTCGCATGGCGTCCGTCTCGTCGGTGATGTTGAAGGCAATCATGACGTGCTTGCCGGTTCGATCCTGATGCCGACGCACGGCAGCCATCACGGCTGGAATGCGGGTAGACAGGGGTGCGTGGACGGGATTGGCCGCGATCTCATCATCCTTGATGAAGTCGAGCCCGGCCGCGCAAAGGCGCTCCACCAGTGATGCGATCTCCTCGGAACGAAGTCCGACATTCGGCTTGATGATTGATCCGACGAGCGCACTCTGAGCCACGCCGGTCATGCGCCGCGTTCCCGCAATGCCGTGCCGGGGCAGCGCATATTGCCTCCTGTAAGAACTAGGCAGTCTAAGAGATTCTAGCCGCAATCCTGTCACTTCGCCGAGATCAAAGAGATTGCCGGCTACGGTCGCGGCAAGCGTGGACAGATTCACGCCGACATTCGCGATCGGAAACCGCACCACCACCTCACCGCGACGTGAGGGAGCTGCCATGCCCTTGCGATCGAGCCAGGAACTGCGGACAGCCGGTTGCGCTACCTCACCCATTTCCCGGATAGAGACAACATTCGCCCGGGCTCGCTCGCGCAGTTCCTCTGTTTCACCTTCGACGCGCGTGAAGGTGCCGCAGGATTGCTCGCCGGCCATCACCTCGGCCACCGCCTCCAGCGGCAGAGGTGTTTCGACGAGATATGTCGCCTCGTAATATGCGTCCGGCATGACGGGCCTCAGAGCCGAGAGAGATCAGGGAACGGCCGGACAGGATCACGCCCATCCCAGCCCTCCGAAGCCTCCCTGATCAGCTGGAACATCTTGCCTTTCGGTCCAGCCACCTCGGACAGCTCGATCACTGTGCCCGGATGGTACTCAGTGTCGAAATAGACGAAGCGGCCGCGCTCGCCGACCTCGCCGCTCATTACGGGAAAAAGACCCTGCTTCATCAGACGCTCAAGATCGGCATCATAGCTTTCCGTCCAGTAGGCGACATGCTGCAGGCCCCGATGACCGGCCTGCTTGAAATCCCGATACATGGAAGGTGCATCGTTGCGGGTCTGAATGAGCTCGATCTGGAGGGGGCCGGAATTGGCCAAAGCAACGGAATTATGCGGATGGTAGCTCTCATTACGATAGGTGTAGTTCTCAATCGGCACGCGTTCCTTGTAGAAGAACGGGCCGATGCCGAGAACACGCGACCAGTAATCCATGGCGGCCTCGATGTCGTCGACAACATAGCCAGCCTGCCTGATCTCTCCGAAAAATCGGCTCATACCTTACCTGCAGATTCGATGAGGACGCGGCTTCTTGAGCCGCGACCGAGGAGAAGGAGGAAGATCCAATGGAAGCCATCGAATCGGACAGCATTCATTATGCGAGCGTTCCGACAACGCTCTCGAGATGGCCCCATGCCTCTGGACCGAACTTCTGCTTCCATTCCTTGTAGAAGCCGGCTTCTCGCAGTTTCGCCCGGAAGCTTTCCGTATCGCACTGGTTGAACGACAGCCCCTTGCTTTGAAGATCGGCCTGTACGGACTCGTTGAGGCCCTTGATGTCCTGCCGCTGCTTCAGGCCCGCCTCGTTGATGGCACGGGAGACGATCTCCTGCACGTCTGCCGGCATGCCTGCCCACTGGCGACCATTGGCGATGAACCAGTAGCCGTCCCAAATGTGGTTCGTGAGCGCACAGGAGGATTGCACCTCATAGAGCTTGGCCACCTGGATGATCGGCAGCGGGTTCTCCTGGGCATCGACGACCTTGGTCTGGAGCGCGGTATAGACCTCGCTGAACTGGAGGCTGGCCGGCGCAGCACCGAGGCCAGAAAACATCGAGATGCTGATCGGGCTGACTGGAACACGGATCTTCAGCCCCTTCATCGAGTCGGCACTCTGGATGGGCGCCCCGCTCGTGGTCATCTGGCGGAATCCGTTGTCCCACATGGTTTCAAGCGCATGCAGCCGCGAATCGGCGATGGCTTTGCGCACGAAGGCCCCGACCGGTCCGTCCATGGCAGCCCAGACCTGGTTGTAGTCCTTGAATGCGAATCCCACGGCGTTGATCGCTGCGACGGGAACGAGAGTTGCGATGACCAGTGCCGACGGGGTGAAAAAGGTCAGAGCGCCGTTGCGCACCTGGGAAAGCATGTCCGTGTCGCCGCCGAGCTGATTGGCGGGAAAGATTTGCATCTCGACGCGCCCGTTCGTCTCCTTCGCAATCCGGTCTGCCGCCTCTTTGGCGCGGATATTGAGGGGATGGCTGAGCGGCAGGTTGTTGCCGTAGCGCAGCGTAATCTCAGCAGCGTGAGCGTAACGCGGGATCGAGAAGAGGCTGACGGCGGCCGGAGCAACTCCGAGGCCCCTGAGAAGCGTCCTTCTGCTGATGGTCATGGCGTATTTTCTCCCGAAAAGTTGTTTTGCTCTTTCCGAATGAAAAAATCAGTCATATTAATGATGTGGTCAAATCAAAATTTTGATGTTTTTTGATGTAACATGATGAGCATTCTCACCCGGATCTCTACTTACAGCCGTCGCACCACTATCGTGGATATCGCGCGACTGGCCGATGTCTCGACCGCCACGGTCGACCGTGTTCTGAACGGACGACAGGGTGTGAAGGAGACGACGGTCAAGCGGGTCATGAAAGCCGCGGCGGAGCTTGGCTATGTGGACGAGAGCGACGAGCGAATCCGTGACGTGCGCCCTCTCGCGGAGATCTCGTTCATACTTCCACAAGGGACCAACCGCTACATTACCATGCTCGGCCGCATGATCAGTGAGATGACCTCGCAGCTGGAGCGCTTCTCAATCAAGCCCACGGTCGAGTACATCGACAGCTTCAATCCTGACCTGCTCGCGAAGGCGCTGCACCGCCACGCCAAGCATGCGGATGGTATTGCCTTCATGGCCATCGAGCATCCGGTGGTACGTGAAGCCGTCAACCGCATCACTGCTGCTGGGAAGCCCGTGGTGACGCTGATCTCCGATTTGGCCAGTCCGACGCGGACAGCGTATTTCGGTCTCGACAACCGGGCTGCAGGGCGCATGGCAGGCTATCTTCTAGCCCGCTTTATTGCTAAGCGTCCCGCCAAGGTTGCCATGATCGCCGGTAGTCTCAGCTACCGCGCGCATGGGGAGCGCGAGATGGGCTTCCTCGACATTCTGCAGGAACTGTATCCGGACATCGACGTGGTCGGCCTGCGCGAAGGGCATGACGACGAGGCGCTCAATTATCGGCAGATGCGAACGTTGCTGTCTCATCATCCAGACCTTGATGGCATCTACAATATCGGGGGTGGCGCTTCTGGCATCGGACGCGCGCTCAAGGATGCCCGGCGCCAGAAGGAGGTGGTCTTCGTCGGCCACGGGCTGACCAGCGACACCCGCGAGTTCCTGCTCGATGGCACGATGGATGCAGTAATCACCCAAAGCGCCGAAGACACCATAGCCAAATGCGCAACCCTGTTCCGCGACCTGCGGGAGGGGCACAGGCTCAACAGCCCGCCTGATCCCATGCGTGTCGAAGTGGTCTTCAGGGAAAATCTGCCCTGACGCCGAGCATCCACAACAGCGAAGAACAAAAGCACCAGAGACAATCAGGGACTATGGAGGAGACAATGACAATGGCAACAGAGAGCATCGGCGTCGGCGAAATCGAAGACATGCCGACCGGTCTGCGAAGTGGGTCGGCACTCCTCAAGCCCATCGAGATCATCGCCTCCATCTTCCTGGTGGTGATCATCGGACTGCTCCTGATGGGGGTGACCTCGCGCTACGTGCTCTCGCTCCCCGTGGTGTGGGTCGACGAGGCCGCCGCCTTCTGCTTCCTCTGGCTAGCCATGCTCGGCGCAGTTATCGCCATCGATCGCAACGAGCATCTTCGCCTGACGCTGTTCCTCAATATGTTCCCGGAAAGAATCCGCGGCTTCTTCGGCGCGCTGGGGCCGCTTCTCGTTGCGGTCTTTCTGATCGGCATGCTGTGGCCTGCCATCGAGTACGTAATCGAGGAATCGTACATCACCTCGGCGGCCCTCAACATTCCCATGAGCTGGCGCGTGGCCGCTCTCCCGGTCGGCATCGGCCTGATGGCGCTCCTGGCTCTCAGGGAAACGGCGCGTGCTGCCAAGGTGTCCGAGATCTCCATGGCAGCGGCTGCAATCGCGGCAACAGGCGCGTTGCTGTGGCTTGCCTCCCCGTCCCTGCCCCCACTCGGCCATATCAACATCCTCATCTTCCTCGTGGGCTTCGTTGCCTTCTTCCTCGCCATCGGCGTGCCGATCGCATTCTGCTTCGGCATCGGCGCGCTCACCTTCCTGACCTTCACCAGCTCTGTGCCAACGATGGTGATGATTGGCCGGATGGACGAGGGGATGTCGAGCCTCATCCTGCTGTCGGTGCCGGTCTTCGTGTTCCTCGGCTGCATCCTCGATGCCACAGGCATGGGCCGGGCCATCGTCGAGTTCCTCGCCTCCCTGCTCGGGCACGTGCGGGCCGGCATGTCCTATGTGCTGCTCGGCTCCCTGTTCCTGGTCTCCGGCATCTCCGGCTCCAAGGTGTCGGACATGGCCACCGTCGCCCCCGCCCTGTTCCCCGAGATGAAGCGGCGCGGCCACAAGCCCAAGGAGATGATCGCCCTGCTGGCCACAGGCGCGGCCATGGCCGATACGGTGCCGCCCTCCATCGTTCTGATCGTGCTCGGCTCGGTGGCCGGCGTGTCCATCGCCGGCCTGTTCACCTCCGGCTTCGTCATCGCCATGGTGCTGCTCCTCGTGCTCGCCATCCTCGCACGCTGGAAGGCCCGCGGCGAGGTCATGGACGGCATCCGCCGCGCTCCCCTTCGGGTAGTGGGCAAGACCCTGGCCGTGGCCGCTCCGGCCCTGGTGCTGCCGTTCCTGATCCGCAGCGCTGTCGGCGGCGGCGTGGCAACAGCCACGGAGGTCTCCACCATCGCGGTGCTCTATGCCCTCATCATCGGCATGGTCCTGTATGGCGGCATCCGCCCGAGCAAGATCTACCAAATGCTCGTCGAGACGGCGGCGCTGAGCGGCGCGATCCTGATCATCCTGGGAACCGCCTCCGCCATGGCGTGGACGCTCACCCAGACCGGCTTCGCCTTCAAGATGGCCGCGATGGTCACCGATCTGCCCGGCGGCTGGATTTCCTATATGCTCGTGACGATTGCCGTGTTCATGGTGCTCGGCTGCGTGCTCGAAGGGCTGCCGGCCATCGTCCTCATGGCGCCAATCATGTTTCCCATCGCCAAGACCCTGGGCATCAACGACATCCACTATTCCATGGTCGTGGTGACGGCCATGAACGTGGGCCTGATGGCGCCGCCCATTGGCATCGGCTTCTACATCGCCTGCAAAATCGGCAACGTCTCGCCGGACGAAGCCATGGGGGCCATCTGGCCCTATATCGGAGCGCTCTTCGTCGGACTTCTCTTCATCGCCATGATCCCGGCGCTCTCGACCGCCTATCTGTAATATCCGATACAGAACAGGCTGGCTGCTGCCTTGGAGCAGCAGCCTTCTACAACAAGGACCGATTTCGAGACTCTTCTCGCGGGCTTTCTGATGAGCCTGACTACCCTATCAACAGATCCTTCAGAGCCCGATCTGGTGCAGCTCACGGGAGCCTGAGAAGGGCCTCGAAACGGTTGTGCAATTTGCACGAACATGAATCAACGGAATGTGCTGAAGCTGCTGCCATGAAAGAAACCCTGTCAAGGTTGGGGTGATCCTTAGCCGATTCCTGCGAGATGTACGCTTTCGCCTGGCAAAACGACCAAAGTCCTGTCTCAACTGGTGCTCCCATGGAAGTTCGCGCGTTGACGATCCAGCGCCACCTCACCTGGAGTTCTTGTGTCCGATACCGGCCTTGCTGAAACCATCAACCAAGTTCCCCTCACCTTTTCCGACTGGCGTCCGCTCCGCCATGTGGAGGACCCGCTTCACAAGGATCTCTCCGCCGTCGCGCGGGCCGGGGATTGTCTCTTTCTCGCCTGCGACGAGACCGCAAGCATTGAGCGCCTCCGTCGCCTGAACGACGGCAGCTTCGGAGATCACCAGCACTACGACCTGGATGCTCTGGTCGACCTTCCTGCTGGCGCGGACGGCGAGATGGACATCGAGGGTCTGTGCGCGGTCGACGGCTATCTCTGGATTGTCGGCTCTCACTCTCGAAAGCGCTCAAAACCCAAGCGTGAGGCGAACGGCGGCTGCGAGGCTCTTCAGAACATGGAAGAGATCGAACGCGAGCCGAACCGCTACTTTCTTGGGCGCATTCCTCTTGTGGAAGAAGCGTCGGGCCTCCTCGCCCCTGCTCGGTCAGAAGGTGAGCGTCAGGCCTCCTGGCTGAAGCTGGGCAAGAACCGGAGCGCTCTTGAGCGGTGGCTTGCGGCCGATCCGCATCTTGGGCCATTTCTGAGCATTCCGTCGAAGGAGAACGGCTTCGATGTTGAAGGGTTGGCGGTGCGGGGAACCCGGGTCTGGCTGGGGATGCGAGGCCCTGTGCTGCGCGGCCATGCGGTGGTGCTCGATCTGGAGCTGAAGCAGAAAGCCCCAGATCGGCTCAAGGCCTGCCGGGTCGATGGGAGGCGGCGCTATCGCAAGCACCTGCTCGATACGCGCGGTCTGGGGATTCGCGACATGCGATTTGCCGGAGATGATCTTCTTCTGCTGGTGGGTCCCACGATGTCCCTGGAAGGACCGGCGTTTGTCTTGCGGTGGCGGGACGCAGCGTATGATGATGAGCCGGGAGTCATCCCATCAGAGCGCATAGAGCTGGTGGCCGAACTGCCCTACCGGCTGCATGTGGATCATCCAGAGGGGCTTGAGCTCTGGCCTGAGGCAGGCGATGGCGCTCTGCTGATCATCTACGATGCCCCGGCCCCGGAGCGGACCGACGCCGAGAGGTTTACAGTGCGAGCTGACGTGATTTGTCCGAGCCCAGCGAAACAAGGCGGAGCCTGAAGGGGGCAGATGCCGGTAGCTCTTCGATACTGAAGGTTGTGAACTGCCGTGTGGATGGCAGGCCGAAAGGAAGTCTGTTGTCCGTTGGCTCCTCCAGCGACGGCGAGCAAGTCGCAGGACAAAAGTGAGCAGTGGAGGCAGAACCTCCACTGCAGATCTTTACAGAATGAAATCGGATCCCTGAGGGGTAATCAGACCCTGATACTTGAGGTGAAACTCCGGCCTCAGATCCGCATCAGTGTTCCCTTCGATCACGGTCACTTCGTCTTCTCTGTCGTGATAGAAGCGCAGCTGTCCAATTTTTGTGAACTCTTCATCGCCAATGAACACGAAGGCCTGATCTCTGGATGCATATTTGTTGGCATCGTACTGGCTGACATCGATGGCGTTCCCGCCGAGCGCGGCCTCCAGGGTCTCATTGACAGAACCCTGGCTGGGCATGGCAGCCGTCTTGCCTTCTACCAACTGCATATTGTCGTAGTTGACGGCCACGGTTTCGGACGAGGCCCTGCGGTAGACCCCCATCTTCAGGTAGCCGCCCTCATCGTC
>NZ_JBWBEW010000024.1:0-75944 GCF_056148915.1 Microvirga sp. jy35 | reverse complement strand
CGGCGGACCTCAGGGTCCCGCCCCAGATTGCCCACCAATATCACCTTGTTCACACTGCCTGCCATGACAGCCTCTCCTCATTCACATGAGGCTGTTGTGGGGCCGGAGGGGCCCAGGGGCAAGCCGGGAGGGCAGTTCTGCACAGGCCTGTCCCCAGAAAGGGTGGGCGGCGCACAGCCGCCCTGCCCCGCGGATCAGGCTCAGATCACGTAGAAGTCGTTGTGGCTGAGGGCGAGGTTCTTGTTGAGGGTGGCGATCTTCACCTGGGCGACACCGCCCGTTCCGTCCTTGTCGTAGTACAGGGCACCCGTGTCCTTGTCGTAGACGATCCGGTCTTGCCCGTCCTGCGCCTGCTTGCTCTTCACGAACATGTCGCTCTTGAACTTCTTCGGTCGTGCCTCAGAGCCGGTGCCGAGCTTGGTGAACACCGCATTGTCGAGATGAAACGCGTCGTCCTGCCTCCCAAAGTCGGTGACTTTGTCCACGTTCGAGGTCCGGTTCGGCCGCGTGTCGAAGACGAAGATGTCCTGACCCGCGCCGCCCGTCAGCGCATCCTTGCCGGCGCCGCCCGACAGCTTGTCGTTGCCGCCATGGCCTTTCAGGATGTTAGCGCCCGCATGTCCGCTGATCGCGTTGGCGGAGTTTGACCCTTCAAGGGTGTAGGCTGTCCGGCCGCTCACGGCAGCGAGCTTCAGCACCTCCACATCGGCCGCGAGGTCGAGGCGATAGCTGCCCGAGGCAATCACCGTGTCGGCGCCTTGGCCTTTGGCTTCCTTGATCAGGTCGCGGGCATGATCGACGTAGAAGGTGTCATTGCCTTCGGCGCCGGTCAGGGTGTCCGCCCCTGCGCCGCCGTTGAGCGTATCGTTGAAGCGGCTGCCGATATACTGATCGTCCCCGCTCGTCCCATCAAGTTTGATCCCCTTCTGGCGCGGATCGATGATCTGGGCGTGAATTTCCGCGCTTTCATCACCGATGCGATCGTTTTGATCGTTCCAGGAGACGACGACACGGCCGTCCTGCAAAGTCTTGAGTTCTGCAGCGATTTCACCGTCAAAGCGTTCGACCAGCAGATCAGCTCCCAGGCGATCGTGCTTGCTGTCGAAGGTGGCGAGATAGAGATCCTTGGCCAAGGGGGGCGCCCCCTTCTCGAAATATGAGATGGCAAAACCGCCATCCGCCGTCTGAGTGACGGCAGGCTGCGCCAGCGCGTCCGCCCCAGGGGATGTGCTGGATTTGACAAGGATCTCGCCTCCCGCCTTTGAGCCATCAGGGTTGAGGACTTGCGCTTTGACGGCCATGGAGAGGATGTTGTTATCTCCATCAAAAGACCTGGTCTGCTCAAGCCAAGCGATAACGGCCTGGCCATTTGTAAGGGTTGCAGCAACCGGGTGGAAGGACTCGGTGGCGGTGTCCTCAGTGCGGATCGTCTCTGTGACGAAGGCGGTTGAGCCGGCCGGCGTCGACCCATCATTGTTGAAGAAATGGCCGCGCACAGTGTCGCTTCCGGTCCGGTCTTCGAAGAACACCACGTAACGTCCCTGCAGAGCCACAATGTAAGGATTCTCGGCGTTGACATCCGCTGGTGTTTCAACCGTCATCTCGTCGCCTGCAGGCTTGAGCGAAGAGCTGAAGGCTTGTACTTTGATGTCAAGGTTCTGCGCATAGGCAACGGCAGACCCTCCATTGGACAGCGCAGCGACGCTGGGTGTCGGATTCACTTCCAAAGAAGCAGAGCCGATCCTGACATCAGGCCCGATTGCGACACCGTCATCTGTGTAGATGTTCGCCCAGATCTTGAAATTGCCTCCCGGGTTGGTCAGCCAGACCACAGCGAATCCGCCACCCTTCAATGCGGTGACCTGAGGATCCATCTGGAGATCAAAGGCTGTTTGATTGACCAGAAATTCACCACCGCGCTTGCTGCCGTCGGCATTGAAGATCTGACCACGGATGGTCCCGTTGTCTGTATCGCCGCCGGTCGCGCTCATATCCTCCCAAACGGCAACGAAAGTCCCGTTCTTCAAGGCATGCAGCCTTACATCCTGCTGATGATAATGGGTTGTGGTGTTGACGAGGAACTTTGGTCCCCAAAACGTTGGCGTTACCATGGTTTTCTCTTTCCATAGCCCCCGGAATCGACTGTTCTTATGTTTGCTGTCATATAAAGTGACGATACAACGTTATATTCAACCGCCCGGCTTCCCCTTTTGAAGCTGAACATGCTCGCCGGGTGTGCTGGCGCACGTGTTCCAAGAGAAGGCAGGCTGACATTTCCGTTCCCTCAGGGCAGCGACTCGCTCAGAGGGGAAGCGCAGCGGAACCGACATTTCCCTAACGGAAGGAGACGCTCGCGCTGATCAAAAGGCCCGATCACGGGGTCAGAAGCAGCAAACGGCCGAGGAAGAGGGCCTTGTGCCCCATAGGCATTCTCCCGAACACTCCCATGTTGATCATGTACCCCCTTTGTTCTAGCATCGCATCCCTAGAATCATCCGCCGCATTGCGCCGGCGGCTGGTCCATCACATATGCGGGAGCCGGCCTGACGAGGCCGAACCTTCCTATTCAAGGCTTTGTGGGCAATGGCTAAACTCGACGACCTGTTCAACCGCGCCAAGGCGGGCGATCCGAATGCGCGCGTGATCTCCGTGCGCGGGGCGCGGGAGCACAACCTCAAGAACGTCGATCTCATGGTCCCGCGGGACCAGCTCGTGGTGTTCACGGGGCTGTCCGGCTCCGGCAAGTCGTCGCTCGCCTTCGACACGATCTATGCCGAGGGGCAGCGCCGCTACGTCGAGTCCCTCTCCGCCTATGCACGCCAGTTCCTGGAGATGATGCAAAAGCCGGACGTGGACCAGATCGACGGCCTCTCGCCCGCCATCTCCATCGAGCAGAAGACCACCTCCAAGAACCCCCGCTCGACGGTGGGCACCGTCACCGAGATCTACGACTACATGCGCCTCCTCTGGGCGCGCGTCGGCATCCCCTACTCTCCCGCCACCGGCCTGCCGATCGAGAGCCAGACCGTCTCCCAGATGGTCGACCGGGTGCTGGAGCTGCCGGAGAAGACCCGCCTGTTCCTGCTGGCCCCCGTGGTGCGCGGCCGCAAGGGCGAGTACCGCAAGGAAATCGCCGAGTTCCAGAAGAAGGGCTTCCAGCGCCTGAAGATCGACGGTGAGTACTATGCCATCGACGAGGCCCCTGCCCTGGACAAGAAGTTCAAGCACGACATCGACGTGGTGGTGGACCGCATCGTGGTGCGGGCCGACATCGCCGCGCGCCTGGCGGATTCCTTCGAGACCGCGCTGGAGCTCACGGACGGCATCGCCGTCATCGAATATGCGGACGAGACCGACGAGAAGGGCAAGCCGAAGCGCATCGTCTTCTCGTCCAAGTTCGCCTGCCCGGTCTCCGGCTTCACGATCCCGGAGATCGAGCCGCGCCTGTTCTCGTTCAACAACCCCTTCGGCGCCTGCCCCACCTGCGGCGGCATCGGCCACGAGATGCGCATCGACAAGGCCCTGGTGGTCGACGAGACGCTCTCGCTGAAGCGCGGCGCCATCATGCCCTGGGCGAAGTCCTCCTCGCCCTATTACGGCCAGACGCTGGAGGCGATCACCAGGCACTTCAAGGCATCCATGACGAAGCCATGGGAGGAGCTGCCGGAGAAGGTGCGCGACGTGATCCTCTACGGCTCGGACGGCGAAAACATCCGCATGGCCTATGACGACGGCATGCGCGCCTACGAGGTGAAGAAGCCCTTCGAGGGCGTGATCCCCAATCTGGAGCGCCGCTACAAGGAGACGGAGAGCGACTGGGCCCGCGAGGAGATCGGCCGCTTCATGAGCGAGACGCCCTGCGAGGCCTGCGGCGGCAAGCGCCTGAAGCCCGAGGCGCTCGCGGTGAAGATCGCCGGCTCCGACATCGGCGACGCGACGGCTCTCTCCGTCAAGGACGCGCAGATCTGGTTTGCGGACCTGTCGAAGAAGCTCACGAAGAAGCAGAACGAGATCGCCGGCCGGATTCTCAAGGAGATCCGCGAGCGCCTCACCTTCCTGGTCGATGTGGGCCTTGAATACCTGACGCTCGCCCGCGCCTCCGGTACCCTGTCCGGCGGCGAGAGCCAGCGCATTCGTCTCGCTTCCCAGATCGGCTCAGGCCTCACGGGCGTTCTCTACGTGCTCGACGAGCCGTCCATCGGCCTGCACCAGCGGGACAACGAGCGCCTGCTCGGCACGCTGAAGCGCCTGCGCGATCTCGGCAACACGGTGATCGTGGTGGAGCACGACGAGGACGCCATCCTCCAGGCCGATTACGTGTTCGACATCGGCCCGGGCGCGGGCATTCATGGCGGGCAGATCATTGCCGAGGGCACGCCCGACGAAGTCATGGCGAACCCGAAGTCGCTCACGGGCAAGTATCTCACAGGCGAGATGTCCGTGAAGGTGCCGGGCAAGCGCCGCAAGGGCGATCCCAAGCGCATGCTGAAGGTGGTGGGCGCCAAGGGCAACAACCTTAAAGATGTGACGGCGGAGATCCCGCTCGGCACCTTCACCTGCATCACCGGCGTGTCGGGCGGCGGCAAGTCCACCCTCGTCATCGACACGCTCTACAAGGCCGTCGCGCGCAAGCTCAACAACGCGCTGGAGCACCCTGCCCCGCATGAGCGCATCGAGGGTCTGGAGCATCTCGACAAGGTCATCGACATCGACCAGTCGCCCATCGGCCGCACCCCGCGCTCGAACCCGGCGACGTACGTTGGCGCCTTCACGCCGATCCGCGAGTGGTTCGCAGGGCTCCCCGAGGCGAAGGCCCGCGGCTATCAGGCCGGCCGCTTCTCGTTCAACGTGAAGGGCGGCCGCTGCGAGGCCTGCTCGGGCGACGGCGTGATCAAGATCGAGATGCACTTCCTGCCCGACGTCTACGTCACCTGCGACGTGTGCAAGGGCAAGCGCTACGACCGCGAGACGCTCGAGGTGAAATACCGCGAGAAGTCCATCGCCGACGTGCTCGACATGACGGTGGAGGAGGCCCGCGAGCTGTTCAAGGCGGTGCCGTCTATCCGCGAGAAGATGCAGACATTGGCCCGCGTCGGCCTCGACTACGTGCATGTGGGTCAGCAGGCCACCACGCTGTCGGGCGGCGAGGCGCAGCGCGTGAAGCTGTCGAAGGAGCTGTCGAAGCGCGCCACCGGCCGCACCCTCTACATCCTCGACGAGCCCACCACCGGCCTGCATTTCCACGACGTGGCGAAGCTGTTGGAGGTGCTGCACGAGCTCGTCGACCAGGGCAACAGTGTCGTGGTGATCGAGCACAACCTCGAGGTCATCAAGACCGCCGACTGGGTGATCGACATGGGCCCCGAAGGCGGCAACGGCGGCGGCCGCATCGTCGCACAAGGAACGCCCGAGGACATCGCCGAGTCGAAGGACAGTCACACCGGGCGGTTCCTGAAGGAAGTGCTGGAGCGCAGGCCCTTGAAGAAGGATGCGCCTAAGAAGGCTTCTGCCAAGAAGGAAGCTTCGAAGAAAGAGGCGCCCAAGAAGGACAAGAAGGTGACG
The DNA here is from genome assembly GCF_056148915.1 of Microvirga sp. jy35. Classification (NCBI taxonomy): domain Bacteria; kingdom Pseudomonadati; phylum Pseudomonadota; class Alphaproteobacteria; order Hyphomicrobiales; family Methylobacteriaceae; genus Microvirga; species Microvirga sp. jy35. The sequence continues at coordinate 70,382 of NZ_JBWBEW010000024.1, read as the reverse complement.
CGGCAAGCGGCGGAGTGATTTATTCTAAGGGCTCTCCAAGTCTATAGTTAAAAGATCGTCACTCAGTTCATCGTCTGAGCACTGATAAGATGAGAAATCGATCTCGGCCTGCATAAAAGGGACGCAGGACAAAGATATAAGTAGAAGCCCCTCTCCTACCCTCAATTATCCGTCCGAACATCGAACAGATGCGGATACTGCCGCGGCTGCGAACGCAGGTACTGGTCAGGAGCCTTCACAGCGGCGCCGAAATGCGCGGCGGCGTGCCAGGGCCAGCGCGGATCGTAGAGAATGGCGCGGGCAAGCGCGATGAGGTCGGCGTCGCCGGTGCTGAGAATGGCCTCCGCCTGCACGAAGTCGGTGATGAGCCCGACGGCGATCACCGGCATGGAGGTGGCCTGCTTGACCGCGCGGGCGAGCGGCACCTGATAGTTCGGGCCGACCGGGATGCGCTGCGCCGGCGTTAGCCCACCGCTCGACACGTGGATGGCGCTGCATCCGCGCGCTTCGAGCGCCTTGGCGAATTCCACCGTCTCCTCGATCGTCCAGCCGCCCTCGGCCCAGTCCGTGCCCGACACGCGCACCGTCACGGGGCGATCCGCAGGAAACGCGGCGCGGACGGCATCGAATACCTCCAGCGGGAAGCGCATGCGGTTCTCGAGCGAGCCGCCATATTCGTCCTCGCGCCGGTTGGACAGGGGCGAGAGGAACTGATGCAGCAGATAGCCATGGGCCGCATGGACCTGCACCGCATAGAGGCCGAGCCTCCCCGCGCGTTTCGCAGCATCGGCGAAGGCATCCCGCACCCGCACAAGTCCATCCTTGTCGAGCGCGGTCGGGGCAGCCTCGCCAGCATCGTGGGGAATCGCCGAGGGCGCCTCCGTCTGCCACCCTTTTGCATGATTGGGCGGAAGCTGCGCCCCGCCTTTCCACGGCACCTCGGTGGAGGCTTTTCGCCCCGCATGGCCGAGCTGAATGGCAATCGGCATGTCCGACCAGCGGCGGACCCCATCCACGACGCGCCGCATGGCGGCTTCGCATTCGTCCGAATAAAGGCCCACATCCGCGTGGGAGATGCGGCCTTCCGGGGTCACGGCAGTCGCCTCGATGGTCAGGAGCGCGGCGCCGGAGAGCGCGAGTTGGCCCAGATGGATCAGGTGCCAGTCCGTCATGCAGCCGTCTTGCGCCGAATACTGGCACATGGGCGCGATCACGATACGATTGACGAGTTCCGTCTGCCCGATCCGAAAAGGCGTGAAGAGTTTCGCTTGAGCCATTGGGCGTCTCCTGGATCGAGGGGCTTCTGCAGATCGGCGGTTGGTCTTCCTCAAACGCATGGAACGTCCAAAAGGTCGGCACCGATCAGGCGTGCGCGGGCACGAAGGAGAAGATCGACTGGTGTCGAGCGAACCTTCTACCCTGCGCGAGGCATTATAACGGTGAAACGGTTGAGAAAGGCGCACCAATGCCCGAACAGGACGTCACCTACCCTCCCCTCGACGTGCTCAAGCCCGTGGCGGAGAACCTCTGGATCGTCGACAGCGGGCCGCAGGAAGCGATGGGCTTGAGCCTGCCGGTGCGGATGACGGTGATCCGCTTGAGCAACGGCGATGTCTGGCTGCATTCGCCGACGCGCTACAATGCGGAACTGCGTCGCGAGATCGAGACGCTCGGGCCCATCCGCCATCTCGTGGCGCCCAACATCGCGCACTGGACCCATCTCAAGGAATGGCAGGGCGGCTGCCCCGCGGCCAAGACCTCCGCCGCCCCGAACCTCCGGCAGCGCCCGCAGGTGCGCAAAGCGGGCCTGCGGCTCGACCGCGAGCTGACCGACGCGCCGCCGGCCGACTGGAGCGGGGACATCGAACAGATTGTCGTGCCGGGCGGCGCAGGATTCCGAGAGGTTGCCTTCTTCCACCGCCCTACGGGCACGCTCATCCTGACGGATCTGATCCAGAACCTGGAGCCGGAGAAGCTGCCGCTGGGCACGCGCCTCTTCGCCAGGCTCACCGGCGTCGCCGCGCCCGACGGCACGGCTCCGGCTTACTTGCGCTTTGTGGTGCGCCTGCGCCGCAAGGAGGCACAGGATGCCGTCGGGCGGATCCTCGGCTGGAACCCGCAACGGGTCATCTTCAGCCACGGCCGCTGGTTCGACCAGGATGGGACGGGGAACCTGAAGCGGGCCTTCGCCTGGCTGCTGAAATAGCGCTCTGCCCCTTCTGCGCCCTTGCCGGCCGTCTACGAACGGGCAACCATCGCGGCTTTTCCAGTGGAGGCGACCATGAACGCTGCCGACGCATCCTTCAAAGGCTCCATTCCAGCCTTGTACGAGCAGTATCTCGGCCCGCTGAAATTCGAGCCCTTTGCCGAGGATCTGGTGGGGCGGCTGACGGATATGGGCCAGGGTCGCCTTCTGGAGACTGCGGCTGGAACGGGCATCGTGACCCGCGCTCTGGCGAAGACCCTGCCGCAGCAGGTCGAGATCACTGCCACCGATCTCAACCAGTCCATGCTCGACCTTGCGCAATCCAGGCTGCAGGCTCCGAACGTGCGCTGGCTCCAAGCCGATGCTCAGAAACTGCCCTTCGACGATGCCAGCTTTGACGCGGTCGTGTGCCAATTCGGCGTGATGTTCTTTCCCGACAAGCTCACCGGCTACCGGGAGGCCTTGCGTGTGCTCAAACCCGGCGGACGCTTCCTGTTCAATATCTGGAACTCCCTCGACCACAACCCGGTCAGCCGGATCGTGTCGGAGACCGTCGCAAAGGCTTTCCCTGAGAACCCGCCCCGGTTCATCGAGCGGGTGCCCTTCGGCTATTCCGATCCCGACAGGGTCCGCGGCGAGGTTCAGCAGGCGGGGTTTGAGAACGTTGATATCGACGTGATGAACAAGGTCAGCCGAGCGCCTTCCCCACGGGAGCCTGCCATCGGCCTCTGCCAGGGCACCCCCCTGCGGGCCGAGATCGAAGCCCGCGCCCCGGAGCGGCTTGAGGAAATCACGTCCGGAGTTGTGGAGGCGCTCTCCGGCCGCTTCGGCGCATCATCCTTCGAGAACCAGATGAGCGCTCTCGTTGTGACCGCCTGGAGATAGATGAGCCGCGGCTCAAAGTCGGCACGAACCCTGGGCGGGCGCCCTTGACACTCCTTTGCACTACTATATCTGCCGAGCCAAGCTTCCCATGCCGCGGCATGGAAACGCGAAATATGGCTTCCCAAACCGGACGTACGCTCAAGTTCGAGAGACTCTCGCAAAGCCATGCAAGGAAGGTCTTCGTTTGTGAGTCCTGTGACGCCGAAGAGCCGCACCGTCTTCTGGCCTTTGCAGTTGATGCTGGTCGCTAGCCTGCTCGGGCCGGCCCTGTTTTTCGCCTACACGGCCTGGGACGATTACCACCGGATCCGCCAGCACTCGGACGAGCGGATCGAGCGCGCCCTGGATGTGGTCCAGGAGCACAGCCTCAAGGCTTTCCAGACCATCGAGCGCACCATGGCCGAGACGAACGAGGTGCTGCGCGGCCTCACGCCGGAGCAGATCCTCGCCGAGGAGGCCCGCCTCCAGAGCCGCCTGCGGCGCACCCAGGACGCCCTCCCGCAGATCGAGTCGATCTGGGTTTTCGACAAGGCTGGCCACCCGCTCGTATCGAGCACCATCATGCCCGTGCCCCGCGATCTCGACAATTCGGACCGCGACTACTTCAAGGTGCAGGCCCAACAGGACGCGGGTACTTTTATCGGTCGCACGATCATCTCCAAGATCGGTGACATCCGCTTCTTCGTGGTGAGCCAGCGCCGCCCGATGCAGGATGGGAGCTTCAACGGGATCGTAGCGGTGTCCGTGCGCCCGGAGCATTTCCGCGAGTATTATGGTCGGATCTCCCAGGCCCTCGCCGATTCCATCAGCCTTATCCGGTCCGACGGGGAGTTCCTTGCACGCTATCCATCGCGCGGCGACGACCCCCTCCAGCTCACCCCTGGCAACAGTCTCTTGCCGGCCATTCAGAGCAACGTCCAGTCGGGGCTCATCACCACTGTCTCCCAAATCGACGGCATCGAGCGGCGCATCGGCTATCGGAAGGTACCGGGTTACCCGATCTACGTGACCACCGGGATCGAAACCGCCAGCATGTGGCGGGCCCTCTGGTCTGAAATGGGCCAGCTCCTGGCCTTCGGCATACCGGCGACCCTGGGCTTGTTCGCCATCAGCCTCCTTGCCCTGCGGCGCACCCGCAGCTTCCACGGCGAGGTCGAGCGCCGCGAGATAGCCGAGGCCGCTCTCAAGCAGGCGCAGCGGCTGGAGGCCGTGGGCCATCTTACCGGAGGTGTCGCCCACGACTTCAACAATCTGCTGATGGTCGTCAAAGGCAATGCGGACCGCCTGCGGCGCTATCCCATGGAGGAACGGCAGAAGCGATCCCTTGACGCCATCGAGACGGCGGCAGGACGCGGTGCGAGCCTCGTGCGCCAACTCCTGTCCTTCTCCCGCCAGCAGACGCATGAACCTGAGGTCGTCAATCTGTCCCGCTACCTCCTCGACCTGCAGGACATGCTTCGCTCATCCCTGCGAGGCGACATTGCCATCGACATGCAACTGCCGCACGGCCTGTGGAATACCAAGGTCGATCTGAATGAGCTCGAGCTTGCCATCCTCAACATTGCTGTCAATGCCCGGGATGCCATGCCCGATGGCGGACGGCTGCTGATCGAGGCCTGGAATCTGAACTTGCGCGACTCGGATGCGATCGGACTCAAAGGCGACTTCGTCGCACTCAGCCTCACAGATACGGGCTGCGGCATCCCCGAGGAGGTGCTGCCTCATGTCTTCGAGCCGTTCTACACGACCAAAGCCGTCGGCAAGGGAACCGGCCTGGGATTGAGCCAGGTCTACGGCTTTGCCAGACAATCGGGAGGCACCGCGACCGCCCTTGCCACGCATGGGCGCGGCACCACGATCACGCTCTACCTGCCGCGCACAATCGAGGTCGCCGAGGACGGGAGCGCACCCATGCCGGAGCCTCAGGCTCGAAGCGGCAATGGCCATATTCTCCTGGTGGAGGACAACGCTGATATTGCCGAGGTCACCAGTGCCAGCCTGGAAGAGATCGGCTTTAGGGTGACCCATGCTGCCGATGCCCAGGCCGCCCTCTCGGTCCTGCGGTCCGGCACGCGCATCGATCTCGTGTTCAGCGATATCGTGATGCCGGGCGAATTGAACGGAGCAGATCTGGCGCGCATCATCCGCAGTGAGCGACCTTCCCTGCCCGTCCTGCTGGCCACAGGGTACAGCAATGTCGCTCAAGCTGCCATGGACGACGGGTTCACCATCCTTCGCAAGCCTTATGATTCGACGGAACTGCGGGCCTGCATCGACCGGGCGCTCGGCTTTGTCCCGCTTAAAGTGAGCGCATAAGCAGAATCACGATGTGCCAGGGGGCTCCTGCCGGTCAATGCACCGTTTCGGTCAGCGGCACCGAGTGAAGAAGGGTCCCGAGAGGGCAGACGATTTCGAGCCGCCATCCCGACCAATCATCAGCCTCGATGCCGATCTCCGCCCTCAGCTCCTCGATGGCGAGGAGAGCCTGTGCCTTGGCACTGTCAAGATCTCTGACCTCGATCCCTGCGTTGTCGAGAATCTCGTCATGACTGCTCAAGAGGTGGAAGAAGCAACGCATATTGGACCACCCACCCCCATGGAAAGGATGAAAACTGCTAACGGGTTTTGCCGGCGAAGTGAAGAGACCTTGCGGCCCCTCTCCTTATTCGCCTTTCGTAGCAGCCTCGCCTCCTATGGGATCAAGGCTGTCCAATGAGACCCACCCGACATCCGGACGGGGTGCAGGCACCAGATAGGCGCGCCCTGCTTCGATCCGCTCGATCCGGCAGGTGATCGCCCTCTGATCACCGGGAGGACGGTAAACCACCGTGCCTCCGACCTGGAGCTGGTCAGGATGGCGGGAAGCAGCTGCGGTCTGTAGAGGCAGCGCCTCAACGGCCGAGTCGTGTCCGGCCCTGACCCGGTCGAGGGCGGCAATCGCCAACTTCGCCCGATCCCGATATCGTTCGCTGACCGGCCTCAGAAGTGCACCGCGTGTCCGTCCCGGATACCATGAGACGCCGCCCGCTTTGGCCAGCTCCTCTGCAACGGCTTCAATCTCCTCGTCTGTCACACGTCCCCCCGAGAATGGTTATCACAGAATTTGCCCTCTAATCTGCCAGAAGAGAACTTAACGTAGAGTAATAAGCAAGTTTCTCATTATCATGGGCTGCAATCTCTTCGATCCCTTCTCTGTTCTCCACGAGAGAAATATCAACGAGCCAGGCTCAGCAGTACATGAAAGCGGCACCGGGTCATCATCGCACTGTCCCTGTGCCTGAAGCCTTAGTTCGGCTTGAAGTCAGAATATTTTCAGGCGCTCCAAGTCTAGACGGACAACCTTCGTGCACCGCTCAAACCCTGTCAAAGTAGAAGATGCCAATCGCGCTTAGAACCGCAGCGATTTTTCAGATCCCTTCCTTGTAAGTACCCCCAATGACGGTTTTTGATCAATAATATCCATTCAACTTATCCTATGATTGACTTTATCCAAGATGCTCGCCTCTGTTTTGAACTTTCGTCCGTGTACGCTTAACCAATGACACGCCATCGCCCGGACTTGTTGGGCAGATAGCAATGCACAAGCCCGACGATAGTCATGTCTATACGAGACGGCGCTGTTGTGCGTGAGCGTTCACACGGAACACCGTGCGCATCTCAGAATTCGCAAGGACACTGCCAATGACCACGATCTTTGTCAGCAATCCAACCGGCAGCGCTTCGGCCAATACGGCGGCGATCCGGGCTGCCGTTGAACAGGCCCATAAGGTCTATTTGAGCGATCCCGCCAAAGCTCAAGTGAAGGTTCAGCTGGCAGCAGGCACCTGGGTGGTCACTGGTGACAAGACCAATCCCTCCAAAGGAGCCATCGAACTGCCATCCGGCGTCGAGCTCACGGGGTCGGGAAACCGCGATACAATCATCAAGCTTCAAGACAACTTCAATGCCAGAATTAACGGCATTGTGCGCACGAAGGTGGAAACGGTCGACAAGGTCACTGTCTCGAACCTCGTCATAGACGGCAATCGCACCAACAACACCGACCATCAGGCAGGCTTTATCTGCGGCATCAAGGAAGACGGCTCAGGCCGCGTGCAGACCAACATCACTGTCGATGGCGTCGAGGTGAGAAATTGCACGGCCTACGGGCTCAACCCGCACGAGATCACATACAATATGGTGATCACGAACTCGGTTTCCCATCACAACGGCTTGGACGGCTTTGTCGCCGACGCGGTCTATGGCGGCGTATACAGGAACAACGTGGCGTACGAGAACGATCGTCATGGCTTCAACATCCAGAACGAGACGAGAAATCTTGTTCTGCAGAACAACGAAGCTCACCACAACGGCTTCCGCTACATGTTCAACGGCGAGTTGGCAGGGGGCGCGGGCATCACCATTCAAAGGGGGAATATCCTACCCGCCGGTGAGACGACGATTCCATGGGTGTCCGACGTCCAGATCATCGGCGGTTCCTATCATGAGAACGGCAAGGAGGGAATCCTCGTCAAACTGTCGCAGCGGATCACTATCTCGGCCGTGGACGTCTACGGCAATGATCATCAGGGGGTGAGGATCGAAGGCTCAAAGTCCGTGACCCTCGCCGGAAGCCGCATCCACAATAACTCGCACGAATTCGACGGCCGGTATGACGAGGTCAACATCCGTCTGAGGCTGGACAAAGAGTTCTCCCAGCAAACCTACTATTCCGTCGACACGATGATCATCAACAATCACATCTATTCCGATGGTGCCATCAATGCGCGCTACGGGATCCGTGAGGAACCGACCAATGCCCAGGGTGGACCCACGATGATCGTCGTGTCCGGCAACATCCTTTCCGGCCAGGATTCGGGAGCGATCTCTACCTCGATCCACAAATGGATAGGCAACGCGGCTGCCAACTCCCGCCGGGGGACCAATCAGGATGATGACCTGAGCGGAAGGTCCGGCAACGACACGATCCGCGGCCTGAGAGGCAACGATCACGTTTACGGAGATCTGGGCAACGACAGGCTCTTCGGCGATGCCGGCAGGGATCGGGTGTTTGGGGGAGAGGGCAACGATCGTCTCTATGGAGGCCTCAGCAATGACATTCTCTTCGGCGAGGCCGGCCGAGACGTTTTTGTCTTCAATACAAGGCTGGGATCATCCGTCAGCGATCGGCGCGTGGCCTTCGATACCGTTGTAGACTACTCCGTGCGCGCCGACTCTGTCTGGCTCGACAATGCCATCTTCCGGAAGCTCGGTCCCGGCAGCGCCAGCAAGCCGCGCAAATTGGATGCCGATTTCTTCAATGCAGGTAACAGACCAAAGGATTCGGACGATTACATCAACTACAACAAGAAGACCGGCATCCTGTCGTACGATTCCGACGGCTCAGGTCCTCGAAAGGCTGTTGAGTTCGCCCAGTTCAAGAAAGGACTCGCTCTGAACCACAACGAGCTTTTCGTGATCTGAGGCAAAGATATCGCTTCACGCCACCACGACCACGTTGCGGCCGCTTTCCTTGGCGCGGTACAGAGCAAGATCTGCACGCTGCAGCAAATCCTCGGCTGAAGCGCGAGGGATCGTCGCGCAGCCGATGCTGACGGTCACCTCGTCTGTTCTTCCGAGGGCAGCCTTCCCGGCTTCGGCAAAGGCATGGCGGATTTTTTCTGCAAGGATGGCAGCGTCCCGGGCCCCGATGGGGAGGATTGCCGCGAATTCCTCTCCCCCCAGCCTGCCGAAAGTCCCCTTCGGAAGAATGTCGGTGAGCGTGCGAGCGAAGACGCTGAGGATGCGGTCGCCGGCAGCATGGCCATAACGGTCGTTGATGGCTTTGAAATTGTCGAGGTCGAACAGCAGGCAACTGGCCGGCCGGTCGTCCAGACGATTGAGCAGCCTGGACGCTGCCCGAAGAAAGGCGCGTCGGTTGGGAATCCCGGTCAGGTCGTCGACAAGCGCCGCCTGCTTGTATTCGAACTTCAGACGCTCCTTCGCCATGGACAGAAACATGAAGGCGAGCGTCGGTCCGATCACCACAAGGAAGAGAGCCATTTCCGAGGACCAGCGACGGGCGAACGTATCGATCCAGGGAACCGACGTGAGGGAGATGCCGAGCAGCCCACGGAGGAGGTTGAATCCCGCAAGGCCGGACAGGAGCACGACCGCGACGCGCTGCGAGGCAAGCGCCTGCACCGCATGACGCGCCAGTTCCCAGGCCGACAGGGCCGAATAGGCGCCTGTCAGCAGGGAGGCCAGGATGAGACGGTATCCCTGCGAGTCGTAGATGAAGGGAAAGGCGCAGATCCAGACGGCGACACCCGCACCTCCGTGGAGCAGGATGCCGGAGCGTTCGTTGAACACCCTGCACCCGACATAGAGAGTGCCATAGGACAGGATACCCAGTGCGTTCGCCAACAGGAGAACCGCATAACTCGGCGGGCCGGCTCCCAGGTTCGCCCAACCGATCCCGACCGCAATGAGCCAGAAGGCGCTTCCCCACCAAGCCAGAGCGCTCAGCTTGCGGTTCAACGTCCATGAGAAGACCAGCAGCGAGCCGAGCACGGCCGACAGCAGGATGAAGGCGACGGTAAGGGTGGCGGGGTCAAGAACCATCGGAGCAGCTGTCATGCGGTCGGCCGCAGAGATGGGCCCCGCAGGACATTCCCCTGCGGAATGCGGGCCACGCTATCCATCATCGCCGTCGGAATGTCCAGCAACATCTGATCCAACGCATGACCGGGCGGTCGGAACGAAGGCTTGGCCGATGCATTTTTCCTCAAGCCAGGCCTTGAGAGGAGCAGTGTCATGGGTCGCTATCATCGTCATGGGGTGCAGAGCACGGCGGCCATCGCCGGACACCCGCTTCATCACATGCTGATCGTCTTCCCCGTCGCCTTTCTGATCGGGGCCTTGGGTACAGACATCGCATTCCTCGCAACCGAGGACCTGTTCTGGGCTCAAGCCTCCTATTGGCTTCTCGTTGCCGGAATTGTCACCGCTCTCGTGGCCGCCGTCCCCGGCATGATCGACTTCGTGACCATCGACCGGGTGCGCAATGTCTGGGTGTCATGGGCTCACATGGTGGCCAATCTGGTTGTCGTCGCTCTTGCTCTCGTCAATGTGGGCGTGCGCCTGGACGATCCGGCTGCCGGGGTTCAAGGCTGGGGCATCTGGCTGTCCGGCGCTCAGACGGCCCTGCTGCTGTTCAGCGGCTGGCTCGGCGGCGAAATGGCCTATCGTTATGGCATCGGGGCAATCCAGGATTACAGCCCCAAGGCCGAGCAGTTCCACGTGGAGGTCGACCGCCCGGACGTGGCGGAGCAATACGGCCGCCGGAGCGGGTCGGGCGGGGTCTGAAAACCCCTGCCTTGCCTTCTTGCCTCTTGGAGCGGAGCAGATAAGCTCCGCTTCATGAAGCACTCTTCGGCCATCCTTGCTCTAGTTGGACTAACGCTGGCGAGCCAAGCGCAGGCTGCCTTTCCCTGCCCTCCCGGCTTTGCCATGCTCCAGGCCTCGGGTACCTGCGTGCGGATCAGCGGCACTGTCCGGGCCGATGCCCTTGCAGGTTCGGGGCTGGCCGGGTCCGGTTCGTACAGGACGCAGCCGGGGGCACGCTTGCAGATCGATGTGAGAAAGCAGACCGAATACGGCCCCTTGCGAGTTGTGATTGCCGTTGGAAGCCTGCGCCGATAGACAGGCGCCAGGAAAAGGGGCGCCTGAAGGCGCCCCTGTATCGACAGCTTAGTAGTCGTAGTTGTCGTAGTATTCTTCGCGATAGTAGGTCCGTCTCGGGGCCTCGTAGGTCCTGTAGGATGGCCTCTCATAGGTGCGGTAGGCCGGGCGGGCCGATGCAGCGAGCGCACCGCCAAGGATAGCCCCCGTCACGCCGGCTGCAATGGCAGCGTTGTTATTGTTGCGACGCTGCACGACGTAGCGCTGAGCCTTGTGGTTCTTCTGGTGCCCATAAGCATGGCCCTTGCCCTTTCCAGGGCGGGCGTCGGCGGCACCGGCGAAAGAGGTTGCAGCCAGAAGAGCTGCGCTGATGACAACAAGAGCTTTCATCATGGATCTACTCCAGAACAGTTTCGTATATAAAAACCGACTGGAAGAACGGTTCCAAAAATATCATTCAGCCAGAGGCTCAACAGAGTTCAAACTCTCAATAATACGAGGCGTATCTTCTCAGGATTTACATGCGTTTCCAACCTATTCTGCAGAAACGCAAGCACACCATTGAAGATCGATCATAACAACAGCAAAAGAGGGCGAGTCTCTGGCCCTCTTTCTACATTATGATGACCGATTTACTCGCTTGTGCTCGTGCTGCTCCCCGACGAGGAACCGCCCTGCTGCGGACGAACGGTCGTGGAGGAGTTGCCCGAACCGGACGTATTGGCGCCCGAGTTGCTGTTCACGTCCGTGCGGCTGCGGGTCGAGACGGTGCCGGTCGTATCCGGAGCGCTCGAACGCGTCCGCGTGGTCGAGACATTCACGTCATTGGAACGACGCTGCTCGATGGATACGCCAACGCTCGGCGAGGTATCCTGCGTCCGGCGGATCGTCGTGCGGCGATTGACGGACACGCTCGGCTCATTGACCTCTTCATAGCGGCGCACGGTCCGACGGCGGACCTCCACCGGCTCGTCGACAACCTGGTAGCGGCGCTTCTTCGTGACGACCTTGTTGGTCTTCTTCGTCTTCTTCACCGCGACTTTCTTGGTGGGCTTCTTCTTGACCACCGTGCGGCGCACTTCGGTATCCGGCTCCTCGATGGTGGTCACGCTGCGGCGGCGGGTGACGGAGACGCTCGGCTCCTCAACTTCACGCACCGTTCGTGAGCGGACGGATACTCCAGACCGCTCACGGGTCTCGATGCCGACTCCGACACGGGTATTGCCCTCTTCGCGGGTGCGGACATTGGTCTGGGTACCCGAGGATTCACTGCGGGTTGCGCCGGTGGTCTCCGTCCGGCTGCTGGTCCCGGACTGATTGCGCAGCAGGTTGTTCGAATCCGACGACTGCGACTGGGAAGACGTGCTGGTGCTTGTGTTGGTCTGGGTCGATGTCTGGGCATAGGCCGCACTGCTCAATAAGAGAAGGGCAGCTCCAAGGGCGATTTTCTTCACGGAAGCATCTCCATTACTGTAAAGCTGCGGGGTGAACGCAAACCTGTGGAGACTGTTCCAACGAGCCTGAAGTAACTATGGATATTCGTGAAGTCATTTCGGAACATGAACATTTGTTCAAGATGCTACATGGGCTCATTGTTGCTTTCAGAAGCGCCCGAACCCGTCCCTTGAGTCAAAACCACCGTTCGAGAACGTATGGAGCCATGCTCCAAACTTATGCAGGCCAGGAGCAAGCGTGGCCATAATGAAGGGCAGTTTATGGACTAATTGCCCAAGCACCCTGCTCCTTGGTTGAAAGGCATGCCTAATGAGCACTGCTGTTAACCTGGCATTAGCCCGCTATGCTACTAAAGCATAACAGCCCTACACTATTACCACTCCTCTTCGGCACTGCACACACCTATATCCGCACTGCACACGCAAGAACAAATGCCACCGGCCACAGGGGCCGGTCACTGATGAGGAGCTTCCCATGTTCGTGTCCTATATTCTCTCTAAAGTCCGCGCTTATATGCGTTATCGCGAAACTGTCCGCGAGCTTTCGCTGCTGTCCGACCGCGAGCTAGACGATCTCGGCATCTCCCGCTTCCAGATCGAGAACATCGCTCGCGAGCACGCTGCCGCGTAAACATCTGCTGCATTGCAGCATAAGGCCCTCGCCCGCCCATTGGCGGGCGTTCGCTTGTCTGAAGACCTTCACCGTCCGCCGGAGACCGGGATGTTCGCGCCCGTGATGTAGGACGCCGCCTCCGACATCAGGAACAGCACCGCTTCTGCGACCTCCTCCGGCTTCCCGACCCGGCCGAGCGGAATATGCGGCCTCAGCCGCTCCAGGCGACCTGCATCCTGGGTGCTGCGCTCATGGATCTCCGTCTTCGTCATACCGGGTGAAACCGCATTGACCCGGATGCCCTCAGGGGCCAGCTCCTTGGCCATCCCGATCGTGAGCGAGTCGACGGCACCCTTTGAGGCGGCATACCAGACATACTCGTTGGGGCTGCCGAGGGAGGCCGCCACCGACGAGATGTTGACGATGGTTCTGGCGCTGTCAGCAGGACTCTTCGGCAGCCGCCGGGCCGCCTCGCGCGCCACCCACAGGGCGCCCAGGACATTGATGTCGATGCAGTCCCGGATCGTATCGGCGGAGGTCTGCGCCAGCTTGCCCGACTTGCCTGTGATCCCTGCATTGTTGACCACGTGCGAGATCGGCCCCAGGGCCGCCTCGGCCTCGTCGAACAGGCGGATCACGTCGGATTCGACGGCCACGTCGCCCTGGCAGGCCACAGCCTTCGCTCCGGCATTGCGGCAGGCGGCAAGGATCTTCTCGGCGGCTTCATGCTCCGAGCGATAGGTAATGGCAACATCATACCCGCGCTCGGCTGCGAGCTGTGCCACCGCAGCCCCTATGCCGCGGCTTCCGCCTGTAATAAGGACGACCGGACGCCTGGATTGCATGGCGTTGAATGCCTTTCCAAAAGTAAACCGGCTCAGCTTGACCAGGGCTCCCGAGGGAGTCAACAAAGCCGCCCGGGAGATAGACCATGAGCACCATCGAACCTATCCATGTCATCGGCGGCGGCCTCGCCGGTTCGGAAGCTGCCTGGCAGATCGCCCAGGCGGGTGTTCCCGTGGTGCTGCACGAGATGCGCCCCGTGCGCGGCACCGACGCCCACAAGACGGACGGCCTTGCCGAGCTCGTGTGCTCCAACTCCTTCCGCTCGGACGATGCCGAAACCAATGCGGTCGGCCTGCTGCATCAGGAGATGCGCAGCCTCGGTTCCCTTATCATGGCGAAAGGCGATGCGAACCAGGTGCCCGCCGGCGGCGCTCTGGCGGTCGACCGCGACGGCTTTTCGGCAGCCGTGACGGCAGCGCTCAAGGCTCATCCCCTCATCACCATCGAGCGGGGCGAGATCGCGGGCCTGCCGCCGGAGGATTGGTCCTCGGTGATCGTCGCCACCGGCCCCCTCACCTCGCCGGCTCTGGCGCAGGCGATCCTCGATCTCACGGGCGAAACGTCGCTTGCCTTCTTCGACGCCATCGCGCCGATCGTCTATCGCGAGTCCATCAACATGGACGTCGCCTGGTTCCAGTCGCGCTACGACAAGGTCGGGCCTGGCGGCACGGGCAAGGACTACATCAACTGTCCCATGACCAGGGAGCAGTATGACGCCTTCATCGACGCGCTGATCGCCGGCGACAAGACCGAGTTCAAGGAATGGGAGGCCAACACCCCCTATTTCGACGGCTGCCTGCCCATCGAGGTGATGGCCGAGCGCGGCCGTGAGACCCTGCGCCATGGACCCATGAAGCCGGTCGGCCTCACCGACCCGCGCAATCCCGACAAGAAGCCCTACGCCATCGTACAGCTGCGCCAGGACAACGCGCTCGGCACCCTGTTCAACATGGTGGGCTTCCAGACCAAGCTGAAATACGGCGCCCAGAGCGCGATCCTGCGCATGATCCCGGGCCTGGAGAACGCGGAGTTCGCGCGCCTCGGCGGCATTCACCGCAACACCTATCTCAACTCGCCCAAGCTCCTCGACCCGACGCTCCGCCTGAAGGCGATGCCGCGCCTGCGCTTCGCCGGCCAGATCACCGGCTGCGAGGGCTATGTGGAGAGTGCTGCGGTCGGCCTCATGACCGGCCGCTTCGCCGCCGCCGAGCGACTGGGCCGTCCGATCCAGCCCCTGCCCCACACCACGGCGCTCGGCGCGCTCATCAACCACATCACCGGCGGGCATATCGAGACCATCGACGAGGGGCCGCGCTCCTTCCAGCCGATGAACGTCAATTTCGGCCTCTTCCCGCCGCTG
Source organism: Microvirga sp. jy35 (assembly GCF_056148915.1). NCBI lineage: Bacteria > Pseudomonadati > Pseudomonadota > Alphaproteobacteria > Hyphomicrobiales > Methylobacteriaceae > Microvirga > Microvirga sp. jy35. The sequence continues at coordinate 55,356 of NZ_JBWBEW010000024.1, read as the reverse complement.
GCGCAAGCTCCGAAGGCCGAAGACGGGAAGCGCCTGCGCGGGCCGGCCAAGGCCGTCGCCCGGAAGAAGGCGCTGACGGACCGCGCGCGGGGTGATCTGGCAGTGTGGATGTCGGGTGGTGTGCTGCCGCAGGCTGCGGAGTAGTCACACATTGTCATCCCGGACATCGAAGATGATCCGGGATCGCGACCAGGATTAAGCGCTGGCATCTCAACATTGTCATCCCCGCGAAGGCGGGGATCCATAAACGCTACGTATCAAAAAGGGGCGATCAGTGTCGCACTCTTCTCTGCAGCGTTAGCCATTATGGATCCCGGGCTCCGCTGCGCGGCCCCGGGATGACAGTGCTGGACTGGTTTGCACGATCTAGGATCTGGTTTCGCCTCATCCGGGATGACACCAGAGGGCACGGCGCTCCTAAAACGGTCCGCGCCACAACGCCCAGATGCGCCGCCATTGGGGCAATTCCACCACCGTATGAAACGGGTCGTAGTCCCGACGCTCCATGGCCCTGAGATAAGGCTCCACCAGTGCAATCGGCTGAAACGCCGGCTTGGCGGCATTCGGGATCGTGGTGCGCAGAGCACGCGCCTGCTCGAGATGCCTGCGGGCAACGGCGCGAAGATCGGCGAGCGCTCCCTTCAGGCCTGGCCCGCCGCGTCCCGTGACGATGTCCTCGCGCACCACGCCGTGTTTGTTAAGAATATCCGCCGGCATATAGACCTGTCCCTGCCGCGCATGGATCGGGAACGCACGCAGCAGACCCGCGATGGCATAGGCCACACCGCCATGACCAGCCGCATCGGCGGTGCCGGGATTCGACCCGTCCGAGAGGATGAGGCTCGAGAGCTGGATCAGACTCGACGATGTCTCGCCGCAATAGCCTTCCAGGTCGTTGAGGCTGGGCATGGGATCCTCGTAGAGATCGAAGATCCTGGCATCGATCAGGTCGACCAGGGACTGCCGCGGCAGTCGGAACCGGACAATGGTATCGTCGAGCGCTGCCGCCACGGGGTTGGCCCGCACATCGCCCCGCGCCTCGCCCTGGAGGGCATCGCGCCACCATTGCAGGCGGATCTCGCCGACGAGCGCCTCGCGCACCGCCTCGCGAACCCGGGCGATCTCGAAGTTGAAGGCGTAGAGCGCGTAGAGATGCGGGCGCTTGTCGGCCGGCGCAAAGAAGCTGGCCCAGTACCGGTCCGGATCGGCTTCGCGCACGAGCGCCTCGCAATGGGCGAAGTTGGAGATCTCTTCCGCCATCTCAAGGGACGGCGATCAGGGCGGCGCCAACCTTGCGGTTCTCGGCGAGCAGGATGTTGTAGGTACGTGCAGCGGCCCCGGTCTGCATCACGTCGAGCCCGATTCCCGCCTCACGAAACCTATTCCGGAACGCAACTGGCAGCGCCGCGATGTCGACGCCCGTGCCGAACAGCAGGAGTTCGAGCGCATCGCCCTCGGCAAAGATCGGATCGAGCACCTCGCCCGTCAGGTCTGTCATGGCCGCGACAGGCCAAGCCTTGACCCCCGAAGGCAGCGCGAGCAGGGAGCCGCGATGGGACATGTCCGCGAAGCGAAAGCCCCCATTGCCATAGGCATCGAACGGGTAGCGTCCCGGCAGGAACCCGTCGTAGAGGCGGCCAGAGCTCATCGGCTTACTCCGCTGCGGCGGCCCTGCCCTCCGGCACCTTCACGGTCTCCGACCCGCGCAGGCCGATGTAGATCAGCATGGGAGACGAGATGCAGATGGCCGAATACGTACAGATGACCACGCCATAGAGCATGACCTGCGCGAAACCCTGGATCGCCTGACCGCCGAACAGCACCAGGGCCAGAAGCGAGAGCGCGGTGGTCGCCGCCGTCATCACCGTACGGGACATGGTGTGGTTGATCGACAGGTTCAACAGTTCTTCGGCCGGCATCGTCTTGTAGCGGCGCATCAGCTCGCGGGTTCGGTCGAACACCACCACCGTTTCATTGAGCGAATAGCCCACGATGGTCAGGATCGCCGCGATCGAGGTCATGTTGAACTCGTGACCGGTGATCACGAAGAAGCCGATGGTGAGCACGATGTCGTGCAGCGTGCCGATGATGGACGCCACTGCCAGCTCCCGCTCGAAGCGGAACCAGAGATAGAACAGCACCGCGATGACCGAGAGCACCACGCCGATGGTACCGGACTGGACGAGCTCGCCCGAGACGCGGGGTCCGACGGTCTCGACGCGGCGGAACTCGTAATCGGCGCTGAACGTGTCACGCGCCTTCTGAACCACAGCCGCCTGTGCTGCCTCGCCTCCCTCCTGAATCGGGAAGCGGATCGAGACCTCGCCGGCGGAGCCGAATTCCTGCACCTCGACATCGCCGAAGCCGAAGCCCGCGGAGGTCTGCCGGATCTGGCCGACATTGGCCTGACCCGATTTGGCCTGGATCTCCATGAGCGTGCCGCCCCGGAAGTCGATGCCGAAATTGAGGCCGCCGGTCAGGAGCATTACCGCGGTCAGGATCGAGATGACGGCCGACAGCGGGAATGAGAAGCGCCTGAAGCGCATGAAGTCGAAATGGGAGTTTTCGGGCCAGAGGCGAACGAGGCGCACGATACGCACTCCTTAAAACGGAAGGACTTTGGGACGCATCGAGTGGTACCAGAGCGCAATCATCATGCGCGTCAGGGTCACGGCGGTAAGAACCGTCGTCAGGATGCCGAGGATGAACACGACTGCGAAGCCGCGCACGGGGCCGGAGCCGAGGAAGAACAGGATCACCGCCGCAATGGCCATGGTGCTGTTCGAGTCGACGATTGTCGCGAAAGCACGGTCGAAACCCGCCTGAATCCCTGAGACGATGGACCGGCCTGCACGCACCTCCTCGCGGATGCGCTCGTAGATCAGCACGTTGGAATCCACCGCTGTGCCGATGGTGAGCACGATGCCGGCGATGCCAGGAAGGGTCAGGGTGGCCTCCAGCACGGACATGAGTCCGAAGATAAGGCCCACATGGACGATGAGCGCGATGTTCGCGAAGAGGCCGAACAGGCCATAGGTGGCGAACATGAAGATGATCACGAAGATGGCCGCCACGTAGGTGGCCATCTTGCCGGCCTCGATGGAGTCGCGTCCGAGTCCCGGGCCGACGGTGCGCTCCTCGACGATGGTGAGCTTGGCCGGGAGGGCGCCGGAGCGGAGCAGCACGGCGAGGTTGTTCACCTGCTCGACCGTGAAGCTGCCGGAGATCTGGCCCGAGCCGCCGGTGATGGGCGACTGGATCGTCGGAGCCGAGATCACCTGGTTGTCGAGCACGATGGCAAGCTGACGCCCGAGGTTTTCCGTCGTCGCCTGGCCGAAGCGCTGCGCGCCACGGATGTTGAAGCGGAAATTGACGATGGGCTGGTTGGTCTGCGTGTCGAAGGCCGGCTGGGCATCGATCAGGTCGCCGCCCTCGGCGATAATCCGGCGTTCGACGGGAACCCGCTGGCCGCCGGCATCCTGCATCGGCAGCATGTCCACATCGGTCGCGCCCTGTTGGGCAAGCAGGCGGAACTCGAGGTTGCCGGTCTCGCCGAGCAGAGCCTTCAGCTGCTGCGGATCCTGGAGACCCGGGACCTGTACGAGCACTCGGTCGGCGCCCTGGCGCTGAATGCTGGGCTCGGTCGTGCCCGTAGCGTCCACGCGGCGGCGGATGACCTCGATGGACTGGTCGACGGCTCGGCGCACGCGCTCGTTGGTGCCGATCTCCGAATAGGTCAGCGTGATCACGCCGTCCGGAGCCGTGTTGATGTCAATGGTGTTGCCGCCGGTCTGGCCAAGCATGGCGTTGCCGACGGGCTGAGCCAGCTCGCGCAGGCGCGGCAGCAGCCGATCGCGGTCTGCCGCATCCGGCACGCGGATCTGAACGCCGCGCTGAACCGTCTGAATGCCGTTCTGAGACGACACGCGGGTGTCGCGCAGGATGCGGCGGACGTCGTCGCGCAGGGTGGTGACCTGCACGCGCATCAGATCCTGGGCGTCGACTTCGAGCAGAACGTGAGACCCGCCCTGCAGGTCGAGGCCCAGCACGATCGCGCGGGACGGGACGAGCCAGGACGGCACCCAACCCGGGATCGCATTCAGATACGCCTGACGCTGCTCACGGGACATCATGCTCGGAACCGCCAGAAGCAGACCGATCAGAATGACCCCCACCGTGGCGATGATCTTCGATCTCGAGAAGCGCAGCATCGTCAGCTCAACCTTTCAAACTCTTCTGCCGCAGCGTGCTGCGGCGAACCGGCCCATCCGCGCACGAAAGGGCCGGCCTTGTCCCACTCAGGCCTTGACGGGCTCGCTCTTGGAGCGGACGTCGGAAATCATGGCCCGGGCCACCTTCACCTTCACGCCGTCGGCGATCTCGACCTCGATGTCGGCCGCGTCCTCGGTCACCTTGGTCACCTTGCCGATGATGCCGCCGGAGGTGACGATGGTGTCGCCGCGACGCACATTCTTGATCATCTCCTGGTGTGTCTTCACCCGGCGCTGCTGGGGCCGGATGATCAGGAACCACATGATGACGAATATGAGGATGAACGGGACGAATTGAAGGATCATCTCCATTCCGCCCCCCGCGGGGCCCCCCTGTGCGTAGGCAGGTGAAATGAACAAGCGGCTCTCCATGGATAAAGGCGCGTGGCAGGCACTTATGGGGCCTACCCGCGCCGGACGGGATACAAAGCGTGGCGGACTATACCCATCGACTCGACGAAATCAATGAAGTTACAGGCGCATCGTGCGGAAAAGTGGTCCCGGTTTTCCGGACCACACGATGCACCTTTTCCAGCAGTGAGCATCGGACTGAACCCAAAAGTGCCCTCCACTTTTGGGGCCGATGCTCGCTTTCCCAAGGCTCCTTCCATGGACCCATTGACGCTTTTTGCGCTAAGCAGTCGCTTTCCGCCCCTTCTGGCCCGGACCTGAAATGCCCACAGACCTCAATTCTCCCGAAACCCTGTCGCTTCTTACGCGCATCGCCGCCGCCCTGGAGCGTCTTGCTCCCATCAGCACGGCTCACGCCGATTTTACGGCGGCGGACGCATTCGTCTGGCAGGCGGCGGGGCGCAGGCTCTCCCCGGTGGCGAAAGTGAACCGGGTCGAAATGAGCCTCCTGCGGGGCATCGACCGGGTGCGGGACCAGCTGGCGGAGAACACCGGGCGGTTCGCCGGGGGGCTGCCGGCCAACAATGCCCTGCTCTGGGGCGCCCGGGGGATGGGCAAATCCTCCCTGGTCAAGGCGGTCCATGCGGAGATCAACCACACGCGGCCCGGTGATTCCCGTCCTCTGAAACTCATCGAGATCCACCGGGAGGACATCGAGACCCTCCCCGACCTCATGAGCCTGCTGCGGGCCGATCCGCACCGCTTCATCGTGTTCTGCGACGACCTCTCCTTCGACGCGGACGATACTTCCTACAAGTCGCTCAAGGCCGTGCTGGAGGGCGGGATCGAGGGACGGCCGGACAACGTGATCTTCTACGCCACGTCCAACCGCCGCCACCTCCTGCCGCGCGACATGATGGAGAACGAGCGTTCGACCGCCATCAATCCTGGCGAGGCGGTGGAGGAGAAGGTCTCGCTCTCTGACCGTTTCGGCCTCTGGCTCGGCTTTCACAAATGCAGCCAGGATGAATATCTCGAGATGGTATTCGGTTATGTCGACCATCTCGGGCTGGAGGCGGACCGCGACGCGATCCGCGCGGAAGCCCTCGAATGGGCGACGACCCGCGGCGCCCGTTCCGGTCGCACGGCCTGGCAGTTCATCCAGGACCTCGCGGGACGCCTGGGAAAAGCCATCTGAAACGACAAAGGGACGGTGGCTGAGCTCCACCGTCCCTTCATTCGATCGGCTTCAAAGTTCGAACCCGACCTAAGCTTTGTGCGGGATCAGCCGCCGAGATGCTTCAGCGGATCGACGGGCTGCGCACCCTTGCGGATCTCGAAGTGCAGCTGTGGCGAGGTCACGTTACCGGTCTGACCCGAGGTCGCGATCACCTGGCCGCGCTTGACCTGCTCGCCGCGCTTCACGTTCAGCGATCCGTTGTGGGCATAGGCCGAGACAAAGCCGTTCTCGTGCTTGATGAGGACGAGGTTGCCGTAGCCCTTCACCTCGCTGCCGGCGTAGGTCACCGTGCCGGCTTCGGCTGCCTTCACGGGGGTTCCTTCGGGAACGGCGATGTTGATGCCCTCGTTGCCGCCGTTTGCGCCGAAACCGGCGATGACGCGGCCGCGGGCCGGCCAACGGAAGTCACCCGATACGCTGGCGGTCGCCTCGGGTTCCGGCGCGGGAGCCTTGGCAGCTTCCGGCTGTGCGGCCGGGGCAGGAGCCGCCGGCACCGGAGCAACGGCCTTCACCGGCTCAGGCTGGGTGAGAGCAGCCACCTTGGGCTGCTCGACAACCGGCTTAGGGGCGGAAACGAGCGGCTTCGGGGCTGAAACAAGAGGCTCGTCGGTGGCCGAGGCGACCTGCATCGGAGCCGACTTTGCAGCAGCCGGAGCAGCGGGGGCCGGAGTCTGCGCCATGGCAGTCATGCCGGGGCGAACACGCCTGGCGGGCTCTGCGGCAGCGACCGGAGTGGTAGCTGCCGGCACCTTGGATGTGTCGACGAGGCGGAATTTGGGCTGAGACGCCGATTGGGCCGAAGCAGGCTGAACGGCCGGCAGAGGGCGCGGCTGGACGGAAGCGGGAGCCGAGGCGATGCGGGCGGACTGAGACAGGGGCTGGGTCTGCACGGGCGGCAGGGCCTGAGCCTGGACCGAAGCGGTCGGCATCGGAGCAGCCGCGTAGGAGGGAGACGACTGAGGCTGCGAAGGAGCCGCAGCGCCGGTATCCATCCGCTCGCTGGCGGCGAAAGGATTGGAGAAGGGGTTCTCCGCGAACCGCGCGCTGTCGGTACTGCAGGCCGCCGCGGCACTCCCGATCAAAGCCACCAGAGCGATCCGAGACACCGCACCCCAATGCCCAGAACTCACACGCAAACGCATCACTCAACCCCAACCGAACGCAACTCGATGGAGCGATTAAAAGCCTGTTCAGGTTAAGCAACGGTTGATGCCACGCACTTTGCCGTAACCTTGTCGAAAAAATTTTTGATTCCGTCAGAGAGTCGCCGCAATGCCCGTGACGAGGGGCGAAATCCGCAGCTGTGCGCCAGGGCTCTGCGTCAGCTCTCCGTCGGCATTGCGCTCGATCCTTACGAGGCGGGGCATGCCGTCGACGGTCAGGGCCCCCACGAGGCGCCCTCCGGGTCCCAGGAGCGGCATCAGCGTTTCCGGAAGCTCCGGACGTGCGCCGTTCAGCAGAATACGATCGAACCGATCCCGCACCCGCGTGGCGAGCCCGTCGCCTACCTCCAGGCGGACCTTGCCCGCTTCGACGATCTTGAGGTGCTGTGCCGCCGCGGCCGCCAGGGTGTTGTAGCGCTCGACGGAGGTCACCTCCGCGCCGAGCCGCGCCAGGAGCGCCGTCACGTAGCCGCTGCCCGTCCCGACCTCAAGCACGCGGTGGCCGGGCTGCACGCCGAGGGCCAGCAGCATGGCGGCTACGGTGGCCGGTCCTGTCATGGTCTGCCCGCAGGGCAGCGGCAGGGCGACGTCGGTGCGGGCGAGATCGGTGAAGCGGCGCGGAGCGAAAACCTCGCGCGGCACGAGCTCCATGGCCCGCAGGAGTGCCGTGTCGCGGATGCCCTTCGCCCGCAACGAGAGGATGAAGGACGCCGCCCCGATCGCTGCCTGCTCGCCGCGGGCATCGTCCGCCTCGGGCAGGAATGGCAGATCCTGGTTCATCGCGCCCGCACGACCATCAGCCGAAGGCCTGCGCGTAGCGGGTCAGGGTCGGCTCGTCAGTCATGTCGATGCGCAAAGGCGTGACGGCGATCCGCCGGTTGGCGATGGCCCAGAGGTCCGTGCCGTTGCCGGGGGTGAAGGGCCGACGCTCGAAGGCGATCCAGAAGTAAGGGTTGCCGCGCCCGTCCCTGCGCTCGTCGAGGCGTAAGAGTTCCTGTGTGCGCTGGCCCTGGTTGACGAGAGCCGTCCCCTCGACGTCTTGAGGCTCGCAATCCGGGAAGTTCACGTTGACCAGGATGCCCTTGTCGATTCCCGCCTCAAGGATCCTGCGGACCACCTTGGGGCCATGATGCTCGGCGCATTGCCAGCGGGGCGCCTCGCGCGTCGTCGGCCCATAGGCCTGAGAGAGCGCGATGGAGGGAACGCCGAGGATCGTGCCCTCGATGGCGCCCGCCACCGTGCCGGAATAGGTCACGTCCTCGGCCACGTTCTGCCCGCGGTTCACGCCGGAGAGCACGAGATCGGGCTTGGCGTCCCGCATGAGGTGGCGCACCCCCATGATCACGCAATCCGTCGGCGTGCCTCTGACGGCAAAGTGCCGGCTGGAGATCTCGCGCAGACGCAGGGGATCGTTGAGGGAGAGCGAATGGGCGACGCCGCTCTGATCCGTCTCCGGCGCGACGACCCAGACATCGTCCGAGAGGTTGCGGGCAATCGCCTCGAGGGTCTTCAATCCCGGAGCGTGTATGCCGTCGTCGTTGGTGCATAGAATGCGCATGTTCAGCCCTGACGCTCGATGCGGGTGAGGCCGCCCATATAGGGCTGGAGCACCGAAGGGATCGTGATGCTGCCGTCCTCGTTCTGGTAGTTCTCCAGAACGGCCACCAGCGTGCGGCCGACCGCGAGGCCCGAGCCGTTGAGCGTATGCACGAAGCGCGGCTGCTTCTCGCCGGCGGCGCGGTAGCGCGCGTTCATGCGGCGGGCCTGGAAGTCCGAGCAGACGGAGCAACTCGAAATCTCGCGATACATCCCCTGCCCCGGCAGCCAGACTTCGATGTCGTAGGTCTTGGTCGAGGAGAAGCCCATGTCGCCGGTGCAGAGCGTCATGGTGCGGAACGGCAGCTCAAGCTTCTTCAGCACGTTCTCGGCGCTTGCGAGCATGCGCTCGTGCTCGTCTGCCGACGTCTCCGGCGTGGTGATGGAGACCAGTTCGCATTTCACGAACTGATGCTGGCGGATCATCCCGCGCGTGTCGCGGCCTGCCGATCCCGCCTCGGCGCGGAAGCTCGGGGTAAGCGCGGTGAACCGCAGCGGAAGCTCCTCCTCGGACAGGATCTGCTCGCGCACGAGGTTGGTGAGCGTCACCTCCGCGGTCGGGATCATGCCGTATCGGGTGTCCTTGATCATCTTGGCGACCGCGTCCCGCGGCTGGCCTTCGAGGGCAGCCGCGACGACCTGCTCGAGCGCGTTGCCCGGGAAGGCCCAGAACTGGTCATCCTCGAACTTCGGCAGTTGGGCCGTCCCGAACATCACATCGTCCCGCACCAGCAGCGGCGGGTTCACTTCCGTATAGCCGTGCTCAGTCGTATGCAGGTCGATCATGAACTGGCCGAGGGCCCGCTCCAGGCGGGCGAGACCCGCTTTGAGCACGACGAAGCGGGAGCCGGAGAGCTTCGCCGCCGTCTCGAAATCCATCAGACCGAGGGCCTCCCCGAGTTCGAAGTGCTGCTTGGCGCTGTTCGACATCCGGGGCGAACCGACGCGGTGGCGCTCCACGTTGCCGTGCTCGTCGGCACCGACGGGCACGTCCGCCTTAGGGATGTTCGGGATGCCTGCCAGGGCCTCGAACAGGGCCTTCTCGGCCACGCGTTCGGCCTCCTCCAGCTCCGGCATCGTCTCCTTGATCCGGGCCACCTCGGCCATCAGTTCCTGAGCCCGCGCCTCGTCCTTCTTGGCCTTGGCCTGTCCGATCTCCTTGGATAGGACATTGCGTCGCTCGGTGGCAGCCTGCAGGGCGGAGATGGCGCTCTTGCGCCCGTCGTCGAGGGCGATCAGGCGGGTGGACAGGGGCTCCATGCCCCGGTTCCGGAGGCCTTGGTCGAAAGCCGCGGGATTCTCGCGGATGGAACGGATGTCGTGCATGGAATGTGGACCTGCTTGATCAAGGGGCCCTGTCCCTTCGACACGACCGCCCCTTCAACGTTTGCCGAGGATGGCGGCCGGTGTGGAGGCCCGAAGGCCCTACTCCTCTGCCGCGCGCGCGGCCTCGGCTTCCGCACGCTTCTTCTCGACCATGATGACGGAGAAGATGGACGCCTCGTAAAGAAGCAAGGTGGGGATCGCAAGGGCGAACTGGCTGATCACGTCCGGCGGGGTCAGAACCGCCGCGATCACGAAGACGATGACGATGGCGTAGCGCCGCTTGTCCTTCAGGAACTGCGAATCGATGATCCCCGCCCGGGCCAGCAGGGTCAGAATCACGGGCAGCTGGAAGCAGATGCCGAAGGCGAAGATCAGGGTCATGATCAGCGACAGATACTCGCTGACCTTGGGCAGGAACTCGATGGTCGGGCCGGATTCCATAGCCAGCTGCTGCATGCCCACGGAGAAGCGCATGAGGAGCGGCATGGCGATGAAGTAGACGCAGGCCGCGCCGACGGCGAAGAGGACAGGCGTTGCGACCAGATAGGGCACGAAGGCCCGGCGCTCGTTCTTGTAGAGCCCCGGTGCCACGAACTTGTAGACCTGCATGGCAATCACCGGGAAGGCCAGGAAGCCCGCCCCGAAGGCCGCCACCTGGATCTGGGTGAACAGGTATTCCAGGCCGTGGGTGTAGACGAGGCGCGCCGCCTCAGGCGAACCGACAGCCAGGACATAGGGCCAGACCAGGGCGTTGTAGATGTACTTGGCTGCGGCAAAGCAGGCGAAGAACATCACCACGAACGCGGCCAGCGCCTTGATGAGGCGCGAGCGCAGCTCGGTCAGATGCTCGATCAGAGGCGCGCGCGAAGCCTCGACCTCATCCTGTTCAACGGCAGTGGTCATACGACTTTCGCGTCCGGTTTTTCTGAGAGCTGTTCAGCGAGAGCAGCCTGCTGGGCTTCGTACTCGGCTTCCCGCCGCAGGGACTCCGCGATCTCCGCTGCCGGATCGGCGGTGGGCGGCACCGGCAGGTCGATGAGCGGATCGGCAGGCGCCGGGGCGCGGCCCTCGACGACAGCCTGCACCGAAGCATCGGAAGGCGCTTGAGCGGCTGCCTGGGCATCCTCCGGGGTACTCTCCGGTCCAGGCACCTTCTCGGTCGTTGCGACAGGTGCTTCGATGGAGGTTTTCAACTCGTCCCGGATCGACTGGATCGGATTGAAGCTCGTGTTGAGCGAAGGAACGGACTCGTTCACGCTCTGGAGCTGCTTCTTCACCTCGTCGAGCTCGGCCTCCCGCATGGCCTCGTTGAACTGGCCCTGGAACTCCGCCGCCATGCGGCGGACCTTGCTGGTCATCTGCCCCACGGTCCGCAGAGCCTTCGGCAGATCCTTCGGGCCGATCACGATCAGCGCGACGGCGCCGATCACCATGATCTCACCCCAGCTCATGTCCAACATGACGTGGCCTCGAACCTGCCCTTAGGTACTCACGCGTACTGATACACCGCATGAAGCGGCGGCTGACGACAGCTTAGCCGACCTTCTGATCGGTCGTAACGGTGGTGGTGGTCGTCGTGCCGTTCTGATGATCGATGGTCCGGACCGGCTCGGAGGGCTGCACCGGCTTTGCCGGAGTATCGTCCTCGGACATGCCCTTCTTGAAGGCCTTGATGCCCTTCGCGACGTCGCCCATCATGTCGGAGATCTTGCCGCGTCCGAACAGCAGGACGACGATCAGACCCACAACGATCCAGTGCCAAATACTCGTGCCACCCATGGCAATCCTCCTGCGCCCTCGAGGGGCGCGGCATTTCAGATAAAGAACTCGCCGCCAACCTATGCGTCGGACGCGGCGAAAACAAGGACATCCTTCGTATCGACATCGATGCCCACATCCTGTCCCTCCTGCACGTCAACGGGATCGTGAACACGAGCCTGGAGCGGACGGTCGACGCCCTGGACGTCAATGTGGACAAGGTCGACCTCGCCAAGGAAGCGCCGGGAGGCCACCCGGCCCGGCAGGCAGAAGCCTGCCGGCCTCAGCCTTACCCCCTGCGGGCGCACACAGACGATAGCCGGGCCATCCGGCAGGTGCAGCGCGGGGAAGACGCCGACAGGACAGGTGACCTGACCGTTCCGGACCACGCCCTCGAGCTCGTTGAAATCGCAAAAGAATCGCGCGGCGAAGAGGTTCGCCGGCCTCCGGTAGATCTCCTCGGCCTCGCCCTGCTGAATGATCGCGCCGGCCCGCATGAGCACGATCCGGTCGGCGATCCGCATCGCCTCCTCGGGATCGTGGGTCACCACGATCGTGGTGGCGCCGGTCTCCCGCAGGATGGCGACGGTCTCGTCGCGGATCGCATCGCGCATGCGGCGGTCGAGGTTCGAAAAAGGTTCGTCCATGAGCAGCACGCCGGGACGGGGGGCTATGGACCGGGCCAGCGCCACCCTCTGCTGCTCGCCACCGGAGAGGGTATGAGGATATTCACCGGCGTAATGCTCCAGGCCGACGCGGGACAGGGCTCGGCGAGCCGCGACCCCTGCCTCGGAGGCCGAGAGATCCTTCAGGCCGAACATGATGTTCTGCAAAATCGTCATGTGGGGGAACAGGGCATAATCCTGAAACATCAGCCCGATGCCGCGCCTCTCCGGCTCCACGAAGGCTCTCGGCCCGCTCGCCTCCTGGCCATCCATGAGAACACGGCCGGAGGTCGGGGCCTCCACCCCGGCGGCAATCCGCAGAAGGGTGGTCTTGCCGCAACCGGAATGGCCCAACAGACAGACGATCTCCCCCGGCTCGATGGTGAGCGAGACCCCATCGAGGGCGCGCTGGCTGCCATAGGCCTGGACGATGTTCTCGAAAGCGAGCTGGGCCGGAATCGAGGCGCCCGCCGTGCCGCGCTGCCCCCATCTGGGCAGACGGAAGCGGTCGAGGGCGCCGGCAGGCCTGTCGTTCATTCCTCGCCAGCCTCGGTCTGGTGCATGTCCAGGGGCTGCAGCAGATCGTCGTCGAGAGGGTCTTCGTCCTCGCGCAGGGCATCGGCATCGGACGGGACCGGCACTGAGAAGTCGGAGGGTACGCGGCCTTCGATGAAGCCCGCACCCTTCAGCTCCTCCAGACCCGGCAGATCCTCGATGGCATCGAGCCCGAAATGCTCCAGGAAGGCCGGCGTGGTGCCGTAGGTGACCGGACGCCCCGGCGCCTTCCGGCGCCCTCGCAGGCGGATCCAGCCCGTCTCCAGGAGGAGGTCGATGGTGCCCTTCGAGGTGGCGACGCCGCGGATCTCCTCGATCTCGGCTCGGGTCACCGGCTGGTGATAGGCAATGATGGCGAGGGTCTCCATGGCGGCGCGGGAGAGCCTGCGCTGCTCGACCACGTCGCGGGCGAGCACGAAGGACAGATCGCTCGCCGTGCGGAAGGTCCATTTCCCCGCGACCCTGACCAGGTTGACCCCCCGCATCGCATAGAGCTCGGTGAGGTCCTGCAGGATCTTTTCCACATCCGCGCCTTCCGGCAGGCGGCCGCTCAGATCCTCGGCGCTCAGGGGAGCCGCGGAGGCGAACAGCAGCGCCTCGGCGATGCGCATGGCCTCGCCGTGATCGGGCACATGAACGGGCTCCCGGATGACCTCGGAAGCTTCATCGTCCATCGCCTCGGGGGCTTCTTCCTGCATATCGGGCAGCATCTCAAACTCCTGCCTCGGCCGGATCGGCGATGGGCTTGACCCAGACCGGAGCGAAGGCCTCGTCCTGACGCATCGAGAGCTTGCCTTCCCGCACCATTTCCAGAGTAGCGGAGAGGGCCGAGGCCAGAACGGTCGGGCGCATGGCGGGCTCGACCATGTATTCCACAAGATAAGTATCGAGGGTCACCCAATCGCTCAGGTGACCGACCAGGCGCTCCAGGGCCTCCCGCGCCTCGACCAGGGACCAGACATTCCGCTTATGCAGCGAAACCCTGGCATTGAACCGCATCTGCCGCTGCTGGGCATAGGCCTTGAGCAGATCGTAGAGGCTCGCCTCGTAACGGGAATCCTTGTTGACGATCACCGGCTCTGGGGCGCCGCGGGCGAACACGTCGCGGCCGAGCCAGGAGCGCTCGCCCATCCTCTTGGCCGCCTCGCGGATCGCCTCCAGGCGGCGCAGGCGCAGGGCCAGGGCCGTGGCCAGATCCTCTGCGCTCGGCTCCTCGCCTTTGGGCGGCTCGGGCAGCAGGAGGCGGGACTTGAGATAGGCCAGCCACGCCGCCATCACGAGATAGTCGGCGGCAAGCTCAAGGCGCATGCGCCGCGCAGCCTCGATGAAGGCGATGTACTGCTCGGCCAGGGCCAGGATCGAGATGCGGTGGAGGTCGACCTTCTGGCGGCGCGCAAGTTCGAGCAGCAGATCGAGGGGTCCTTCAAAGCCGTCCACGTCAACGAGCAGAGCGGGCTCGCTCTCGGCGCGCTCGTTCAGTTCGACATCCTCGAAGGGTAAGGGCTTTGCCATTGACGGTACTCAACTCACTCCGGCTCGAGCATCGGGCCAAAAGTGGAAGGCACTTTTGGGCTCCACCCGATGCTCTCATTCTTGAAGAGCGCATCGTCCGATGCAGAAAACCGGGACCACTTTTCTGCACGATGCGCGACAAGCTTCATTGGCTTTAGGCGATCATCGCAAGAGCAGAATCGAGCCGCGCCCGGGCATCCACAGGATCCAGGGGCTCCGGATCGTGGGTGATGCGCGCTAACGCTGCGTGAGCGCGGCGCAGGGCATCGCCCGCCAGGACGGGTGCGGCCTCGGCCACCGCGGTCATCTCCTCCATGCTGCCGTTGCAGTGGAGGCCCATGTCGCAGCCGGCCGCGAAAGCGGCCTCGATCCGGCTCCGGAAGGACCCTGAAAGGGCATGCATGGAGAGATCGTCGGTCATGACCAGCCCGTCATAGCCGATATGACCACGGATGATCTCCTCCATGACGACGCGGGAGGTGGTGGCGGGATGATCCGGGTCGAGGGCCGTGTAGACCACGTGGGCCGTCATCGCGAGAGGCATGTCGGTGAGCATGCGGAAAGGCGCGAAATCGTGCCGCTCCAGCTCATCGCGGGAAGCCTCGACCACGGGAAGCGCCAGGTGGCTGTCTGCCCCTGCCCGGCCATGGCCCGGCATGTGCTTGACCACCGGCAGGACTCCGCCGGCTATCAGTCCCTCGGCGGCAGCCCGGCCCAGCACGGCGACCTGAGCGGGCGTCTTGCCGTAGGCCCGGTCGCCGATGATGTCGTGGGCGCCTGGCGACGGCACGTCGAGGACGGGCAGGCAATCCACGGTGATTCCAACGGAGCGGAGATCGTGGGCGATCAGCCGGGCTCCGAGACGGGTGATCTCCCGCTGGACGAGAGGGTCGTTGGCGTGGAGCTGCCCATAGGCGCGGCCGGCCGGGTATTTCGGCCAGTGAGGCGGCCCCATGCGCTGGACCCGGCCACCCTCCTGATCGATGAGGATCGGTGCGTCGGCGCGCCCGACGGTGTCCCTCAAGGAGGCGCAAAGCGCCCTCACCTGCTCAGGGCTGTCCACGTTGCGGCGGAACAGGATGAAGCCCCACGGCTGCGCCTCCCGGAAGAAGGCAGCCTCGTCGGGGGTGAGCTCAAAGCCGGAGCATCCGGCAATAAAGGCGCGGGTGGTCATACCCGCGCCTTACGTCCCCTGCTCGGCAGGGTCAAGAATTCTTGCTGGCCTAGCTTGCTCAGTTCCAAGCTAAGTCAGTTCTTGGCCACGAAGCACTGGCCACCCTGCCCCTGCAGCTTGGAGCAGAGGGAGGACGCCTCCTCCTTCGACATCGGTCCGACGCGGACGCGATAGACCGTGTTGCCGTTCACCTCGGCCTTGCGGATCAGCGACGGCTTTCCTTCGAGATCGGAATACTTACGCTGGAACGAGGTGAAGACGGATTGGGCCGAGGGTTCCGAGGTTGCCACGCCCAACTGCACGGCAAAGCCGCCGGTCGGGGTGGTCTCCGCTGGGGCAGGAGCGGTTGGCTGAACCGAGGCCACCTGCTGCGGTGCAGGAGTGCTGGCGGGAGTCGCGGCGGCCGGAGTGGGCTTCGGGGTCGGAGCGGGGGTAGCCGGCGCCGCCACGGGCGTGCTGGCGACCGGCCTGGGCTGCGCCGCCGGGACCTGAGCTGAAGCGGTCTGGACCGGAGCGGGCTGAGCCTGCGGAGGCAGGGTCATCGCCGCCGGAGCCGCAGGCTGGGGAGCAGGTGCCTCGCCGGCGGTGGTCCCGTCCGGACGGATCGTGACGGTGCGAACCTTCTTCGGCTCGCCGAGGTTCAGGCTGGCAGTCTGCTGTGGCTTGCCCGATGCGCCGAGGGTGCCGCCGGTGGCGTCCGCCACGGCATTGCCGTTCATGCGCACTGCCTGCTGCACGTCGACGGGCTGCTCCTCGCGGTTAACCACCTTGGTCGCGGCGTTCTGGTTGGCGCGCTCGTAGATCTGCTTGTTCTGGTTAGGGATTTCGACCCCACCCGGGTTCTGCGGCTGCACCTTGGTCGGCTCGTTGTTCGCCTTGATCAACGGCGGCTCGCCGCCCGTGATGGAGGAGGAACCAGAGGCCAGGTAAGCTCCGCCACCGCCGAGCACCAGAGCGCCGATCACGGCCGCGATGGCAACCGGGCCTTTACGCGAGCGGGCCTTCTCCACCGGCGGATAATCGCGGTGGGCGGTGTCGTCATAACCCTGGTCGGGGTACTGAGCGGCCTGGTCCGAGTAATAATCCTGGGCGTAGGCCTCGCTGCCATAGGAGTCCTGCTCGTAGGACGCCTGGTCCTGATGGACAGGCTGGTGCGCATAGGCCGGTTCGGCAGCACGCCCATGGGTCTGGGGGTAGCTGTCCTGATGAAGGGACTGCGGAGCCTGCCCTGCATGAGGCGCACGGAGCGGGATCTCGCGGGTGGGCGTCATAGTGTCGCGGACCGCAAAAAGGTCATCGGCTGACGCGCCCTGCTGGCGCGGACGGGACGACCCGTCACTGGCCAGAATCGATTGAAATGGATCGTCTTGCCCTACGATACGGGCCAATTCCGCCAGCGGATCGTTCCGCGCGGCAGAGGCCTGATGGTTCTGCGGGGCACCCGCCTGGGCGAGTTGCCGTTCAATCTCGTTGAGGTCGATGGCAAAACGGGGCTTCGGTGATTCGCTCATGCGCCGGATCTCCAGTTACGCGACAGGAGCACCTGTTGCTCCGCCGGCACGACGTGACAGGACCCGATGCGATCAACCCCCTAAGCGGTTGATCCGCTTAAGGAAACACTATCGCATTTCGTCAGGTGCCGTAACGCCCAGGATTGCGAGACCAGATGCGAGCACACCCTTCAGGGCATGCACGAGAGCGAGCCTCGCCTGTGTTGAATCTTTATCAGTTAGATTAACAAAGCGTAATTGCGGCAAGTCTTTGCCCTTATTCCATAAGCTATGGAAGGCGCTCGCGAGGTCGTAGAGGTAAAAAGCGACCCGGTGAGGCTCATGCGCTTCCGCCGCCGCCTCGATCACCCTGGGGAATTGCGCGATGCGGTGGATGATGTCCATTTCCGCTTCGTCGCTCAGGATCGAGAGATCGGCCCTCTCAAGCTGAGTCGCCGAGAAGTCCGCGCCCGGGAAGGCCTCGGCCGCCTGACGGAATACGGACGCGCAGCGGGCATGGGCGTACTGGACGTAGAAGACCGGGTTGTCCTTGGACTGCTCGACCACCTTGGCGAGGTCGAAGTCCAGGGTCGCGTCGTTCTTGCGGAAGATCATCATGAAGCGGGTGGCATCCCGGCCCACCTCGTCGACCACCTCGCGTAAGGTGACGAAATCTCCCGAGCGCTTGGACATCTTCACCGGCTCGCCCCCGCGCAGCAGCTTCACCATCTGGCAGAGCTTCACGTCGAGGTCGGCCTTGTTGTCGGAGACCGCCCTCACGGCGGCCTGCATGCGCTTCACGTAGCCACCATGGTCGGCTCCCCAGACGTCGATCATGGAGGCGAAGCCGCGCTCGAACTTGGAGCGATGATAGGCAATATCGGAGGCAAAGTAGGTATAGGAGCCGTCCGACTTCAGGAGCGGACGGTCCACCTCGTCGCCGAAGGCGGTGGCGCGGAACAGGAGCTGCTCGCGATCCTCCCAATCCTCGTCCTTCTGTCCCTTGGGCGGCGGCAGGCGGCCCATATAGACCAAGTCGCGGGCTTTCAGCCCGTTGATCAACTTCGCGACCTCGCCGCCGTTCCCCTGCTGCAGGGAGCGCTCGGAGAAGAACACGTCGTGATGGATGTTCAGCACCGCGAGGTCGTTGCGGATCATGTCCATCATGGCGTTGATGGACGCCTCGCGAACCAGCGGCAGCCACTCGGCCTCGGGCTTGTCGAGCAGGCTCTGGCCATGCTCCGTGGCAAGCAGTTCGCCGACGGGCTTGAGGTAGTCGCCCGGGTAGAGACCTTCCGGGATATCGCCGATCTCGTGGCCGAGGGCCTCCCTATAGCGGAGATAGGCCGAGCGGGCGAGGACATCGACCTGTGCGCCGGCATCGTTGATATAGTACTCGCGGCTGACCTTGTAGCCGGCGAAATCGAGCAGTCCGGCGAGCGCGTCGCCGAACACCGCGCCACGGCAATGGCCCACATGCATCGGGCCCGTGGGGTTCGCCGAGACATATTCCACGTTGACCGGAGCGCCCGCCCCCTGCCCGCTCCGGCCAAAGCCGTTTCCGTCGACGACGACCGCGCGCAGCACCTCGTGCAGCACCTGCGGGTTCAGGCGGATGTTGATGAAACCGGGGCCGGCGATCTCGACCTTGGTGACGCGGGGGTCGTCCTGGAGGTCGGCGACGAGCAGCTCGGCCAGGGCGCGCGGGTTCATGCGCGCTTCCTTGGCCAGCACCATGGCGGCGTTCGTGGCGAGATCGCCGTGGGAGGGGTCGCGCGGCGGCTCGACGACTACGCGGCTGACGTCCAGCCCCGATGGAATCTTAGCCCCTTCGGCCAACCGGCCGAGCGCATCCGCAACCCGCTTCTCGAACAGCCCGAAAATGTTCATGGTACTCATCTCAATGGGGCAACAAGGCCCTGATCGCAGCCGGAAAACGCTTCGTGAGCCCGTTGCACCTGACTGCCCTCCTCCCCCTTGTGGGGAGGAGTTGGAGGTGGGGGTGTGGGCGATAACCTAGCAGGCTCTGGCGCCAGCACCCCCTCCCTTGATCCCTCCCCACAAGGGGGAGGGAAGTCCGCGCCATGCCCCTCAATGGGCCAGCACTCAGGGTTAAAGTCTGCGGGTAGACTTTCAAAAGGCTCAGCCGCGCCTAACGCAAGTCTGGCGTCACGTCAAACAGGCGCCGGTGCTCGAGGATGGCATAGCGATCCGTCATGCCGGCGATGTAGTCTGCCACGCGGCGCGCAAGGCGTGCCTCGTCGTCCCTCGGCAGGTCGGCCTGCCACTCCTCCGGCATGAGTTCCGGCTCCGCCTTGAAGCGGCGGAACAGGTCCCGCAGCACGTCGTCGGCCTGGGCCCGGACCCTCATGACATCGGGGTGGCGGTACATGCGGGCATAGAGGAAGCGCTTGATCGAGGCATCCGCCTCCGCCATGGCCTTCGAGAAGCACACCATCGTGCTCCCCGCCTGCCGGATGTCGCCGGCGCTCTGCGGCGCCAGGGCCACAATCCGGCGCTCCCCTTCCGCCACCACGTCCTCCACGAAGCGGGTGATGACGCGCCGGGTCAGTTCGTGGATCCGGCGCGAGAGGTCGAGGTTCGGATACCGGGCATCGATCTCGGCCAGAAGTTCCGCAATGAACAGCACCTCGCGCAGGTCCTCGATCCGGAACAGCCCAGCCCTGAGGCCATCGTCGATGTCATGGGCGTCGTAGGCGATGTCATCCGCGATGGCCGCGGCCTGCGCTTCCCCTCCGGCATGGGTGGCGAGTTCCAGGTCCTGCTGGGCGTTGTATTCGAGGACCGCCAGCGGAACGCCCCGGGCCGCATAGCGCAGGGTCGGCCTGCCTTCAGCATCGAGGAGCGGCCCGTTGTGCTTGACCAGTCCTTCCAGGGTCTCCCAGGACAGGTTGAGCCCGTCATATTCCGCGTATCGGCGCTCCAGACGCGTGACGACGCGCAGGGCCTGGGCGTTATGGTCGAAGCCGCCGAAGGTCTCCATGCATTCGTCCAGCGTATCCTCGCCCGTATGCCCGAAGGGCGTGTGGCCGAGGTCGTGGGAGAGCGCCAGCGCCTCGGCCAGATCCTCGTCGAGCCCGAGGGACCGAGCCAGAGCCCGGGCGATCTGGCTGACTTCGATGGTATGGGTCAGGCGGGTCCGGAAATGGTCGCCCTCGTGATAGACGAAGACCTGGGTCTTGTGCTTGAGCCGCCGGAAGGCCGAGGAGTGGATGATCCGGTCGCGGTCGCGCTGGAACTCGCTGCGGGTCGGGGAGACCGCCTCAGGGAAGAGCCGCCCGCGGCTCTCCCATGGGTCGCAGGCGTAAGGGGCTCGCCATCTCTCGCCAAAGGGCCGCACACATATCCCCGGGTTGAAGCCTTGTCAGGGCGCACTTACCTTGGTCATAGCATTTAGTGCAAGATTTGCGTCCTTCGATGGACTGGAAGCAGCCATGACCGGTATCACCCTGACAGACCGCGCCGCCCGCCGCATCAACGAGATCATGGCCGGGGAGCCTGACGGCTCCCACCTGAGGATCAGCGTCAACGGCGGCGGCTGCTCGGGCTTTCAGTATGCCTTCGACGTGGACCGGACCCGGCAGGACGACGATCTCGTGATCGAGAAGGACGGCGCTACCGTGCTGGTGGACGAGGTATCGATCCAGTACATGGACGGTTCGGTCATCGACTTCGTGGATGACCTGATCGGCCAGTCCTTCAAGATCGAGAACCCCCATGCCACGGCCTCCTGCGGCTGCGGCACCTCGTTCTCGTTGTAAAGCCGTTACATAACCCCCTATTCTCCCCATCTGAGCGCCTTTTCGGCTAAAGGATGGCGGCATCCGATTCGGCAGGCTCTGGGAGAATTCATGAGACTTCGTTACCGCGCCGGCGTTGCCGCCCTCGCTCTGCTTGCAGGCTCGACCGCGCTGTCGTTCGAGCCCGCCGTTCTGCGTGACCTCGTCGTCGACCATGATGGCCATCGTATTGCCATCGGCGCCGTCCGGGTCCCGCTCTGGAGCACGGCCTTCGCCCAGTCCGCCGACAGCTTCAGCCTGGATAATGTGAACTTCACCTTCGGGTTGACCTCCTACGAAGCCAAGCGCATCGAGTTCACCGGCGTGACCTCTTCGCGAGCCGATATCGAAGCCCTCTTCTCATCGAGTTCGACCGAGCCGATGGAGAGCCGCCTCAGGCGGATCAATGCGAAGCAGGTCACGATCCCCGAGGCCCGGGTGAAGCAGACCATGGGCAAAGAAACCCAGGCGACTACCTACCGCAATGCGGTGCTGAACGATGTCGCGCAAGGCCGCATCGCCTCAATGGTGGTCGAGGCGATGGCCATGGAATCGTCGGGCACCAAGGACAAGGTTGTCATCACCGGCGGCCGGACGACCATGAGCGAGGTCGACCTGCCGGCCATGGCACGGCTCTATGAGGCCAAGGCCGATGGCCCCTCCACCCCCATGGCCAAGATCTACGGGGCGTTTTCGCTGGAGAACATGCAGTTGGTGGACAGCCAGGAAGGCGTCACCTTCAAGATCGCCCGCATCAGCGGCCGCGACTTCCTCGGGCGTCCGACGAAGGATTCCTGGAACGGCACCATGAGCCTCATGACCGAGATGGCCGACAAGGGTGATCTCTCTTCGGAAGATCAGGCCAGGCTTCTCCCGGCAATCGCCGATGTGGTCGACGCCTTCCAGATCGGCTTCATGGAGGCTTCCGGGATCGAGGTGAGTTCCAAGGGCAAGGATACTCAAGGCCAAGCGCGGATTGCCCGGATCGCCTATACGGGGGGCACGGATACCCAGCCGGCGGACATGCGATGGGAGGGTTTCGAGTTCTCCGACAAGGACAACCGCATGAAGCTCGACTCGTTGAGCCTCACCGGCTTCTCATTCCGGCAGACCCTCGACGGTCTCAGGAACCTTCCGGGCAAGTCCTTCGATGACATCGATGCCGCGACAGCGCGCAGCCTCGTCCCGACCCTTGGCACCCTGCGCCTGACGGGCTTCTCCATTGATGGAACGAGCGAGGATGAGGGCAAGAAGGTCAAGTTTCAGGCAGCGCTGAAAGGCTTCGAGCTGACGGCGGACAAGCCGGTGAACGCCATCCCGACCAACTTCCGCATCGGGCTGCAGAACCTCACGATGGCTCTGCCCTCGAACGGCACCGATGACGCCATCAAGGAACTTGTTGCCCTCGGCTACAGAAATATCGATGTCTCGCTCCTGGCCGCCGCCACCTGGAACGAAGCCTCCAACGAGATCATGCTCAGCGAGGTCTCCGCTCAAGGGCAAGAGATGGGCACCGTCACTGTCACAGGCCTCATCGCCCACGCCAGCAAGGATCTCTTCAACGCAGACACGGCCATCGCCACGGTGGCGCTTGCCGCGGCCAAGGCCAAGGCGCTCGATATCACGGTGGAAAACAGGGGGCTGTTCGATCGCTACCTGACGAAAACCGCCAAGGAGCAGAAGTCGACGCCGGAGGCCCTGCGGCGCACCTATGCGGCGGCGGCTGCCTTCGTGGTACCGGCGATGATCGGCAATTCGGAACAGGCTCAGACCCTGAGCCAAGCCATCGGCCGGTTCATCGCCAAGCCCGGCAAGCTCACGCTCCATGCGACGCCCAAGGACCCCTCAGGCTTCGGGCTCGTGGACGCGCTGGCGATGTCCGAGCCCAAGGATGCGCTGGACAAGCTGAACATCAGCGCAAAGGCGGAATAACCCTCCCTCGCGTGATACCAACCTCATCCTGAGAGGCTGGCCCATAAAGGATGTGGCGGTGCTTTCCTCCCCCTTGCGGGGAGGGTGTGCCGCGCAGCGGCCGGGTGGGGGTCGCAAGGTCGGAACGCTGCGCCCGATGGATATCGGCGAGGCCTTCCCTACCACGTCATCACCGGCCCTGTGCCGGTGATCCCGATCGCATGAAACGCTGAGCCTCACAGAATCGGGATGGCCGGGACAGGCCCGGCCATGACAGAAAGGTCTCGCCCAGCTAAATCACCCCTACCCCTCCCCGCAAGGGGGAGGGAAAATAACCGTTCGCGAATACTCAAATCAGCATCGGCTGATCCTGCTCCGCCGCCTGCGCCTCGACGACCGCGATGGCCGTGAGATTGACGATGCCGCGTGCCGTCACCGAGGGCGTCAGGATATGGGCCGGCTTGGCCGGGCCGATCAGGATCGGGCCGACCGGGAGCGAGTCCGCCAGGATCTTGGTGAACTGGAACGCGATGTTGGCGGCGTCCAGATTGGGCATGATCAGCACGTTCGCCTCGCCGATCAGGCGCGAATGGGGGTTCACCCGCTCGCGGAGCATCTCGGACAGGGCCGAATCCGCCTGCATCTCGCCGTCGACCTCGAGGTCCGGCGCGCGCTCGTTGATGCAGGCCAGCGCCTCGCGCATCTTCACGGCCGAGCGGCTGTCGGCGGCGCCGAAATCCGAGTGCGACAGGAGCGCGATCTTGGGCTCCATGCCGAAGCGGCGCACGTGGCTTGCGCAGGCGATCGTCATGTCGGCGATCTGCTCTGCGGTGGGGTCGAACTGCACATGGGTGTCGGCCAGGAAATAGGCGCCCTTCGACGTGATGACGAGCGAAAGGGCCGCCATCTCGTTCACGCCGGGAGCCAGCCCGATGATGTCCTTGATGTGCTTGACGCGCGACTGGAACCGCCCTTCCAGGCCGCAGATCAGTGCATCCGCGTCCCCTCGCCTCACCGCGAGCGCGCCGATGACCGTGGAGTTGGTGCGCACCAGGGTTCTGGCCGCATCCGGCGTGATGCCCTTGCGGCCCGCCGCCTCCACGTAAGTGGCCACGTAATCGCGGTAGCGCGGATCGTCCTCCGGGTTCACCAGCTCGAAATGGCGGCCGATCTCCATGGAGAGGCCGAAGCGCTTCATGCGGGTTTCGACCACGTTTGGACGCCCGATCAGGATCGGCCGAGCGAGGCCTTCCTCGACGATGACCTGCACGGCGCGCAGGACCCGCTCATCCTCGCCTTCGGCATAGATCACGCGCTTGGGGCTCGCCTTCGCCTGCGAAAACAGCGGCTTCATGATGAAGCCGGAGCGGAACACGAAGCGACCGAGGGACTCGGCGTAGGCCTCCAGATCGGCCAGAGGGCGCGTGGCGACGCCGGAATCCATGGCCGCCTTCGCCACGGCCGGCGCGATGCGCAGGATCAGGCGCGGATCGAACGGGCTAGGGATCAGGGACTTGCGCCCGAAGGGATGCGCCTCGCCGCCATAGGCCCGGGCCACCACCTCGGACGGTGCCTCGCGGGCCAGGCTTGCAATGGCCTTCACGGCCGCGGCCTTCATCTCCTCGTTGATGGTGGTTGCGGCCACGTCGAGGGCACCGCGGAAGATGTAGGGGAAGCACAGGACGTTGTTGACCTGGTTCGGATAATCGGATCTCCCGGTGCAGATCATCGCATCGGGGCGCGCAGCCTCCGCCTCCTCCGGCATGATCTCCGGGTAAGGGTTGGCAAGCGCCATGATGAGCGGGCGCGGAGCCATCTTAGCCAGCATCTCGGGCTTGAGCACGCCGCCAGCCGAAAGGCCGAGAAACACGTCCGCATCCGTGATCACGTCGTCGAGCGTGCGGGCGTCGGTGTCCTGCGCATAGACCGATTTCCAGCGGTCCATGAGTTCGTTGCGCCCCTCATGAACCACGCCCTTGATGTCCGTGACCCAGATGTTCTCGCGCCTGGCGCCGAGCGACACCAGCAGGTTGAGGCAGGCGAGCGCCGCCGCGCCCGCCCCGGAGGTGACGATCTTCACATCCTCGATGCGCTTGCCGGCAAGCTCCAGGGCATTGGTGACCGCAGCCCCCACGATGATGGCGGTGCCGTGCTGGTCGTCGTGGAAGACCGGGATGCCCATGCGGGCTTTCAACCGCTCCTCGACCTCGAAGCATTCGGGTGCCTTGATGTCCTCGAGGTTGATCCCGCCGAAGGTCGGCTCGAGGGCTGCGATCACCTCGACGAGCTTGTCCACATTGTTTTCGGCCACCTCGATGTCGAACACGTCGATGCCCGAGAACTTCTTGAACAGGACCGCCTTGCCCTCCATTACAGGCTTGGAGGCGAGCGGGCCGATATCGCCGAGGCCCAGGACGGCCGTGCCGTTGGAAATGACGGCGACCAGGTTCTGGCGGGAGGTGAGATTGGCGGCCTGGGCCGGATCGGCCGCGATGGCTTCGCAAGGGGCGGCGACGCCAGGCGAATAGGCCAGCGCCAGGTCGCGCTGGTTCCCGAGGGGCTTCGTCGGCTGGATCTCGAGCTTTCCGGGGCGCGGGTGCTGATGGTAGAACATCGCTCCCGATTTCAGATCCTGCGAGATATTATCTCCCATCCCCGACGCTCCCTGCCCTGACCAAAACGTTCCGGAGGCCCTTGTGCGCGCCCTGCCCCCCTGCCGTCAATGTTCTTCTCTGGCCCTCGGGGCCGCCCGATGAAGCTTGGGCATCGGCTGAAGAACTGGCGCAACCCGCACAATCAGACGCGCATCCACCTCGCCAGGATCGCAAGCCGCCGCGGCTACGAGATTGGCGAGTTCACCTACGGCAAGCCCAAGGTACGCTTCCCCGAGTCCGGGAAAAAGCTCACCATCGGCCGCTATGGCTCGATTGCCGACAAGGTCGAGATCCTGCTCGGCGGCAACCACCGCCCCGAGTGGGGCAGCACCTATCCGTTCTCCGCCTTTCGGGAACTCTGGCCCACCGCGCCCAGGAGCGACGACTATCACACCTCCCGCGGCGACGTGGTCATCGGCCATGACGTCTGGCTCGGCTCCGGGGCGATCATCATGTCGGGCGTGACGGTGGGGCATGGCGCGGTCGTGGCGGCCCATGCCATCGTGACCAGAGACGTGCCGCCCTACGCCATCGTGGGCGGCAACCCGGCCAGGGTCATCCGCTACCGCTTCGACGAGGCGACTATCGCGGACCTGCTCGACGCCCGGTGGTGGGACCTCCCGCGGGACAAGATCGCCACACTCATCCCGCTCCTGCAGAGCGACCGGATCCGTGAGCTGATCTCAGCCGTCAAGGTGCTGCGGATGCAGGGGATGTGAGAGACTCAGAACCACCTCTCTCGTCATGACCGGCCTTGTGCCGGTGACCCGATCCGAGGAGTGCTCCGGTGTCGTGCTTTTTCGCATCGGGATGGCCGGGACAAGCCCGGCCATGACAACAGCTAATTCAAAACGCCTTGCGCCCCATCATCGCCGCCCATGCTCCCGCGGCCGAGCCGGCATAGCGCTCGATGAGCTTCCGCCGGAACGTCAGGATCGCTCCGACCGTCTTCAACGCATTGACCAAGAACATCCCCGGCGCCGGATTGGGCAGGCTGTATTTGCGGCTCACATAGGCCCGCGACCAGGCCTGGTGCCAGCGGGAGGTGAAGACGCGGCCGGGCTTGTGGCCGGTGGAACGTCCGCGCCCATGGCGCACGACCGCCTGAGGGACATAGATCAGCGCGGACCCGGAATCCGCTATCCGGCGGCAGAGATCGTCGTCCTCGTAGAACAGGAAGATCTTGTCGTCGAACCCGCCGAGCTTCAGGAAGACATCGCGACGGATGAGAAAGCACGCGCCCGATAAGAACGGCGCGCAGGCCTCGCCTTCAGGCACCACGAGCTTGCCGCCGGGATTGTGCAAATAGGGCGCGAGCAATGAGCGCGCCTGGTAGAACACGCGCCCATCGGGCTCGACGATCTGCGGCGCCAAAAGCGCCGCATCGGGATAGCGCCTTGCCGCGTCGACGAGCGCATCGACCGCGCCCTTCCCGACGATGCAGTCCGGATTGACGATCAGCACGAACTCGCTCTCCGCAGCCTGCACGCCCCTGTTGTTGGCGCGGCCATAGCCCTCGTTGCGGGCATTGCGGATCACCTTCGCGCCCTGCCCTTCGGCAATGGCGAGGGTGTCATCTGTCGAGGCGTTGTCGACGACGATGACCGGCACGCTGTCCGTCCGCAGCGCGCCGAGACACTCCGGCAGCGCATGGGCGCTGTCGAAGGTCACGACGATGGCGGTGACGTCGCTGCGGCTCATTTCTCCGGCAGGTTCAGCCGGATGTGCAGCTCGCGCAGCTGTTTAGGCGTCACGTCGGAGGGCGCGCCCAGCAGCAGGTCTTCCGCCTTCTGGTTCATGGGGAAGAGCGTGATCTCACGCAGGTTCTGCGCGCCGCAGAGCAGCATCACGATGCGGTCCACGCCCGCTGCCATCCCGCCGTGGGGCGGGGCGCCATAATGGAAGGCGCGGTACATGCCGCCGAACCGCTCCATGACCTCCTTCTCGCCGTAGCCGGCGATCTCGAAGGCCTTCACCATCCGGTCGGGACGATGGTTGCGGATCGAGCCCGAGGCCATCTCGTAGCCGTTGCAGACCATGTCGTACTGGAAGGCCGTGATCTTGAGGATCGTGTCCTTGTCAGTGGGATCAAGCGCCATGAAGGCGTCGTGGTCGAAGTTGGCCATGGAGAACGGGTTGTGGGAGAAGTCGATCTTCTTCTCGTCCTCGTTCCACTCGTATTGCGGGAAGTCGACGATCCAGCAGAACTCGTAGCGGTCCTTGTCGATGAGGCCGAGCTCGTCGCCGATGCGCGTGCGCGCCTTGCCGGCAAGCGACGCTGCCTTGTCCTCAGCGCCCGCCGAGAAGAACACCGCGTCGCCCACCTTGATGCCGGCCTTCTCGCGGATGGCGGCCTGCGCGGCTTCCGGGATGAACTTGGCGATGGGGCCTTTGCCGGTGATCTGGCCGCCCTCTTCCTCGAACACGATGTAGCCGAGGCCGGGCGCGCCTTCCGTGCGCGCCCAGTCGTTCAGCTTGTCGAAGAAGGAGCGTGGCTGGGAAGCTGCACCCGTCGCCGGAATGGCACGCACGACGCCGCCGGACTTGATCACGTTCTTGAACGCGTTGAAGGTCACGTCCTCGCGGGTAAAGACCTCCGACACGTCGGCGATGATGAGCGGGTTGCGCAGGTCCGGCTTGTCGTTGCCGTATTTCAGCATCGACTCGAAATACGGAATGCGCGGAAACACGTCCGTCACGGGCTTGCCGTCCGCGAATTCCTTGAAGGTGTCGCGGATCACCGGCTCCATGGTCTGGAAGATGTCTTCCTGGGTGACGAAGCTCATCTCCACGTCGAGCTGATAGAACTCGCCAGGCAGGCGATCGGCGCGCGGGTCCTCGTCGCGGAAGCACGGGGCGAGTTGGAAGTACCGGTCGAAGCCCGAGATCATGATCAGCTGCTTGAACTGCTGCGGGGCCTGGGGTAGCGCGTAGAACTTGCCGGGATGGATGCGCGACGGCACCAGGAAGTCGCGCGCGCCCTCCGGCGACGAGGCGGTCAGGATCGGCGTCGTGAACTCGAAGAAGCCGCTCGTCTGCATGCGGGAGCGCAGCGAGTTGATGATCGCGCCGCGCTTCATGATGTTGTTGTGCAGCTTCTCGCGGCGCAGGTCCAAGTACCGGTAGGTGAGCCGGGTCTCCTCCGGATATTCCTGGTCGCCGAAGACCGGCATCGGCAGCTCGGCCGCAGGACCCAGCACTTCCATGTCGGTGATGTAGAGTTCGATCATGCCGGTGGGCAATTCCGCGTTCTCCGTGCCGGCCGGGCGCTTGCGCACCTTTCCGTCAACCCGGATCACCCATTCGGAGCGCGCCGTCTCGGCCATCTTGAAGGCCGGAGAATCCGGGTCGATCACGCACTGCGTCATGCCGTAATGGTCCCGCAGGTCGATGAACAGCACGCCGCCATGGTCGCGGATGCGGTGGCACCAGCCGGACAGGCGGGCCATCCCGCCGACATCGGATTCGCGGAGCGCGCCGCAGGTGTGAGAACGGTAACGGTGCATGGAGGCGGACATGGAAAAGGCCTGCTGGTTCGGTTTGAAGCGCAACATCCATGGGAGGCAGGGGAAGTCAAGGCGGAAGGCTAAAATCGAGCCTGTGCGAGGGCGCTCCCTCCCCGGTTCGGGGTGGCGGCTGTGGGCTTTGTCTTGGCTTGTCTCGGGCTTGAGGGAAGCGCGGGAGCAAGGCTGCTTCGCTTCACTCCGGTGGAGCGGGCGAAGATCGGGTCGGGACGGGAGTTCCGCCCGGACGGGAAGCACCTGCCTCCCGCGCACGGCTTTTCGACCCTGAGCCTCGCGCTCCGGCGGGATCAGGGACAGCACCCTCAGACCCGCTTCACGGCGCTTCTCGAGCGCAGCCCTTGATAAGGATCCTCGGGCTGGCGAGGCTTGGGAGATCGACGACGCCAGCCTGCCCGAACAGGTTCAGCGTCCCGTGCCTCCACTCAGGGCCCTGACCGTCAGGGGGTGCGACTCCCCTGGCCTGTCAGAACCGTATCCTGCCTCCACAACCGACGCCTCGGGCGCGTCCCTCGCGAGGCAGGGCATCGAAGGTATGGCTCAGCTTAAGGGAATTGTAAAGAACAAAAAGTGAACGCATTCTCTCCTTCGCGTCATGGCCGCCCCCGTACTGGATCCGGGAACGGCCATCCACGTCTTCATACCGTTTTGTTTCCCTCCACCCTCATCCTGAGGAGGTCGCGGAGCGACTGTCTCGAAGGAGGCTCCAGAGAGCTCTGGGCGATCCTTCGAGACGCAGACTTCGTCTGCTCCTCAGGATGAGGGCGGAGAGGCGGATAGGAAAAAGGCTGATCCCCGGAACAAGTCTGCAATTGACGAAGGAGGGTGTCAGGGCTGGCGGAGCATCAGCGCAGGGACATTTGGCCGTTGCGTGCGCTCGACGGAGCGCTCTGCCCCGCTTAGCATGCGACGGGCATAAGCAAGATGACTACCCCCTTCGGTCTGTCGCCAAGGCCAGTTTCCGTGACTACCGTTCAGCACTCCTAGGAGGTGGAACGTGCACAGGTCTGCTGCGATAATTCGAGGGCCGAAGGGTGATGTCGTGAGGCTAGTCGTCATTCTCTCAGGCTGCGCCGCTTCGGCCCTGCTGGCCAGCCCTGTGCGAGCGACCTTCGTGGATGGCAATGATCTCCACGAACAGTGCCGGACCAGAAGTGCCAGCGCGCTGAACTACATCCTCGGCGTGCATGACACCCAGCAGAGCGTGGCCGGGCTTGGAAAGCAGGAGAAGCTGATCTGCCCCTGGGGCAGGGTCAGTTCAGGACATGTGGTCGAGGCTGTGTGCAAATACCTCCAGAACAATCCCGATCAGCGCCACCGCTCGGGGGCCAGCATCGTTCTGAAGGTGCTTGGAGACGCATTTCCCTGCAAACAGCCTGCCTCGACAGCACCAGCCCCTCAGTAACTCATCCCCACCGCTTGGCCATCCAGATCCTGTCGTGGCCGGGCGGACGATCCTTGAGGCGGCCGATCTCGGCATAGCCCTGCCTCCGGTAGAACTCCTCCGCCTGGAAGGTCGATGTGGTCAGCTGCGCGCCGATGGCGCCATGCATCCGTGCGGCCTCCTCGGCCATGTCCAGCAGGCGGGCGCCGTAGCCCTGCCCGCGCAGGGCCTCGTCGACCCAGAAGTGGTCGACCTGAAGCCAGCACAGGGCGATGGCTCCTCGAATGCCTCCTCGCACCCGGTTGTCATCGTCTCGCAGAAGCAGGGTCAACGGGATCCATGGCAAGGGGCCGGTCTTCTCGATCAGGTGTGCGCGCAAGCCGGCGGTGACGTCATCGGCACCGGGCGGGTTGGCTTCCTCAAGAACCTCGATCTGCATGAAGGCGCCCTGTGATCTACCCTGTCGGATTGGATCGATCTTGTAAGGATCAAGCAGGATGAACCGCAACCGTACTCAAGACCCAAGCAGACGACCATTCTTTTCAATGCCCTGGCTTCCTTGGTGGAGATTGCAGGCTGCTTCACGTTCTTTGGCTTGGCTGCGCCTCGGCAAATCACCCCTATGGCTGATACCGAGGGTGTATCGCTGGCCCTGTTCCCCTACCTGCTAACACTCGTCGAGAGCGATGCCGCCGGCCGGGACCTACGCGGCCTATGGCGGCGTCTACATCATCGCCTGCATCGACTGGCTCTGGGCCGCGGAGGGGATATGACTGGAACGATGGGATCTCACAGGAGGTGCCGCCTGCCTCCTGGGAGCGGCTCTCATCCTGCTCGGGCCACGTACCTGAAATCGCTCCCGATTTCCGGCCTTTTTCACCGGAAAAGCAGCCGTCAAATCCTTGCAGAACAAAGGGTGAAACCCCATATTCCTCCTATGGTTACCACCCTTGCAACATCCCTGTTGAGGCCGGCCCGGAACGCTCCCGTCGAGGAGCGGATCGAGGGCGCTTGGCACGTCTATCCGCTCGATGCGGCACTGGAGCTCGACTATGTGGACCAGGCCGGCAATGCGACCCGGCGCTGGGTGCTGGCGCGCGAGCTGAAAGTCGGTCCGGGCAAAATGCTCTTAGGCGGCATCGACATCCTGCTGGACGACGGTTACCGAGGCTTTCGGGTCGACCGGATCCAGCGCCTGGAAGATGCGGAGACCGGGTTCGTGGTCGAGCACAACATCCTCGACTGGCTCATGAAGCTCGCCGAACGGCAGGCTAAGGCGCGTAAAAAACACCTCGCCCGCATGCAGGCGGGGGCCTGACCCTCGGCTTAACCCTCTTCTGCGACAGAAAAGCCGAACCGGCTCCGTCGCCTCCCGTCTCCCTTGTGCCACCCTGCCCTTTCTGCAACATAGTCTCATAACAATGTTGCGTTGAGGGGATGGGGTGGCCCAGCGATCCTTGTTCCGGCCGCAGGCCGTGACGGCGGCCACGGGCGAGCACTCGTCCGTGTCGCTGCCTGTTGCGCCCCTCTCCTGGCAGCTCCTCGGCGGCTTCATCCTCGCGTGCGTCGCAGTCGTGGTGCTTTTCCTCGGCACGGCCGAGTACGCCCGCAAGGAGACCGCGGGCGGCTCCCTCGTGGCCGCGGGCGGGGCTGTACGCGTCAGCGCGCTCCGCGGGGGCGTGGTGACGGACCTTGCGGTCAAGGAGGGCGACCGGGTGGCGGCCGGCCAGCCGCTCTTCACCGTGGCCTCGCGCCAGGGACTCGAGGCGGGCGGCACCCTCGATGCGGCAGTCCTCGCTTCTCTCGACACCCAGACCCGGGTGCTGAAGGACCAGCTCGCGGCGGATCCCGCCCGAATGGCGAACGAGATCCGGCGCCTCGACGCGACCATAGCGTCCGTGACGGCCGAGCGGGATGCGCTCATCGTCCAGCGCAGGCTCATGGCCGAGCGCGTGCAGGTGACCGAGGAGCGACGCAAAACCATCGCGCGGCTTGCGGAACAGGGCCACACCACCCGCGCCACCCTGCAGGAGCAGGACGAGGCCCTGCTCTCCCGGCGCCAAACTCTTGCCGAGATCGACCGGGACCTGGCCGCGGCCGAGAAGAGCTTAAGCCAGACGCAGCTTCAGCGCGAGCAGCTGCCCGTCCAGCAGGCCGAGCGCCTGGCGCAGCTCCGGTTGAACCTCGCCGATCGGGAACGGCAGCGCGCCGAGGTGCAGGCACAGCGGGCGCAGGTGATCGCCGCGCCTCTTGCCGGGCGGGTCACGGCCCTGCAGGTTGCGCCGGGCCAGATCGTCGATGCCAACAAGCCCCTGCTCACCCTGCTGCCTGACGGCGCAGTTCTTCTCGCGGAGCTGTTCGTGCCGAGCCGGGCCATCGGCTTCGTCGAGCCCGGCCAGCGGGTGCGGCTGATGGTGGATGCCTTTCCGTACCAGCGCTTCGGCACGCTGGGCGGTTCGGTCGAGACCGTCTCGCAGGCGGTGCTCTCGCCCACCGACGTGATCGGCAAGGTGGCGCTTACCGAGCCCGCCTATCGGATGACCGTGCGCCTCGACCGGCAGGCCATCGACGCCTTCGGGCGCGAGGTGCCGCTGCAGCCCGACATGACGCTCAAGGCCGATATCGTGCTGGAGGGCCGTTCCCTCATCGCCTGGCTGTTCGAGCCGCTCATCAGCGTCAGGAGGCGGATGTGAAGTTCTCCGCCTCCCTCGATTATTTCGGCTCCCCTCGCCTGCCGGCGATCATCCAGTCGGAAGCCGCCGAGTGCGGCTTGGCGTGCCTTGCCATGATCGCGACCTATCACGGGCGCGAGGTCGACCTGAATGCGCTGCGC
Organism: Microvirga sp. jy35; assembly: GCF_056148915.1. Lineage (NCBI taxonomy): Bacteria > Pseudomonadati > Pseudomonadota > Alphaproteobacteria > Hyphomicrobiales > Methylobacteriaceae > Microvirga > Microvirga sp. jy35. The sequence continues at coordinate 22,152 of NZ_JBWBEW010000024.1, read as the reverse complement.
CGCCTGTTCTCCATCTCGCTCAAGGGCGTCACCCTGAAGGACGTGCTGGTCATGGGCCAGCGTCTCGGCATGTCGGGGCGCGGATTGCGGCTCGAGCCGGAGCAGCTGGGGCAGATCAAGCTGCCCTGCATCCTGCATTGGGACATGAACCACTTCGTGGTGCTGAAAGACGTCGGCGCCAGGAAAGTGACGATCCACGATCCGGCGCTCGGCGTGCGCTCTCTCACCCTCGAAGAGCTCGGCCACCATTTCACCGGCATTGCCCTCGAGCTCACGCCGACGCAAGGGTTCGAGCGGAAGAAGGAGACCTCGCGCCTCAGCCTCACCGCCCTCTGGGGCCGGATGCGCGGGATCAAGCGGGCGCTTGCCCAGGCCCTCGTCCTCTCCGCCGTGCTGCAGCTCGTGGTGCTGGCCGCACCCTTCTACATGCAGCTTGCCGTGGACGAAGCGGTGATGAAGGGGGACGGGGGCCTGCTGACGGCACTTGCCCTCGGCTTCGGTCTTCTCATGCTGATCCATATCGGCGCCGATTGGCTGCGCTCCCATGTGCTGCTCTTCTTAGGCGGCGCGCTCAACTTCCAGATGGGTGCCAACCTCTTCCACCATCTGGTGCGGCTTCCCTTGAGCTGGTTCGAGAAGCGCCATATCGGCGATCTCGTCTCGCGCTTCCGCTCGGCGGAGCCGATCCAGCGGCTGATCTCGGAAGGGCTGGTGGCCGCCCTCGTCGACATGGTGATGGCGACGCTGACGCTGGCCATGATCCTGATCTACAGCCCCAAGCTGTCGGGCATCGTGTTCGCGGCGCTTAGCCTCTACGCCGCCTTACGCTTTGCGCTCTATCGCGCCTTGCGCCAGCGGCAGGAGGAGATGATCGAGGCGGCCGCCAAGGAGCAGACCACCTTCATCGAAACGGCCCGCGCCATCCAGAGCATCAAGATCTTCGGCCGCGAAGCCGACAGGGAGGCCGTGTGGCAGAACCGCTATGCCGCCTCGATCAGCCGCACCATCCGCCAGGGCCGCTTCACCATCGGCTTCAAGGCAGCCAACGACCTGATCTACGGCATCGAGAACGTGCTGGTGGTCTGGCTCGGCGCCAAGGCCATCATGGCGAACGACATGACCATCGGGATGCTCTACGCCTTCATGGCCTACAAGGAGCAGTTCCTGACGAAGGCCACCAACCTGATCGAGACCGGCATCCAGTACCGCATGCTCGACCTGCATCTCGACCGCCTCTCCGACATAGCCCTCGCCGAGCCGGAGCAGGACCGCCATGGCGACAGTCTCGTGGCACGCCCGATCGCGGGAGCGGTGGAGCTGAAGGGCGTGAGCTTCCGCTATGCGGATACGGAGCCGGAGGTCCTGTCGGGCGTGGATCTCAAGGTTGAGGCCGGCGAGTTCGTGGCCGTTACCGGCCCGTCCGGCGGCGGCAAGACCACGCTCCTCAAGATCATGCTCGGCCTGTTCAAGCCGCTGGAAGGCGCGGTGCTCATCGATGGCACACCCATTGCGCATTTCGGCACCCAGGCCTTCCGCCAGCAGATCGGCGTGGTGATGCAGGACGATCAGCTCCTGTCGGGCAGCATCGCTGAGAACATCTGCTTCTTCGACACGCGCATCGATCTCGACTGGATGCGGGACTGCGCCAGGGTGGCCGGGATCGACGACGAGATCATGGCCATGCCCATGAACTACAACACGCTGATCGGCGACATGGGCACCACCCTGTCCGGCGGGCAGCGCCAGCGGGTGCTGCTCGCCCGCGCCCTCTACCGCCGCCCGCGCATGCTCTTCATGGACGAGGGCACCTCGCATCTCGACCTCGACAGGGAGCGGGAGGTGAACCGGGCGCTCGCGGAACTGAAGCTCACGCGCATCGTCATCGCCCACCGCCCGGACACGATCCGAGCCGCCGACCGGATCGTGGTGCTGCGCGAGGGCCGGGTCTCCCCACCCATGGACGGTGACGTGCTGACCTTCGCCGATGCGGCACGGCACGCAATGGGCACGACGGGGCTGAGATGAAAAAGGCGCGGCTGTTGAAAGCCGCGCCTTGTCCTTTCCGGCAAGGCCGGAGCCGGATTAGTAGAGAATGACGCGGCGGTCCTTCTTGCCGCCGGCAACCTGAGCCAGTTCTTTCTCGCTCAGCTCGACAATGGCTTTCTTGTCATTCTTCTTATCAGTCTTGATCTGCGTCTTGTTCATGAAGACCCCCTACTGTTCGGGTGCCTTTGCGGCATGTCCCCTGGCCAGAAAGCCAGTGATACATCATAACATTAATTAGGAGTCAATCGGCACGATTTTACCTTACTCGGAAGCATTCGGCGCCGTCGTTGACGACGGACTCGCGGGCTTTTGCCGGATAGGGTATGAACCCCTCATGGACCTGATCACCTCCACCGACGCCTTGGCCGCCGCCTGCAGCCGCCTCAGCCAGCACCCGTTCGTCACCGTCGACACGGAATTCCTGCGCGAGACCACCTACTACCCCAAGCTCTGCCTGATCCAGATGGCGGGCCCCGACCCGGCGGATGCGGTGCTGATCGACCCGCTCGCCGATGGCATGAGCCTGGAGCCGTTCATGGCGCTCATGGCCGACAGGAACGTGGTGAAGGTCTTCCACTCGGCCCGGCAGGATCTGGAGATCATCTGGAATCTCGGGGGCATCGTGCCCGAGCCCCTGTTCGACACCCAGGTCGCCGCCATGGTGTGCGGCTACGGGGACTCGGTGTCCTACGAACAGCTGTCCAACGACCTTGCCAAGGCGAAGATCGACAAGTCGTCCCGCTTCACCGACTGGTCGCGCCGCCCTCTCAGCGATGCCCAGCTCACCTATGCGCTGTCGGACGTCACCCATCTGGTGAAGGTCTATGAGGCTCTCGTGAGCCAGCTGCAGGAGAACGGCCGCCTCGAATGGCTCGGCGAGGAGATGGCTGTCCTCACCTCCCCGGAGACCTATCAGGCCGATCCGGAGAATGCCTGGCGCCGCCTCGCCGGGCGCCTGCGCAAGCCGCGGGAGATCGCCGTGCTGATGGAGATCGCCGCCTGGCGCGAGCGTGAGGCGCAAAGCCGCGACGTGCCGCGCGGGCGCATCCTCAAGGACGACGCGGTGATTGACATCGCCACCTCGGCGCCGCGCAGCGTAGAGGCGCTTGGGCGCCTGCGTACCATCCCCAACGGGTTCGAGCGCTCCCGCACGGGCGGCGAGATCCTCGAGGCGGTCGAGCGGGCGCTCGCCCGCGATCCGGCCACGATCCCCATGCCCGAGCGCAGCCGCGGCCGCAACAACACCGGCTCCGTCGTCGACCTCCTGAAGGTCCTGCTCAAGGCCGTGGCCGAGCAGGAGGGCGTGGCGCCGAAGATCATCGCCACCGTCGAGGAGTTGGAGGCCATCGCCGAGAGCGACGATGCCGACGTGCCCTCGCTCCACGGCTGGCGGCGCAAGCTCTTCGGCGAAAAGGCGCTGGCGCTCAAGAATGGGCAGCTCGGGATGGTGCTGGAGCGCGGGCGGGTGAAGCTCAGGGAGATTGGGGCGACTTAAGGTGCCGGCGGACAGGTGCCCTCACCCGTCATGGCCGTGCTTGTCACGGCCATCCACGTCTTTGCTGCCGTTCCCAGCACTGCAACAGTACCCCAACTGTCATCCCCGCGCAGGCGGGGATCCATAAACACGACATTCGCAAGAGGAATGCGGCGGCTTTCCTCGCGCTTTGATCCGAATCGTCAGCGGTTATGGTTTCCGGGCTCCGCTGCGCGGCCCCGGAATGACAGTGGAGGATGTAGTGCTGGAGAAACGCGGATGCCAGGAACGAGTCCGGTCATGACGGCGGGCAAGGCCGAGGCTTGTCAGAGAAGCCCCTTCAGCCGCAGCAATCCGAGCGATGACACCGTTGCCGCATCCTTGATGCGCCCGTCGGCGATCATCCTGAGGACCTCCGCAACGGGGAATGCGCGGCTCACCATATCCTGCTCGGTCCGTTCGCGCTGGGCTTCCCCCGCCTGAAGCCCCTGGGCGAGATAGATGTGGTAGCCCTGGGTCGAGTAGCCGTAGCACTCGAACAGATGACCCACATGGGTCATGGTGGCAGCCGTCAGCCCCGTTTCCTCGCGCAATTCGGCCCGCGCAAGCTCCAACGGATCGGTCCCGGGCGCATCTTCCCATGAGCCCTGGGGCAGCTCCCAGAAGCGGCCCTGCACGGGATAGCGATATTGCTCCACGAGATGGATCAGGCCATCGTCGAGCGGAACGATGACGGCAAAATCCGCCTTCTCGACGACACCATAGATGCCGGGCGAGCCATCCAGCCGTTCGATGGCATCCTCGCGCACGCGCATCCAGCGGTTCTCGTAGACGATGCGCGACGCCGTGGTCTTGATCTCGGCCATCGCGTCACACGATCTCTATCGATTGTTCCATGTTGAGGAGCTTGCCCAAGCCCCGCATGCGGCCGGTCAGGCGCTCATTGGCGAGCGGCTCCATGTGGGCCGGCAGCTGCAGCACCACCCGGTTGCCGCGGGCAAGAAGCGGCGCATGGGGCAGCACCCCCTCCATGGCAACCGAGACCGGGTAGGCGACGCGCATGAGCGCAGCCAGCAGCCGGGCCCGTTCCATGAGGCGCGGGCCGGCGAGCGTCTTGATGCGCGAACTCACCTTGTCGGGGGAAAGCCCCTCGTGCCGGAAGAAGATCGACAGGGCGAGATAGGCGCGGCCCGGATGGTCGAGCCCGGCGAAGGCTCCATAAGCGATGAGGTTGAGGCTCTGCTCGCCCCGGTAGTCGGGATGTGCGCGCCAGCCGATATCGGCCAACAGACAGGCCGCGCGGCGCAGCCGCGCGTCGTACTCCGTTTCCGGCAGGCCGAGGCTCCGGATGAAGGCTTCCGTCCAAGCGCACAGCTCCTCGCCATGGCGGGGCGAGCGGGAGCGCAGGAGGTTGAGGTCGCTCGCGGCCGCGATGAGCGGATCGCGTTCGCGGGTTTCCGGGTCGAGCTTGTCGAACAGCACGCCCTCGCGGACGCCGAAAGCGGAAATCGCCACCTCCTTGGGCTCACCGAGGCGGATGATCTCCTCCAGCACCATGGCCCCGTAGGCGAGCAGCGGACGGCGGGCTTCCGAAATGCTTTCGATATCCTTCAGCGTCTTCGAATCGGCCTCCTCCACGAGATGCAGGAAGTCGAGGCCATCCTCGGGATCGAGGATGTAGCCGTGCATGACGTGGAGAGGATAATTCTGCGCCGCCTGATGCAGCTTGGCGAGCGCGCGCCAAGTGCCGCCCACGGCATAGAACGTGCGTCCGTGCACGTGTTCCAGATATTCCGGAGCCCGGCCAAGGGCTTCGCGCACGATCTTCTGAGCTTTCTTCAACGAGCCGCCGCTGACGTCCTGCAGGGCAAGGCCGCCGAGGGGCATGGTGATGCCCTGCCCCACCTGCGAGCCGCGCACATCCACCAGCTCCAGGCTGCCGCCGCCCATGTCCCCGACGATGCCGTCCGGCTCATGAAAGCCGGCGATGACGCCAAGGGCCGAGGCCCTCGCCTCCTCGGCACCCGACAGCAGGCTGATCGGCTGACCGCAGGCCTTCGCGGCGGCCTCCAGGAAGGCGGGCCCGTTGGAAGCGTCGCGCGCTGCCGCAGTGGCGAGCACGAACACATCCGACACGTTCATCGTGTCGCACAGAACGCGGAATCGCGCGAGCGCCCGCAGGGCCCGGTCGACGGCCTCCTCGTCGAGGCGGCCGGTGGTTGCCACATGGCGGCCGAGACCGCAGAGGACCTTTTCGTTGTAGATCGGCGTGACGGCGCGGGAGAGACCCTCGTAGGCCACAAGACGCACCGAGTTCGAGCCGATATCGATGATCGCGACCGGGCGTCCGAGCTTGAGCCGTCCCGGAGCCTCGAAGCTGAGGGCCGGCACGCTAGCGCTGCCCGCGCTTGGCGAGCGCTTTGGGGCTGGAGATCTTGAGGGACTTGCCACGGCCTGACAGACTTGGGTTCGTCATGAAATACTTGTGGGCGTTGAATGGTTCCTCGCCCTTGGCGGGCACCACCCGGTGACTCGTTCCGTCGGGTAATACCGTCCAGCTCTGCTCGTTGTCGAGCAGGTTGGCGAGCATAATCTGGTCGAGCACCTGCTGGTGCACGGTGGTGTTGACGATCGGCATCAGCGCCTCGACGCGGCGGTCGAGGTTGCGCGACATGAGGTCGGCGGACGAGATGTACACATGGGCCTTGGGGTTGGGCATCCCATGGCCGTTGCCGAAGGCATAGATGCGCGTGTGCTCCAGGAAGCGCCCGACGATGGACTTCACGCGGATGTTCTCCGACAGCCCCTTGATGCCGGGCCTGAGGCAGCAGATGCCGCGCACGATGAGGTCGATCTGCACGCCGGCAGCAGATGCATCGTAGAGCGCGTCGATGATGTCGGGATCGACCAGCGAGTTGCACTTGCCCCAGATTGCGCCAGGCCGTCCCGCCTTGGCGTGTGCCACCTCCTCGTCGATGTGCTGAAGGAGCCGCTTCTTGAGAGTGAGCGGCGACACCGCCATGCGCTCCAGCTCCGCCGGCTCCGCATAGCCGGTGACGAAGTTGAAGATGCGCGACACGTCGCGTCCGATCACCGGATCGGCGGTGAAGTAGGAGAGATCCGTGTAGATGCGCGCTGTGATCGGGTGGTAGTTGCCCGTGCCCACATGGCAATAGGTGATGAGCTGGCTGCCCTCGCGGCGCACGACCATGGACAGCTTGGCGTGGGTCTTCAGCTCGATGAATCCGAACACGACCTGAGCGCCCGCGCGCTCCAGGTCGCGCGCCCAGCGAATATTGGCCTCCTCATCGAAGCGCGCCTTGAGCTCCACGAGCGCCGTGACGGACTTTCCGGCTTCCGCCGCTTCTGCGAGGGCCGCCACGATGGGCGAGTCGGACGAGGTGCGGTAGAGCGTCTGCTTGATCGCCACCACGTTCGGATCGCCCGCCGCCTGGCGCAGGAACTGCACCACGGCATCGAAGGATTCGTAAGGATGGTGGACGATGATGTCCTTCTCGCGGATGGCCGCGAAGCAATCGCCGCTGTGCTCGCGGATGCGCTCGGGAAAGCGCGGGTTGTACGGCTTGAACTTGAGGTCGGGGCGCTCGAGGGCCACGAGCTGCGACAGGTCGCGCAGGCCCATCATGCCCTCGACGACGAAGACCTCGTCGTTCGAAACCTCGGATTCGTCGGCCACGAAGAGGCGCAGGTCCTCGGGCATGGCCGCCTCGACCTCGAGGCGGATGACGCTGCCGCGGCGGCGCTGCTTGAGGGCCGTCTCGAACAGGCGCACCAGATCCTCGGCCTCTTCCTCGACTTCGATGTCGGAGTCGCGGATCACACGGAAGGCGCCCTGCCCCTGCACGTCGTAACCGGGGAAAAGCCTGCTCGTGAAGAGCACGATCATCTGCTCGAGGGCGATGAAGCGGGTGGCGCCGGTCTCGGCGAAATCCGGAAGCCGGACGAAGCGCTCGCCCCGTGACGGCAGACGGATCAGGGCGTTCAGCACCTTGCCGTCGCTCTGGCGCACCAGCTTCAGGGCGATGGAGGAGCCGAGGTTCGGGATGAACGGGAACGGATGCGCCGGATCGATGGCAAGCGGCGTGAGCACCGGGAAGACGTGGTTGAGGAAGTAATCCTCGAGCCATGAGGTCTCCGCCTTCGTCAGCCCTGTCCCCTCCACGAGGATGATGCCCTCCTCCAGCAGAGTGTCGCGCAACTCGCGCCAGCGCCGCTGCTGGTCGGAGGCGAGGTGCGAGACCGCGGTGGAGATCTTGCTCAGCTGCTCCTGGGGCGAGAGCCCATCCTGGGACACAGTCGCCACGCCGGAGCGCACCTGACCGCGCAGGCCCGCGACACGGACCATGAAGAACTCGTCCAAGTTCTCTGCCGAGATCGAGAGAAAGCGCAGCTGCTCCAGGAGCGGGTGATGGCTGTTTGAAGCCTCTTCCAGCACCCGCCGGTTGAACTGCAGCCAGGACAGCTCGCGGTTGATGAAGCGCTGGGGGAACTTCCGCAGGGCCGCACCGTCGAACTCGATATCCGGCGGGGCCTTCGGCAGCGGAGCCTCGCTGACGGTCTCCACCTCTTTTAGGGCAAACGCGCTACGCACCTCGGTCTCCGCCGTTTCCTTCTTCGACGTCCGTTTTGCTCTGGGCTTCGTGACGGTTTCACGACGGTTCGACAACAGGGCGTTGGTGTCTGGCTTCACTCGTTCTCATCCGTTTCCTGCGCGGCTCCAAGGATCTCGGCCGCGATCGCCCGCGAGACGCGCCGGCCCCGGCTCAGAGCCTCCCGGTCGAGGAGAGCCACGATTTCGGAGGCCTTGGCGAGCGAGCGTTCGATCCGCAGAGCAATATAGTCGACAACGGAGGTATCGACCACGAGTTGCCTGTCGACGAAGAGCTTTACCAGCACCGCCTTGAGGAGGGCATCGTCCGGCGCATCCAGGGCGACGCTGGGCGCCAGCCGCAGGCGGGACAGGAGATCGGGCGTTCTGAGAGACCAGCGGTCGGGAGGTGTCTCGCAGGTGATGAGAAGGGACGCCTTCCTCTCCCGAGCCAGGTTCAGGAGATGGAACAGGGCCGCCTCGTCGCGCTCCCCCCTGTCCATGTCCTCGATGGCGAGCGCCCCGTTCGAGACGAGATGCGGGACCTTGTCGTGGGTGATGGCCGCGGCATCGACGGTCCAAGCATGGGCGCTCGTCGCCCAGATGGAGGCCAGATGGCTCTTGCCGCTGCCGCGGGGGCCAACGAGCACGAGGATCGTGTCCGGCCAGTCGGGCCAGCTCTCGATCAGGCCATAGGCCTGCTCGTTGGAGGGGCTGACAAGGAAGTCCTCGGCCCCGAAACGCGGATCGAGGGGAAGATCGAAGGCCAGCTGCTTGGGGGCATCACGCATCGAGATCGGCCTTCTGGTCGATCTCGATGCGGGGATTGAGGATCACCGGGTCCGTGCCCCGGTAGAGCGGGCTTGCCAGGTACTGGCGCAGGGCAAAGCGGGCGATGACCCCGATAGCCGCCGCGAGGGGGACCGCCAGCAGCAGGCCGACGAAGCCGAAGAGCGCGCCGAAGGCCACCAGGGCGAACATGAGCCAGACGGGATGCAGGCCGACGGATTCGCCCACCAGCTTCGGCGAGAGGATGTTGCCCTCCACGAACTGGCCGAAGATGAAGATGCCGAGCGTCGCGGCAATCATGGTCCAGTCCGGCCAGAACTGCACGATGGCGACGCCCACCGACAGGATAAGGCCGGTGAGCGAGCCCACATAGGGGATGAAGCTCAGGATGCCCGCCGTCATGCCGATCAGGCCGCCGAAATTGAGGCCGATCAACGCGAGGCTGACCGCATAGAAGGTGCCGAGGATGAGGCACACGAGGGCCTGCCCGCGCACGAAGCCGGCAATCGCCCGGTCGATGTCACGGGCGATGTAGCGGATCGTGTCCCGGTGACGCGTCGGCATCCAGGAATCCACCGTCCTGACCATGCGGTCCCAGTCGACGAGCATGTAGAAGGCCACCACCGGCGTCACCACAAGCAGGGAGAAGATGCCGATCAGGGCCTGCCCGCCGGACCAGAGCCCCTGCAGGAAGGTGGTCATCCAGGCAATGCCCTGGCTGATCAGGTTGCCGACGGACGGGGGCGCGGCCGGAAGCACCTCCTCAATGCCGAGCCGCCGGACGAGCGGGCCGAGCTGCTCGGCCCCGAGCTCCTGAAGCCGTGCCACGTAGCCGGGCAGCCTCTCCACGAATGCGCCTACCTGCTGGGCCGCGAAGGGCACCAGGATCATCAGGGCGACGATGAAGACCAGCACGAAGAGGACGAGGATCAGCAGGCTGGCGCCCAGACGCCCGATCCCGATCTTCTGCATCCGGTCGGCCAGGGGGTCCAGCAGATAGGCGAGCGCAAAGCCGGCCACGAAGGGCAGCAGAATGCCGCGCAGCACGAACAGCAGCAGCACCGCGACGACCAGCGCCGCAATCCAGAACCCGATCTGCCGTTGGACCGTCATCGGCTCCCCATACCTTATCTTTCCGGCCTTCAGGTGGTCATGTGCCTGAGCCAGCCCCCGAGATAGGCACCGGCCGAGGCTACGGTCAAGGTGGCCACCAGAAGCATGGCGACATCCTCGAGCCCGGCGAGCTCCGCCCCGAAGGCATTGGCGGCGAGCGCGAAGGCCGCGAAGGCGATCTGGGCGCCCGTATTCAGCTTGCTCACAAGGAGCGGCTTGATCTCGACCGGGCGGCTCATGACCCACGACAGGAGCACGGCCGCCACGATCATCACGTCCCGGGACACCACGATGATGGCAAGCCAGCTCGGGATCGCCCCGACGACGGCCAGCGTCACGTAGATCGAGACGAGGAGCGCCTTGTCGGCGATGGGATCGATATAGGCCCCGAACTCGCTCCTCATGTCGAACCGGCGGGCGATGAACCCGTCGACGGCATCCGATATCCCGGCCACCACGAACAGGACGAAGGCCGCGACCCACCGCTGCTGCATGATCATGACGATCACGATAGGCACGATGATGAGGCGGCCGATGGTGATGATGTTCGGAATGGTCATCGGATCCCGATGATGGACGCTCGGGGGGCGGAGTTCAATCCGGGCGTTTGCGAGTGGGGATAATGGGTATTCTTTGTGGTCATTTCGGACGGCAAAGCCGATCCGGGATCGCGTGCAGGATGTAGCTCGGGTCTCCCTCTCCCTGAGGGAGAGGGTCGGGGTCAGGGGTTACAGATCTATCCGGAGCGGACACTAACCCCTCACCCGGACCTCCGGTCCGACCTCTCCCACCGGGAGAGGTGAAGAGGAGCCGCACTCGTCCAACGATCCCGGATCTCCGCTGCGCTTCGTCCGGGATGGCGGTGGAGCCACAATTCGGACCATGCAAAACCCCTTGCCTCCCGCCCCCGCCCGCCTTACTGCCCACCCAACACGGGGTGAGCCATGACGACCGAGAAGCAGACGAACGGCCTGACCTATGCCCAAGCGGGCGTCGACATCGATGCGGGCAACGCCATGGTCGACCAGATCAAGCCCCTGGTGCGATCCACGCGCCGTCCCGGTGCGGACGCGGAGATCGGGGGTTTCGGCGGGCTGTTCGACCTCAAGGCCGCGGGCTTCAAGGACCCGATCCTGGTTGCTGCCAATGACGGGGTCGGCACCAAGGTGAAGATCGCCATCGACACGGGCATTCATGACACCATCGGCATCGACCTCGTGGCCATGTGCGTCAACGACATCATCGTGCAGGGCGCCGAGCCTCTGTTCTTCCTTGATTACTTCGCCACCGGAAAGCTCTCGCCCGAGGTCGGCGTCCATATCGTCAAGGGCATCGCCGAGGGCTGCCTCCAGGCCGGCTGTGCGCTGATCGGCGGCGAGACCGCCGAGATGCCCGGCCTCTATGCCAAGGGCGACTACGATCTTGCGGGCTTCGCGGTGGGGGCCGCCGAGCGCGGCACCCTGCTGCCGAAGAGCGTGACCGTCGGCGACGTGCTGATCGGCCTGCCCTCCTCCGGGGTTCATTCCAACGGCTTCTCCCTGGTGCGCCGGATCGTGGAGCATTCGGGCCTCGCCTGGGATGCACCCGCTCCCTACGCACCGGGCAAGACGCTGGCCCAGGCCCTGCTGGAGCCGACCCGGATCTACGTGAAGGCCCTGCTGGAGGTTTTGAAAGGCGGCGAAGGCATCAACGCGCTCTGCCACATCACCGGCGGCGGCTTCCCGGACAACATCCCGCGCGTCCTGCCCGACGGCGTCGGCGTGCGCCTCGACCTCGATGCCATCGCTGTCCCGCCCGTCTTCGGCTGGCTCAGCCGAACCGGTGGCGTGGCGGAGGCCGAAATGCTGCGCACCTTCAACTGCGGTATCGGCATGATCGTAGTGGCGAGCGCGGCTCAGGCGGACGCCGTCATTGAGCGACTGTGCCAGGCGGGCGAGAACCCGGTTCGCATCGGCGAAACGATTGCGCACACGGGCGGCGAGCGCGTGCAGAATTCGGGCTCCCTGAAGCTCTGATGTCCCGCCGCGTCGCCATCCTGATATCGGGCCGCGGCTCGAACATGGTCTCGCTGATCGAGGCGGCGAGCGCTGCGGACTTTCCGGCCGAGATCGCCCTCGTGCTCTCGAACCGCCCCGGTGCGGAGGGATTGGCGTGGGCGAAGGCGGCCGGGATCGCGACGCTTGCCATCGATCACAAGGCCTTTCCCGACCGGGAGAGCTTCGACCGGGCGCTCGATGCCGCGCTGCGCGATCACGACATCGCCTGCGTCTGCCTTGCCGGCTTCATGCGGGTGCTCACCGACTGGTTCGTGGAGCGCTGGGCCGGGCGAATGATCAACATCCATCCCTCCCTCCTGCCCCTCTATCGCGGCACGCAGACCCATCGACGGGCCTTGGAAGATGGCGTTCTGGTGCATGGCTGCACGGTGCATTTCGTGGTGCCGGAGCTCGATGCCGGCCCCATCATCGCCCAGGCGGTCGTGCCGGTCGTGCCGGGCGATACCGAGGAGAGCCTGGCAGCACGTGTGATCGTGCAGGAGCACCGGATTTATCCTCAGGCGCTGCGGATGATCTGCGAAGGCACGGCACGGCTGGAGAATGGACGGGTTCTGTTCGCGCGCGGCTGGAATGCAGACGGCGCGCTGCATTCGCCGGCCGAGGCAGCGCGCAACGGATTGCAATGAGCGATTGACACATGCCCGCAACGGGCGTGGAATCCCAGGTGCTGGGGTGGCCTCTTTGACGGGAGGAAGCCATGAAATCGCTTAACCGTCGCCAGACCTTGCTCAACATTGCCGTAGCGTCTGTTGTTCTTCCAGTCGCACCTGCCGCCGCGCAAACCTCCGGCTCAACCGAAAGCCGGGAAATCGCCCCAGGGGTTCGTCGCGTAGACTACTCGAAGCGCGAGACGATGATCCCGAACTACAAAACGGTCTCGATGCGCGACAACATCTATCAGCCCGGCGCGAGCACCAGCGGTGCGAGCATGGGCAACGACATGGTCTGCCACATGCTCGAAGGCGAGTTGACCGTGGACACTGGATCCGGCGACACCCTCTACAAAAAGGGCGACGTATGGTCCTGCGCCAAGAACATGCCGGAGCGCAGCAGAAACACCGGCACCACGGTGGCCATCATGCGCGTAATCGACCTGCTGCCGGGGTAAAACCGGGCTCGACAGCCCCCATGCCTCAACAAAAAAGGCCGGGATCAACCCGGCCCTTCTGCATCGCGATCGATGATGTGGCTAGATCTGCGGCCGTGGCAGCTTGCAGGCGTCGAGAGCCGTGAGCGCCTTTGCGCGCGCAGTCTCGTTGAATACGCCGGTGTCGCGATAAGCCTGGACCTCGTCGGCATTCAGGGAGCGCATGGTGCGGCCCGCATAGCAGCCACAGGCCCGGTTCAGTGAGGATTCGCTGGCCTCGCTCTGGAGCTTCGCCTGCGTGATGGCGCAGGCCTGGCTCACGCGGGCTCGAAGCTGACCGATGCTTTCGGTCTTCAAGGCCGGATCGGGCTGGTACTGGGTGGGCATGTTGGAGGCGGCCGCATGGGCGGCGGTCGCGCTCAAGGAGACGGCAGCTGCGACGAGCAGCGCACGGACGGTCGAAATCATGGATAGCTCCCCAGAGATGAAATCACGTTCGGCGTTTAAGAATAGGCTTGGCCGTTCAGGATCAAGAGGAAGCGGCAAACAGGCTTAAGGAGATCTGACCGCACCTTTCCAGAGACCCTTGCCCTGCCTCATCCTGAGAGCCTGTCTGGAAATCCACCTGCTCCGTCATCACCGGCCATGTGCCGGTGATCCCGATTATATTGAGCGCCGTGCTCATCGGATCGGGATGGCCGGGACAAGCCCGGCTATGACGAAGAGGGTGTTTTTAGGTTCAGCCGACGAGCGCCTCGGGGCGGTGGTGCTTGCGCGCCACCGGCGGCTCCAGGGACGGGTCGAGTTCAGCCTTTTCCAGCGCCACCCGGTTGTCGTGGAACGCGGCTCCGCCATAGGGCGCCACCTGATCGCCGCCGGTGAGCGTGTTGATGCCGCGCCCATACGGGTGGGCGGCGTTGGGCCAGATGCCCTCGGCAATCAGCACGCCGCGCCGCACCCCGTCGAAGAGCTTGGCGCGAAGATAGACCTCGCCGCGATGGTTCTTCAGCTTCACCCAGTCGCCTTCGACAATGCCCTGCGGTTCGGCATCGCGCGGGTGGATCATCACCTCGGGCCGCCGCTCCTTATCCAGCGAGGTCGGCGTCTCGGTGAAGCTGGAGTTGAGGAAGTTGCGGGCCGGGCTCGTGGCGAGGCGGAACGGGTGCTCCTCGGTGGCCGCTTCGATCACGCCCCAATGATCGGGCAAGGCCGGCATGCTGGCCCAGGGGCCCATGGGGCCGTTGTTCGAGGACGGAATTTTCGTCCAGTCCGGCTTGAAGCGGAACTTGCCGTCCGGATAGGCGAAGCCTTGCAAGAAATGCGCCTCCTCGAAGGGCGGCTGCGCATCGACGTGAACCTGCGCCTCGAGGTTTTCGAGCGAACCCCTGCCCGAATTCTGCAGCGTCCAGTCGATGATTTCCCGCGGCTCCATGGCAAAGCCGCGATGCTCTGCGCCGAGGCGCCAGGCCAGCCCGCGGAAGACCTCGTGGTTCGAGCGGCACTCGCCCGGCGGGTCGATGAGCTTCGGGCCAACCTGGAAATGCTGGTGGCCGCCGGCGGAATAGAGGTCGTCGTGCTCCATGAACATGGTCGCGGGCAGCACGATGTCGGCCATCAGGGCCGTCTCGGTCATGAACTGCTCGTGGACGCAGACGAAGAGATCGTCGCGCATGAAGCCCTGCTTCACCAACTCCTGCTCGGGCGCAACGGAGACCGGGTTGGTGTTCTGGATCAGCATGGCCTTGACCGGCGGGCCGTTGTAGAGGGCCTGCGCGTCGCCGGTCAGCACGCGGCCGATCTGCGACTGGTCGAGAATGCGGATCGACGGATCGATGGCGTCTTGCCCCTCGATCAGGGCCTTGTTCCAGCGATAGATGCCGCTGTTGGAATGAAGCGCCCCGCCGCCCTCGTATTGCCAAGCGCCCGTGACGGCCGGAATCGACAGGGCAGCATGCATGTTGACCACGCCGTTGCGCTGCCGCCCGAAGCCGAAGCCCAGGCGGAAATAGGTGCGCTTTGTGGTGCCCACGAGCTTGGCGAAGGCTTCGATCTCCTCCACCGACAGGCCGGTGATGGCCGAGGCCCAGGCCGGATCGCGGGTCTTGAGGTGCTCCTCCAGCTCGCGCGGATAATCGGTATAGCGCTCAAGATAATCCCAGTCGGCATAACCGTCGCGGAACAGCACGTGCATCACCGCGCAGGCGAGCGCTCCGTCGGTGCCGGGCCGGACGAGCAGCGCCATGTCGGCCTGCTTCATGGTGGCGTTGTCGTAGATGTCGATGGCGACGATCTTGGCGCCGCGTTCCTTGCGGGCCTTCATGGCGTGGGTCATCACGTTGACCTGGGTGTGAACCGCGTTGGTGCCCCAGATCACGATGCAGTCGGAGACCGCCATCTCGCGCGGATCCGCACCCCGCAGGTGGCCGGTGCCGGCCACATATCCGGTCCAGCTCATGGCCGTGCAGATGGTGGAATACTGACCGGAATACTTCTTCACATGCCGCAGGCGGTTGATGCCGTCGCGCATCACGTAGCCCATCGTGCCGGCATAGTAGTAGGGCCAAACGGATTCAGAGCCGAACTCCTGCTCGGCTTCCAGGAATTTTTGGGCCACGATGTCCAGCGCCTCGTCCCAGGAGATGCGCTCGAACTGGCCGGAACCCTTCGGGCCCGTGCGCCGCATCGGATAGAGCAGCCGGTCCGGGTTGTGGATGCGCTCCGCATAGCGGGCGACCTTGGCGCAGATCACGCCCGCCGTGTAGCTGTTGGACTTGGCCCCGTGCACGCGGCCGATACTGCGCCCGTCGATCACCTCCACCTCGAGGGAGCAGACGGAGGGGCAATCGTGCGGGCAGACCGAGGCGCGGCGTTCGATGCGGGGAGCTTGGTTCATGGTGGGCGCATGATGAGGGAAACGGCTGAAAATGAAAAGGCACCTGATCTTCCCTCCCCCTTGCGGGGAGGGAGGCCGCGCAGCGGCCGGGTGGAGGTCGCAAAGTCATAGCGCTGCGCTCAATCATAGCGTCAACGCTGTTACCACGTCATCACCGGCCCTGTGCCGGTGATCCCGATTGGAAAAGGGCTACGCCTCACCGTATCGAGATGGCCGGGACAAGCCCGGCCATGACGTAGTGGGTTTAACGGAAAGGTCTCACCCGGTCGGACCACCCCCACCCCTGCCCCTCCCCACAAGGGGGAGGGAGGGAGCGCGTACCGGCCGCTCAACAAAAAAGGCCGCCTCGAGGGCGGCCTGATCATAGCCAAAGGCCAGTCGGAGCTTAGCCCACGATCTCGTTGCCCGAGAAGAACTGGGCGATCTCGATCTTGGCGTTGTCCTGGCTGTCGGAGCCATGGACCGAGTTCTCGCCTATCGACTTGGCGTAGAGCTTGCGGATGGTGCCCTCGGCGGCGCTCTCCGGGTTGGTGGCGCCCATGATCTCGCGGTAGCGGAGCACGGCGTTCTCACCTTCCAGAACCTGCACGACGACCGGGGCGGAGATCATGAAGTCCACAAGTTCGCCGAAGAAGGGGCGTTCCTTATGGACAGCGTAGAAGGTCTCGGCCTCGCGGCGGCTCATGAGGATGCGCTTCTGGGCGACGATCCGCAGGCCGGCCTTTTCGATGACTGCGTTGACCGCGCCGGTGAGGTTACGCTCGGTCGCGTCGGGCTTGATGATGGAGAAGGTGCGCTCGATAGCCATGACAACTCGCTTCTATTTGTTGGGGAAATGGTGAAGTGGGGCGCTTATAGCGGTGAGCCCCCTGGGCCTCAAGCGCCTTTTGACACGGCCCGCTTGGAAAGCTTAACCGCCTCCCCTAGTCTCTTCCTGGATCGGTCCGATGAAGACCGGCAGACAGGGAGTTCCCAATGAAACAAACCATTCTCGCCCTCGGCCTCGTCACGCTCGCCCTTCCGGCCTCCGCCCAGCCGGCGGACCCGAGCGGCACATACTTGAGCGAAACCGGCGAGACCAGGGTGCGCATCGCCCGATGCGGCGGCGCCTATTGCGGCACCATCATCTCCGTCCAGGGCGAGGCCAAGGACGTGAACAACCCGGACCCGAAGCTGAAGGGACGCAATCTGGTCGGAATCCAGATGATCTCCAACATCCAGCCCGCCGCAGAGGGCTTCACGGGCCAGCTCTACAACTACAAGGACGGTAAGACCTATAACGGCAAGATGAACTTTGCCGGCGGCAAGGCCATGCAGCTCTCCGGCTGCGTCTTCGGCGGCCTGATCTGCCGCTCGCAGACCTGGGCGAAGGTGAATTGACGGCCCGAGAGCGGCCTCACTCCCTTCGCGTCATGGCCGGGCTCGTCCCGGCCATCCATATCTTCAATCATGTTTGAGACATGCATCCCCGGAACAAGTTCGGGGATGACGACTGTAATCGCTAGCGCGCCTTCTGGCCGAACAGCACGGCCTGCACGGCCGGGTCCGTGAGGTCGGTCTTGTTGCGGTCCTCGGAGCTGACCTTGATACCGCGCAGGACCGCCGGGCGGGCGAGCATCGTCCCGAGCCAGCGCTTCACGTGCGGGAAGTCCTCGATGTTCTGGCCCTGGCGTTCCCAGAGCTTCGCCCAAGGGGCGATGGCCATGTCGGCAATGGAGTACTCGCCGGCCACGAACTCCCTGTCCGCGAGGCGCGTGTTCAGCACCCCGTAGAGCCGGTTGGTCTCGTTGGTGTAGCGGTCGATGGCGTAAGCCACCTTTTCCGGCGCGTAGATGCGGAAATGGTGCGCCTGTCCGAGCATGGGGCCGAAGCCGCCCATCTGCCAGAACAGCCATTGATCGACCTCGACGCGCTGCCGCTCGTCCTGGGGATAGAACCGGCCTGTCTTGCGGCCGAGATACTGCAGGATGGCGCCGGACTCGAACACGGAGATCGGCTCACCCCCCGGCCCGTCATGATCGACGATGGCCGGCATCTTGTTGTTGGGGGAGATGCTCAGGAATTCCGGCTTGAACTGATCGCCCTTGCCGATGTTCACCGGGTGGATCGCATAGGGCAGCCCGCATTCCTCGAGCATGATGGTGATCTTCCACCCGTTCGGGGTGGGCCAGTAATAGAGATCGATCGGTTGCTGGGCGGAAGCCGCCATTGGAATGCCTCTCCTGGGTGAAGACAAGGATCCGTGACAGGACGTTAGGACAAAAGATCGGAGCTGACACCCTCGCCTGCAACGAAAAAATCGGCGGGAGCGTGCATGGCAGCCAGACGGGGCTTGCATGTTACACAGCTTCGATTCAAACATGTTATAACATTTAGAATACTGCTGGGGGTGATTCGATGATGAACCGACTTGTGAGCTCCGTCCTTGCCGCTGGGGCAGTCGTTGCTTTGGCGGGGGCCGTGCAGGCTGCCGAGACCAAGCCGAGGAAGGAGCCGAGCGCTGCCCAGGTGGCTGCCCGCGAGCGCATGAGCAAGTGCAGCCTCGAGTGGAAGGAAGCCAAGGCCGGTGGCAAAGTCGCCAAGGACATGAAGTGGCCGAAGTTCTGGAGCGACTGCAACAAGCGCCTCAAGGAAGGCACGAAGGCCTGAGCAGCCGAGACATCCCGCACGAACAGGAGGTCTTCGTGAACTGGCTTTCCCGCATCATCACCAAGCAGGCCGCTCCCGCGGGGAAAGCCGTACCACCCCAGCAGGCCCTCTTGATCCGCCTCGATGGGGCGTCGCTCCCCCGGGCCATCTACGAGGAGTACGGCCTCTCGGATTTCGAGAGCCAGCTTGAGGTTGCCCTTGGCGGACACGGCGAAATCGACGGCCATGCCATCGGAGCGACCGATACGATCATCTATCTCTACGGCCGGGATGCGGAGGCGATGTACCGTGCCGTGGAGCGGATTCTGAAGACCCATCCCCTCGCCCAGAACGCGAGCGTGACGATCCGCAAAGGCCCACCCGGCACCGCGCGGCATGAGATCTACACGCTGAATTGACGGCTCCGAAGGTCTTCAGAGCTTCTTCTTGAAGCCTTCGTGGCTGCGGGAGAAGCCGAGGCGCTCGTAGAAGCGGTGGGCGTCTCCACGGGTCTTGTTGGAGGTGAGCTCCATGGCGCGGGCGCCGTGGCTGCGGGCGTGGTCTTCCGCGAAGGTCATCATCCTGGCACCGATGCCCGACGAGCGGCGCGCGGCCTTCACCTTCACGCTCTCCACCTTCACCCGCAGGGCACCCCGACCGGTGAGATTGGGAATGAAGGTGAGCTGGAACGTGCCGACGACCTCATTGCCGTCGACTGCTACGAACAGCTGGTTTTCGGGGCTGCGTTGAATAGCACCGAAAGCTGCCTCATAGGCGGGACGGGTCTCAGGCGACCAGGCATCGCCATGGGAGCCCAGCTCGTCCTCCTCGTGCAGGCGGATGATCGCTTCGAGATCCTCTGCCCATGCCTCGCGGATCAGGAGATTGCTCATGCGGCCTCGCGGGATTCAGACGGCAGCAGGTCTGTCGGGCGCTTGAACCCGGGCAGCGCTTCGAATCGCTTCAACCACGCAGTGACATTGCCGTAGGGCGCGAGATCGACTGCCGCGTCGGATGCATAGACGAGAACGCCGTAGACATCAATGTCGGCGATGGTCGGGTTCTCGCCCACGATCCAGTCGCGGCCCGACAGATGCCTGTCGAGGGTCTTGAGCGCCAGGGCCGCATTGGCCGCGCAGAGCTCGAGGGTCTCCTCTCCGCCCTTGAAGAACCCGGCACGGATGCCGCGGGAGCGGTAGATGGATGGCGCCAGGCGGTCGAAATCCCAGTAGAGCCATTCGCGGGTCTGGAGGCGCTCGTCGAGGGTCGCGCCTCCGAATCTGCCAAGAGTGTCGGCGAGATATTCCAGGATCGCCGCCGACTGGCACAGATGGCGACCGCTGTTGCGATCGACGAGAAGCGGCACCTGCCCGTAGCGCTGCTTGGCGAGATAGGGCGGCTGCTTGTGCTCCCCGGCCGCGAGGTTCACGTGCACATAATCGAAGGGCTCACCGGCGAGTGACAGCATCAAACCGACCTTATGGGTCGGGCCTGAGAGAAAGACGCCGTTGAGTTCGAACCGTGCCGGCATGAGAAGTCCCTGAAGCCATGGAGTTTCCGCAACCCTAGACGGAGCTTTTCGAACAGAAAAGAACCCTTGGTGAAAGATCTGTGATCTGGCGCAGGGCACGGCAAAACGATATGACAGCGCGGTAACTATGACGGTCGCACCGGCTCGATCGCCAGGAGGTCTTGGTGCGCGTCACGGACATCAGCTTCTTCATCTCTCTCTTCTTCGCCCGCCTGGCGGATCAGATGCTGCTGTTCCTAGTCCCCCTGGTGGTGTTCAAGACGACGCAGAGCGCAGCCCTGTCGGGGCTGGCCTTCTTCATTGAGACTCTGCCGCGCTACCTGCTGTTTTCCGTCTGCGGGATCCTCTGCGATCGCCGGTCGCCGGTGTTTCTTCTGATCATCAGCCAGCGCTTCCGCCTTCTCACCTGCGCCGTGGGCGTCGCCGGACATGAGCTACTTGGCGGCATCGGCTGGCTGATCGCTCTCTCGGCCCTCTGCGGGATTCTTTCGACTCAAGGGTTTCTCGCCCGGGAGGTGATGCTGCCGCAAATCTTCAGGCATCAGCGGTTCGAGAAGGTCCTGTCCTACTCGCAGCTGGGCGATCAGCTCGGTATGGTGATCGGTCCGATATTGGCAGCAGCCCTGCTCGGCGTGTGGCCCTGGCAGATCGTGGTCGGCATCACGGCGTTCCTTTTCCTGCTGGCGGATCTGGGCCTCACCTTTTGGCATCGCTCGAGCCGGGTCGAACTCGCGCAGCCGGAAGCCGCCCATGACAGCTGGACCGCCCCTTTCCGGATTGCCTTCAAGCACCTCTGGCATTTGCCGGGGCTGAGAAACGCCGCTGCTCTGGCAGCCGGTCTGAACTTCGTCTTCGGTGTGACGCTGGCCACATCGGCCGCGATGGTGACTGGCATCCATGGGCAGACCGAGCAGAGCTACGCGCTCCTGCAGACCGCCAGTGCCGTCGCAACCATCGTAATCCTGACCTTCCTTGCCCACGTCATCATCCCCTTGAGGGCAATGGGCGCCGTTGCCTACACGGCCATCTTCATCGGCGGCTTGTTGACGGCCATCGGCTCCGAATACTGGATCTATGCGGCAGGCTTCATCCTCGTCCTCGGCTTCGACAAGATGTTCACCGTCTACATCAGGAGCCTGCGCCAGAAGATCATTCCGCAGAAGGATTTCGGCAAGACCACGGGGGTGATGATCACCATCAACAACCTGTCGCAGCCCCTTGCCGGGCTGCTGGTTGGCGTGTTCTCGGGCCCGGGAAGTCTGGGCTTGGTGATCGGCGGCATCTCGCTTGTGATGGGTGCGATCGGGGTTATCGTCGCCATAAGTGCGGCACCTGTTCTCAAGCAGGCGAACAGATAGGAGAACCTATGCCCAGCATGGAACGTGAGCGGAAGCTCCTGCAGCAAAGCGTGGCGATCGTCGCCGCCATTCCAGTGGCAACCGGGCTCTACGGCGTCCTATTCGGACAGGCGCTGACGGGCGATGCGGTGAGCATCTCGGCGGAGAGCCATTTCCGCTTCCTGTCCGGCCTGCTGCTGGGCATCGGCCTCTGCTTCTGGAGCACCCTGCCGTCCATCGAGATCCATACGGGCCGCTTCAGGCTTCTGACGCTGCTCGTGGTCATCGGCGGTTTGGGTCGGCTCGTTGGCCTCGGCCTCACCGGACTCCCATCACTCTTCATGATCGGCGGCCTTATCGTCGAGCTGATCGTCGCGCCGGCCCTGTGTCTCTGGCAGACGCGGGTTGCCAACCGCTACGCGGAGGAGCACGGGGTGGCGGACGCTTAGGACCTCCACAGGCCGGATCAAGGATGGGGCTCAGGAATCCCGTGACGCCTGCTGAGCACGCTTAGAGCGTGCAGCGGTTGCGTGGAATCGGGATAGCTGACTCCATAGGGCTGGTTGTGGTCGGCCGGGAGGCGTCCTA
>NZ_JBWBEW010000023.1:0-76466 GCF_056148915.1 Microvirga sp. jy35 | reverse complement strand
GACGGGCAAGCGGATCCGGCAGCTTCCCATAAGGGATCAGTTCCTGGCTTGATCGAGATCAAACGAGTGCATCGGATTGTGCCGGTGCACTCAGGACCCGTTCATATCTGGGCTGATGCTCATCAAGCTTACCTGGGTAAAGCTTCTCGCCTAGCCGACTGTATGTGTGTCAGCGCACTGCTTATGCTGAGCCTGCACCGCAGTCGGCCTGGTGAGCGGATGGCGCGGCTGCGATCATGGTCTGCACGAAATTTCAAGGGCTACGATGCAGAAGCCGAATGGCTGCTCTTGGCACTGGGCGGAAGTACGCCAAAGGTCCGCTTGAGCTAGGAACATCGGACGCTCCAGAGGGCAGGCGAACTCTACTGCCTGACCCTAAGCCGATTTTGATTGGTCCGGGACCATAGGCGTGTACACGACCCTGTCATGGCAACGGAGTTGGTGCGAGCGCTCCCCAAATGCTCGTCAGTATTCGAGGGCACATCATGGCTCATTCTAAGATGTAGGATCGGCCGTTGGACGGAGGGCACAGTTCGCGCCGAGCGGCGTTGACACTGTCTTTCCCGGTAGGAATGCTAGGGCATGGCACGCAAGCGAAACCAAGAGACCGCCGACATCCTCCAGGACGCGATCCGCAGGGTGGCCCCGTCGCGGCGCGACGTCGACACCGAGGGCCTCCGGCGCTACCTAGGGCTGCCCGAGCACGACGGGTTCGTCGACGACGACCGGGTGGCCTCCGCTCTCACCGAGATGCGGGGCCTCAAGGAGTGGGTTGCAACGGGGGCCAGAGAGCTCACCAAGGCAGTCCCGTCCCTGCGCTGGTCCGAGGGCGTGGAGGGCGCCGTGTCGTGGTCCGTGCGGGTCGGCCTGCCGCTCCTTGACGACGGCCGCATGGAGCTGCGCCTCATGCTGCCACCCACGCCGCAGATGCTCGAGATCCTGCACGAGATGGCGGTCCGCAACGACCCGCGCCACCGCTTCGACGAGTTCAAGGCCGAGGTCGACTGCGTTGAGCGGGAGACGGGGAAGTCCATGCACCGGGTGGTCAACCGGCTGCGCGAGGACGTGCGCGCGGACCTCGCCGAGGTTGGCTCGGGCGCCGCGAGCTACGCCGAGCACATGGATCATGCCCTGCGCTCGCGCCAGTACGCGTTCTCCCCGGACCTGGTCCGGACCTTGCCCGACAAGTTCAGGGAGCTCAGGGCCCGCGCGAAGAAGCTGGCCCGCCAGGATGCCGGCATCCGGAACCCGCGCGAGCGGGTCGGCTTCGGCACCTACATCGACAAGTTCCGCCCTGCGCGCGGCATGGCCCGTCAGATCGTCTTCCACATGGGCCCCACCAACTCAGGCAAGACCCATGCCGCCTTGGAGAGGCTCGCGGCGGCCGGCACGGGCGCCTACCTGGCCCCTCTGCGGCTCCTGGCCCTGGAGAACTACGAGGCCCTGCGCGACCGGGGGCTCGACGCCGGCATGGTCACCGGCGAGGAGGTCTTCGGCGACCACGGCGCCACCCACGTCTCTCGCACCATCGAGACTGCGGATCTGCAGCACACCGTCGAGGTGGCGGTAATCGACGAGATCCAGATGATCTCCGACCCCGACCGCGGCTGGGCCTGGACCAACGCGCTCTTCGGCATCCCGGCCAGAACCGTGATCCTGGCCGGCTCCGACGATGCCCTGCCGTACGTTCGCCGTGCCGCTGAGGCTACCAACGAGAGCCTTGAGGTGGTCGCCTTCGAGCGCAAGACTCCGCTCGTCCTGCTCGACAAGCCGGTCCCCCTGGAGGAGGTGAAGGCCGGCGACGCCGTCGTGGCCTTCTCGCGCCAAGCGGTGCACGAGCAGCGCGAAGTCCTCGTCGGCCTGGGGCACACCGTGGCCACCATCTACGGGGCGCTTTCCCCCGAGGTGCGCCGCGCGGAGGCCGAGCGCTTCCGCACCGGAGAGGCCGAGGTGCTCGTCACCACCGACGCCATCGGCATGGGGCTCAACCTGGGCCCCCTGCAGCGGGTCGTGTTCTCCGCCCTGCGCAAGTACGACGGCAAGGAGGATCGCCCGCTCACCAACCCCGAGATACGCCAGATCGCCGGGCGCGCCGGCCGCTTCGGCCACCACGACGTTGGCTACGTGGCCTCCACTACGGAGGAGGGCATCGATCAGATCCGCAAGGCGCTCGCCGGCGCCCCGGCGGCGCCCGCCGCGGACTCGCGCTTCTACGCCCGCCCCGACCTTGTAGCGATCAGTGCGGCGGCCTCGGAGCTGCGCACCGAGAGCCTGCATGAGGTGCTCACGCACTTCGCACAGGCCGCCTTCTACGAGGGCTCGCCATTCCAGCCCTCGGATATGGACGCAATGCTGCAGACTGCGGAGATGGTCGACCGCACCAGGCTGAACCTGACGCAGAGGTTCGCCCTGTCGGTGGCGCCCATCGACCAGCGCGATGAGCTCTCGTTCCAGGTGCTCAAGGGATGGACGCAGATGCTGGCCTCAGGCTCCGGCGTTCCGGCGCTGCGCAGCAACCCGTTCGCTGACCTCGACCACCAGGAGCGCACGGTCCGACTCGCGGGGGCCTACCTGTGGCTGTCGCGCCGCTTCCCGGACGCCTTTGACGACGCCGACCGAATGCGGCAGGTGCGGGCGCAGGCCAACGAGGCTATCGAGCGCTATTTGCAGGAGACCGCCACGAAGCGGGTGGCCAAGCGGGCGACCGCAGGACATAGGGGCTAGATCAAGGGTTCACGGCTTGCTCCATAGGCTCCGGAATGAGTGAGGGCTGCTAAGAGCGTGCGCCGCCGGCAATCGCTTCGCGGCCAAGTGTGCATGCTACCATCCGGTTTCATAAACAGCATTCCGCGAGAGTTCACCACGGGCTCTAGGCCGGGAAGGTCTCAAAATGGCACATTTGCGAAGTAGATTGAACCTCAGCTCACGAGGGAAATACCGGACGTTCCTGTGAGGCACAGTTCATCGCATTTGGTCTAATGCAGACCCTTGGCTGGTTTGAGTACCGCAAAGGGGGCTGGCTCCGAAATTCAGCCGTCGAGTCGCCTGCTCCAATCCTCTACGATCCCGGTAGCGAGACGGTTTGCGGCATGATCCCGCCATCCCTGAGCAAGGGCTGGCAGTTCTGAAATTTGGCGAAGGGCGTCTGCATTCATGGTGTCAACGTAGAAGTGATGCCACACCCGATTGATCGTCCAATACTCGTTTGTGCGTTCCACCAGCTTCAGACCGTCACCTGGGGACACGATCCCTTCTTCCAGCACCCGGTAGTACCAGCCTGTTCGGCCTGTGACCTGCACGCGTCTGGACATTCGGATGTCGGCGAAGCGTTCATTCAGTTTCCAGCATGGTTGGCGGCCTTGGCTGACCTGAACCAGAGCGTAGCCTAGGCGGAAGATGTCGCCTATTGCGACGTCGGCTCCGGTCAGTCCTATAGTCGAGACATTCTCCCCGAAGGCTCCAGGTTGATCGAGAAGGGCATGAGGACCGACTTCGGTCTTCCATGAGGCATAATGATCGAAGGGATAATGATGCACGGCCTTCTCCGGACCGCCATGGCGCACCGTGTCCCCTTGTTCATCCCCCCGAAACCCACTGCGGCGCAGGAGCACGGGAGCCGTAACCGGAGCCTTGGCAATCCCGCTCGGCGCTGCCCGCTTCCCGAGCGGCCTGACGCCCCCGATCAGCAGCCCCATCAGAGGAAACGGTAAGTTCGGCATCATCGTGCGCCTTGGAGACCTGCCAGCCATTCCTCAAGCAGCGCGCCAGCGGCTAACTGAAGATCGTTGCCATATCTCTGGGCATCCTGGCGCAATCCCGGAACATTGATCCCTGCTCCAGCAAGTTCTGCCGCATGCCCTACAAGCCACCGCTCAAATTCCGGCCCAGTCTCGGCTTCGGGGTGGAACTGGATGCCTAGGATCGTCTCACCGATCGAGAAGGCCTGCTGCTGCACCAGCGGGGTGGATGCAAGGTTCGTTGCGCCTTGCGGCAGCGCATAGGTGTCGCCATGCCAATGAAGCACCGGCACGCCTTCGAGATGCCGCAAGGGGCTTGTCCGCCCCGCGTCCGTCAGATGGATCGGCGCGAAGCCGATCTCCTTGACCCCTGCCGGAAACACCGGAGCACCGAGGGAAGCGGCCATCAACTGGGCGCCGAGGCAGATGCCAAGGGTCGGGCGTTTGGTCTCAAGGCGCTTCGTGATGAACGCCCGCTCGGTCTTCAGGAACGGGTAGATCGCGTCCTCATAGACGCCGATCGGTCCTCCGAGAATAACGAGAAGGTTGGGCTCGATCGGGTTTTGCCCAGGAAAGCCTGGGTCGCCGACCGTCACATACCGGATCGCGTAGCCTGCCTCGTTCAGCACAGGTCCAAAGGTGCCGAGATCCTCGAACGGAACGTGTCGAAGCACAAGTGCGGTCCTTGTCATCGCGTTGCCCCACCTGGGTTCCGTGCCAGCCTCGTTAGAGGAGCTTCCCAGGTAATGGCTGAGAAGTTCCCGATCCATGACGTGATCCTGCTCACCGCGGGAGTTGTTGCGCCCGCTGGGTCGATGAGGCCAATTCTTGTCATGGTTCTCTCTTCGCTGCTAAGTATAATTCTCTAGAGGCTGGGGTCGGAGCAAACAACAGCTTAGGTGCGTCGGGGAGCGAGGGTATCAGGCTCCGAACTAAATCATACATCGCGGTATGCCGGGATCGCAGCAACCTCCGATTCAGTGCGCCAGAGGCCCACGTACCCGGTCGTTAGGCCTCATATGCGGGAACGAAATATGGTCTAGATAAGCGGACCGCTGGGGTGCAGCGATCCGCAGCCATGGAGTTAACGACCAGCCGCTTTCGCTGCTTTCTCGATCACATCGGCAACCTTTTCTGGCTGTGAGGCAAAGACAGCATGGCTAGCCGCGATTTCGGTTACATCGCTGCCGGCACGCTTCGCCATCTGCCGCTCAAGGTCGGGATTAATTGAGCGGTCCTGGGTGGCGACGACCGACCAACTCTTCCTGGTCTTCCAGGCAGGATCACCAGCTTTTGCAGAGAATGCTTCCTTGGAGGCGAAGACCTGCGACTTCGCGAGGAATGCCGCCTCGTCCTTCGGCAGGTCGGCGGCGAAGTCGTTTGCGAAGGCGGCGGGATCAAGATAGAGGTATTTTCCGTCCTTCGTCTCGCGAATATTCATGCCGCCAGCTGGCTTTGAGCTGGCGAGGCTAAGCAGACTTTCACCTTTGTCCGGCTGGAAGGCCGCGACATAAACGAGGCCTACGACATTCTGATTGTGTCCGGCCTCGGTAATCACCATGCCGCCATAGCTGTGACCAACGAGCAGTGTTGGACCATCCTGCAGGTCCAGTACGCGGTTGGTCATAGCGATGTCGTCGCTGAGCGAGGTGATCGGCTCCTGCACGATCGTGACGTTGAAGCCTCTCTTTTCAAGGATTTCGGTCGCTTTGCGCCAGCCGGAGCCATCGGCAAGCGCGCCGTGCACGATGACAATATTCTTTACGTCGGCGGCCTGAGCAGCGAAAGCAATCACGCTGGTAGCAAATGCAAGTGCGAGGGTGGCCACATTTCGGCGACTCATAGGTTCAACTCCTAGGGTTTGGGATTGAGATAAGTGGTTGGTTTAACCGAAGGTGAAGGCATAAGCCTCCACGCCGGATTCGAGGAAACGGATCTCGAAGTTCCGCGCTTCCACGTCGCCAGACTGGCGGACGAGTTGGTAGAGCCTGGTTGAGCTCACTGTGCCGTTGCCATCGGCATCAATATCCGCACCACGGTCGGCTCCAGGTGCCCTGCCGTCAATCGTCACCTGGAAGCGGACCGGTTTGCCGGACCCACCGGGGCCGAGAACGAGATGCAGGTCGCGGGCGCTGAAACGGTAGACGATACTGCCGTCCGGCTGGTCGAGCGTGGCCTGCTCCGCACCGATGGTCCAGGTGCCGGAAAGGCTCCATTCGTTGAGGTTCAGCTTCTCGATCGAATACTCGCGGGCGGTGTCCGCGCGCAGGCTCTCCCGCGAAGTGAAGTTGGTGGCGCGTTTGTAGCCGAGATATGTTTCACCCGATCGGATGTTCTTCAGGTCCGGGCTGGCCTCAGCGCCCTTCGCATCCGGCGCCACCGGTGCACCTGTCGTCATCTCGTTGCCTGCTTCGTGCAGCAGGTCCTGGATCGCCTGCTCGGTCTGACGATAGTTGCCCTCTCCGAAGTGGTGGTAACGGATCTGCCCCTTGGCATCGATGAGGTAATGAGCCGGCCAGTAACTGTTCTCAAAAGCGCGCCAGATCTTGTAGTCGTTGTCGATCGCGACCGGATAGCTGATCTTGAAGTCACCAACGGCTTGTCGGACATTGTTGATCTTCTTCTCGAAGGCGAATTCAGGAGCATGCACGCCGATCACGACGAGGCCCTGGTCCTTGTACTTTTCGGCCCAAGCGCGGACATAGGGCGTTGTCCGAATGCAGTTGATGCAGGAATAGGTCCAGAAATCGACGAGAACGACCTTGCCACGCAGACCTTCCGTCGTGAGCGGCGGCGAGTTCAGCCATTCGACTGCACCGTTCAGCGACGGCGCACGTCCTTCGACAGGCAGGTCGCTGCGGAACGGCCGCTTCGTATCGACAGTCGTGATAGTGCTATTGCTGGCGAACTCAGATCGAACGCCGGTATTGGACTTTGCATGCAGTCGGTCGAGCACAGCCTGTTCGAACGAGGCAGTGCTCGCGTAGGAAAGGCGTGCCAGAAGGCCGGTATCAAGGCCGAGAGCAATGGCGGCTACGCCCGCCAGGACCGCAGCGCCAAGCACTTGGCGGATCCGTTCGCTGACACCAAGCGAGCGCTTCATGCCCGCAAAAATCTTGCCCCCGATAAGCAATGCGACGGCGAGAGAGGTGGCGGCGCCGGCTGCGTAGGCGGCGAGCAGGAAGGTGGTGTCGAGATTAGCGCCCTGCAGCGCAGCACCCGTCAGCACGAGGCCGAGGATCGGCCCTGCACAGGGTGCCCAGATCAGGCCCGTCGCCGTGCCAAGTACGAGAGAGCTCGCCACAGTGGGAGCGGAACGGGATCGGCTGGAGGCATTTAGCAGCCGATTGCCGAAATCCACGACCGGCTGGGTGATGGTGCTCGCAACGCGAGGTGAGAGTAGGCTTACGCCGAAAACGCCAAGGAGCAGGAGCGCCACGAGACGACCGTATTCATTGGCATGAATCGCCCAGCTGCCGCCGACGGCCGCAAGCGTTGCGACAAGTGCGAATGTACCGGCCATGCCGCAAAGCATGGGCAAGGTGCTTCGGACGAAGGGCTGTCCGGCGCAGGCGAAGACGAAGGGAAGGATGGGGAGGATGCAGGGGCTGAGGATAGTCAGTGCCCCTCCGAGATATGCAATGATAAGAAGCGTCATCATCGTTTCCTTTGAAACCGACGTCCAGGCTCCGGACGGCGATGCGGATCGACCAGCGGTCGGGCCTATCTAGTCGACGTGACGTATCCCGGATGTGTCCGGGTTCGGGGTGAAGTGTATCCCAGTGTAGGATTTGTCCCTGACGCCAGAGAGTGAGACAGCGGGCCGTTAAGGAAGGTGGTCCCGTCTGCACGACGGTCGCTGCATTGTATCAGAATGTATCTTGGGGGCCCAATGCTACATCCATATTCAATAGCGGATCGCATGAGACACATCAGGGATACATCCTGCCGTCTTTCTTCCGACCGTGATCAACGCAGCTCGGAGAGAAGCCCGTGTCCAACGACATCGATTACCAGCGCCGCCACTTCTTAGGCGCGGCCGCCATGACCGCCGCAGCCTTCCATCTCGGTGCCGTCTCCTCGGCTAAGGCGCAATCCGCTGCGGCCTTGCCGTCGGCCGCTGTCAAGGCCGGTACGCATACGTCATTCGAGGCTTTGAAGCAGATCAATGCCGGGGTGCTGAATGTAGGTTATGCGGAAGTTGGTCCTGCAAATGGCCCGGCCGTCCTGCTGCTGCATGGCTGGCCCTATGACATACACACTTTCGTCGACGTCGCTCCAACCCTCGCTTTAGCCGGCTATCGCGTCATCATCCCCTACCTGCGCGGCTACGGCACGACACTCTTCCTATCCAAGGATACACCACGCAACGGTCAGCAATCAGCACTTGCCGCCGACATAATCGCACTGATGGACGCGCTCGGTATCGAAAAAGCGATTGTTGCCGGCTGTGATTGGGGGGCTCGCACCGTTAACATCATGGCAGCGCTGTGGCCGGAACGCTGCAGGGCAATAGTGTCGGTAAGCGGCTACCTAATTGGAAGCCAGCAGGTGAATAAAAGGCCGTTACCGCCGGCGGCAGAGCTCTCCTGGTGGTATCAGTTCTATTTCGCGACCGAGCGGGGCCGCCTGGGTTATGAGGCGAATACGCGCGATTTTGCCAAGCTGATTTGGCAGACAGCATCGCCGACCTGGAAGTTCGACGACGCGACCTTTGAGCGATCGGCTGCCGCCTTCGATAACCCGGATCATGCCGCGATCACCATCCACAACTATCGATGGCGGCTCGGTCTTGCGGATGGAGAGACAAAATACGACGCCTATGAGGAAAAGCTCGCTAGAGCTCCGATCATCAGCGTGCCGACCATCACGATGGAGGGCGATGCCAATGGCGCACCGCATCCTGATCCGGGAGCCTATGCCAAGAAGTTCTCCGGGAAGTACGAACATCGCACGATCAACGGCGGCATCGGCCACAACCTGCCGCAAGAGGCGCCACAGGCTTTTGCCCGGGCGGTCCTTGACGTTGCTCAATTCTAGGCCATGACCGGCTGAGGCGAGGACGTTTCTCCGCTTCGCGGCGGTCACTTCCAAGGGTAAAGAAGAGCGCAGTATGGGGTCCTACTAAGCGAGGAATTTGAAGTGTCGTCTATGGAGCATGTCGACCATATTCTGATTGTCGATGACGACCGCGAGATCCGCGAGCTGCTGCAATCCTATTTGCAGAAGAACGGTTTGCGAGCAACAGTGGCTGCCGATGGACGTCAGATGCGCATCTTCCTGGAAGCCAACACCGTCGATCTGATCGTCCTGGACATAATGATGCCAGGTGACGACGGGCTGGTGCTCTGCCGCGAACTGCGGGCCGGCAGGCATAAAGCGATCCCGATCCTTATGCTGACGGCCCGCAGTGACGAAATGGATCGCATCATAGGCCTCGAGATGGGCGCCGATGACTATCTTGCCAAGCCGTTTGCTGCGCGCGAACTGCTGGCACGTGTCAAGGCTGTGCTGCGCCGGACGCGCATGCTCCCGCCTAACCTTCAGATCAGCGAGGCCGGGCAGGTGTTGGCTTTCGGCGATTGGCGGCTCGACACGGTCGGCCGCCATCTCCTCGACCGGCAAGGCACCGCGATCGCTTTGAGCGGCGCGGAGTACCGCCTGTTGCGAGTCTTCATTGACCATCCTCAGCGCGTTCTTAGTCGAGATCAACTCCTCAATCTGACCCAAGGCCGTGACGCCGAGCTGTTCGATCGTTCCATTGACCTTCTGGTCAGCCGTTTGCGCCAGCGGCTCGGCGATGACGCGCGCGAGCCGACCTACATCAAGACAGTTCGCAGCGAGGGGTATGTATTTTCCGTTCCCGTCGAGATTTCGGAGCCGCGGCCATGAAGGATAGAGATACCGTCAGCTCGTTTCCGTGGCCGAGCACGCTGCGTGCCCGCATCTTTTTCATTCTCTTCGTCGGGCTGACGGTCGCTTATGGTCTCTCTTTCGGAGTGCTCTACCTGGAGCGCTACATGGCGGCGAAGGCAGTGATGCTCGGCACGCTCGAGAATGATGTCGCAACCTCGATCGCTGTTCTCGACCGGCTGCCGGCGAACGAGAGAGCAAACTTCATCGACTGGCTCAGCCGCGGGAACTACCGTTTCGTCTTGGGCGAGGGGCTGAAGGGCGTGCCGGACACGTCACCCCGGAGCGCCGAAATCGCCGCTAGGATCGAGGAGGCGGTCGGCCATCGCTATCCGCTGCGGGTCGAAGCCATTCCCGGACAGGTGGTGCGGCTTCAGGCGCATCTAACGCTCAGCGACGGAAGTCCACTGACGATCGATATCACGCCGCGGGGCGTCATGCCCGTTGCGGACTGGTTGCCTTACGTTTTCGTCCTGCAGATGGCGCTGCTCGTCCTGTGCGCCTGGCTCGCCGTCCGGCAGACGATCCGGCCGCTAAGCGCGCTTGCCGCTGCCGCCGATTCGCTCGATCCGAACCGACGGGGGCCAGCCCTTAGTGAGGCAGGGCCGAGCGAGGTCGCCCATGCAGCCAGGGCCTTCAATGCTATGCGCGAACGGATTGCTCATTATCTGGAAGAAAGGGTGCAGATTCTCGCGGCAATTTCTCACGACCTTCAGACACCCATTACCCGAATGCGGCTGCGCGCCGATTTGGCGGACGACTCACCCGAGAAGGACAAACTCGTTAGCGATCTAAGCGAGGTCGAGCGACTGGTGCAGGACGGCATAGCCTATGCCCGCAGTTCCCATAGCAACGGCGAGAAACCCTCCCGTATCGATCTTCCCTCGTTTATCGACAGCATCGCCTACGATTACCAGGACACCGGAAAAGCGGTCATCGTCCTCGGTGTCGTGCAGGGCACGATCATGACTAAGCCGCATGCCCTGCGCCGTATTCTAACGAACTTCATTGACAATGCCCTGAAGTTTGCTGGCAGCGCCGAGATCGGCGTTGAGCGAAGAGAGGATGATCGAACTGTTATTACGGTGCTAGATCGCGGCCCGGGTATTCCGGAGGACAGGCTGGAAGCCGCCATGCAGCCCTTCTTCCGGCTGGAGCCATCCCGCAACCGCGAGACCGGCGGCACGGGGCTTGGGCTTGCCATTGCCCAGCAGCTGGCGGCGGCAATCGGCGGCTCGGTTCGGATCTATAACCGAGCCGATGGTGGATTGGCGGCTGAAGTGACGCTTCGTTGACGGGAAATCCCGGCACCTTGTACGGGACAATATTCCTCCAACTTGTTGCTACGCTTTGATACACTTTCGGCAACTCTAGAAATATGCCGGATACGTCGACCTTCCATATCACTCCCCGTCAGTGGATGTCGCTGTGAGCGACGGAATAAAGGAGCGTTCCATGACGAAGATCGAAAAGGTCCTCTACACCGGAAAGACCCACACGACCGGCGGGCGCGACGGCTTCGCGCGCAGCGACGATGCACAGCTCGATGTTAAGCTGTCTCCTCCGGGCACAGTCAAGTCGGGTACCAATCCCGAACAGCTCTTCGCTGCCGGCTGGTCGGCCTGCTTCATCGGCGCGATGGGCCTCGCTGCGGGCAAGCGCAAGTTGAGGCTCCCTGCGGACACTGCTGTCGATGCGGAAGTCGATCTGGGCACCACAGAAGGCGCCTATTTTCTGCAAGCCCGCCTGAATGTCAGCCTGCCGGGCTTTGATACGGAACTCGCCCGGGAGCTGATCGAGGAAGCCCATCAGACCTGCCCCTATTCCAGGGCAACACGCGGTAATATCAATGTCGAGCTGTATGTCGCGTGACATTTATTCCTCAGCTATGGAGGTTTCGATGAAGCGCATTATTGCAGGCATGCTGGCGATCGCCATTCTTGCGGCACCTTGTGCTTATGACGCATTCTCGCCGGAGCCCTCGCCGCTCGCCGCTCTCTTCGCGATGTCAACGATCTTTGGCAATTTACAACAATGATCACGACTGCGTAGGCCGCCCCTGTTTTGCGGGGAATGCTCCTGCAAACGGCAATGACTTTGAATGAGGCGCTATTGCAGATAGCCGCCTCATTCGACCCGCCGATACATCATACGTAAGGACCAGCGAGCCATTCGAGCCGCAAATCGGTTCTATGGCACGACGCGGCCAAACAGCGGGGTGGCGGCGAGGAGGCTCCGGCGGCCGGGGTGGTCGTCTGTAAGGGTGTTTGCTAGGTGTGATCGCACTACATTGGACAACTCAAGTTCGTGCGCCGAGCCTGCTGGGTCTTCACACCGTTCTTTGTAGTGGGCATAGACGGCGTGCAGCCTCCACGCCGCGAGCGGAGCAGCGTTGGCGCCGATCGCGGCCGAAGCTTCCTGCAGGGCTTGTTTTGCCAGGGGCAAATCACACGATGCTAAGGCCAGCCTCGCCGTTGCCTCACTGGCGAGAGCGCGCCAAGTCCTGTCCGGTGCGCCATAGGCCATGTCGTGGAAGCTCTTCGCGGAGTCGCGCACTTCATCCATACGACCCGCCGCCAAGCAGGCGTCGGTGAAACCCCATTCGAGCGCCAAACCCCAGTGCCAACTGGTCAAGCTCCGGCTCTTGCGCACCATCGTGCGGGCGGTCGCCAGCATTTCCCGTGCGATCTCATGATGTCCAAGGCCGAGTTCCGCGATGCCGCGAACGGCCATTTCCACCTGGCGCTCGTTCGGTGAGAGTTCAATGGAAGCTGTTGCCTGGACCAGACCCATGGCCTTGTCGCAGAGGCCGATGGCCGCAGTGAAGTCGTGCAGATGGAGGTGGAAATAGGCCTTGTAGAACAATAGGGTGCAAGCGCGGGCGACGTCGCCATTGTCGAGAAGGCTTGCGATGCCGTGGTCGAAGATCGTAAGCCCTTTCCCCAACCGGCCGGCATACATATAGGCCGACGGCTCCAAAACCCGTGTGAGCCAAAGCGGCAAGCCCAGGTCTACGCGCTGGCTGCCCCCCTCCGTTGCGAGCGTGTCAAATGCCGAACGGATGGTCGTCGCCGCCTCCTCATAGTGCGAGGACATGAAGAGCATGAGAGAATAGTCAACCTGGCTCGCACACAGCGCCACTAGGTCTCCATGCGCCTTGATGATGTCGAGGGCGGCGCTGCAGGCCTGCGCTTCCCGATCATTCCATCCGGCGGCCCAGCTGCGCCAGGCATGGGCGAAGGTCTGGATCCGTGCGCGGGCCACCGGGTCCTCGAGTTTGGTGCTGCGTTCGATCGCTTGGCCGAGGACGTCGGACGCCCTCTTCAAGTCAGTCCAGCCGAGCGTGTAGCCCAAACCCAGCAACGCGCGGCATTCAACGTCGAGACGCCCTATATCCGCGGCCTTATCAGCCAGATCGCTGTAGGTCTCCAGCGTGCGCTTGTCGAGCATACCGGCATAGACCCTAGCGAGGTCTTCGAGCAAGTCGAGGTGGACATCGGTCCCGTCCTGCCCGGTGAGGTTCGAGACGATTGACAGGGCTTGCTCAAGGGCGGTCGCCGCTTCCCGGGCCGCGAAACGCTTAAGCGCGTTTCGTGCAGCCAGCCGTATGTAGTCCACGGCTTTCGCCCATTGCTCGCCGATTAGGAAGTGCCGGGCGAGGACCGACGCCACCGATGAGCGGTCGCTCCGATGGATCTCCTCAATCCGGCCGCCGATGCTGGCATGCGCCAGCGCACGACTGGTTGCACTCTGACCGTCGTAGATCACTTCCCGGAAGACCGCGTGACGGAAGACGTAGGATTGCACCTGGCGGCTACCGGGTAGGAGAGCGATGTCGGCGCGTTGGACGAGCGTCCCGGTCCGGGCGAGATCGTCGCAGATGAGTTCAAATTCTGCCTCGCTCAGCGGCGTGGCTACATGATTGATCGCAGCCGAGAAGGGCCCCTCCGTGAGACTGGCGGCATTCAGCACCATCCGCGCTTTAGGCCCGACCTTCTCGACGTCGGCCTCGATGATTCGCGCGAGGCTCGGAGGAACGTGACGCGAAGGCCAGCCCAACTCTTCGGACACAATCCAGCCGTGGGATCCAACAGCTGCCAGGCCCTCCTGGACGAGGTGGTCGAGGGTCGCGGTCATGTAGAGGGGGTTGCCCTCGCTCTTGACGTGCAGGTGGTGCGCCAGCTCGGACGATGCCCGACTGCCGGCCAAGCCGGCCAGATAGTCGAGCACGTCTGGCTCGGAGAGCGGCTGTACCGCGATTTCCTTAGCGAGGTGATAGAGCGCGAGCGATTGGCACAGAACCCGGGCCGGCTTCAAGGAAAAGAAGTCACCGGCCGTGCGAAGGGTTGAGATTACCATCAGGCGCGATGGAAGGCGGCGGGCGGCGATGGCGTTGATCAAATCGAGCGTCGGCTGGTCAGCCCAGTGGATATCTTCGAAGACGATCACGAGCGGCCGGTCCCGCGAAAGATCCTGCAGGAGGTCGCTCAGTTCGCGCATCATGCGGTGAGGGGTCGCCCCCAATGCCTCATGATGGTTCCGATGCTCGCTCGTTTGCGGCGCCAGCCAGGGCAGCTGGAGCAGCCATGTCGGCGCAACCCTCGCAAGACGCTTGGTGAATTCGTCGGCTGGAAGCGTCCGCGCCAGTTGGGCGAGGATGTCGAGAACCGGATAGTAGGCATCGGACTCCGCACTGCCTGGCAAGCACTTGCCGACCACGGCCACCGCATCCGCCGCTGGAGCGTCCTTAAGGAACGCGTTGACGAGCGCCGTCTTGCCGATTCCGGCGTCGCCGGTTACGAACGCCATGACCGCTTCGCCGGCCGTCGCTGTCTGGAGCATCGCCGCCAGGTCGCGCAAAGCGTCTTCGCGCCCGACCAGAACGATGTCCGAATAGTCCGTGGATGTCCGTGCCGGACGCGTCGCCCCGAGCAAAGGGGCGATGAACCGGTAACCGCGGCCTCTGACCGTTTCAACATAGGCCGGCTGCTCAGGGTCGTCCTCGAGGGCCGCCCTCACCTGTAACACGTAGCCCTTGAGGGCCTGAGGATGAATGAAAATGCCAGGCCACAGCCTGCCTAGGAATTCCTCGGGCGCAATTAGCCGGCCGGGGTTGTCGACCAAGTATTGGAGAAGATCGAAGGCCTTGGGCCTGATTGGCACATCTGTCCACTGGCCGTCCGCAGACTGACGCAACAGCTTGTACTCGTCCCGCTGCAGCGTGAACGATCCAAAATAGACCTGCTCTTCGGAACAAGGCAGCTCATCCATTCCCGATGCAGCTCCGCGCACTTAAACCCAAGCGCGCCAACGATAGCTTAAGTGGAGCGGAACCCAAACTCAACCGAAACACAACCGAAACCCGGAAAAGCGCATGCTAAGATCCCAATCAAAGCTGTT
This sequence comes from Microvirga sp. jy35, assembly GCF_056148915.1. NCBI lineage: Bacteria > Pseudomonadati > Pseudomonadota > Alphaproteobacteria > Hyphomicrobiales > Methylobacteriaceae > Microvirga > Microvirga sp. jy35. Next base: position 61,416 of record NZ_JBWBEW010000023.1, on the reverse strand, counting down.
GCGCCAAAGGTTCCGGGAAGCAAGATGTCCGATCGCGTCGCTCATTTCCATACCCTTCACCCGCCGGCCGGACGGCCCAAGCTGCAGCCTCTGGATCACCAGTCCACGCTGGTCCAGAGGCTCAGCAGGACCGGAAGCTATACTTGGGATCTAGGGAGCAATGTTGGCGACTGGTCTGCCGAGATGTGCCGCATTCTCGAAATCAGTCCCACGTGCGCTCCTACCTTCCCCCTACCCAGGAACGCGGTGCATGCCGATGACTTATCGATCCTGGATTCCGTCGTGCGGCGGGCTCGCCAAGGCCAAAATTTCGACGTTGAACTTCGCCTCCTGGCTCGTGGTGCGGCCATAAAGCATGTGCGCTTAGTGGGGCACCCGATCGACGGACGATCGAAGGAGCTGATCTTCGTGGGTGCCGTCATGGACCTGACGGAACGGAAGCACAGCGAGAAGGCGCTGAACGAAGCGCGCGCCGAGGTTGCGCGGTTGAGCCGGGCCATTGCGCTGAGTGCCCTGAGCGCCTCCATCACACATGAGATCAGACAGCCCCTGTGCGGCATCCTCAACAATGCCCACACCTCTATTCGGATGCTGGCCGCTGAGCCGCCCAATGTCGAAGGGGCCGCCGAGATGGTGCGCCGGACGATCAGAGCCGTCAATCGTGCAGACGACATCATCAGCCGCCTGCAGACCCTGTTCGCTAAGAAGACGCCGACCATTGAACCTGTCAATCTCAACGACACAGCGCGAGAGGTGATTACCCTCTCTTCGGGAGAGTTGCGAAAGAATCGTGTAGTTCTGCAATCACATTTCGCGAAGGACCTGCCCGCCGTCAACGGCGACCGGATTCAGCTGCAGCAGGTGATCCTCAACCTCATCCTCAACGCTCTGGACGCCATGGCCGGTATCAACGATCGGCCGAAAACCCTTCTGGTCGAGACGGCCTTGGGTCATCCAGATGGGGTTAGGCTGTCGGTGCGGGACACGGGCGTGGGGCTCGGTTCCAATGCGATCGAGAAGCTGTTCGACGCCTTCTATACCACCAAGCCCCACGGCATGGGCGTCGGCCTGTCGCTCAGTCGCTCCATTATTGAGGGCCACCGGGGGCATCTATGGGCAACTGCCAATGACGGCCCTGGCGCAACGTTTACCTTCTGCATTCCGTACGCCGCTGAATCTCAGGTCGGACTGGACGCTGACGTCGCCATCTGACGGCCGCCGCGGCATCAGCCGTCGCCCGCATGCCCTGGTCCCTGTGCCGATGGTCGCGCTCCAAGGCAGAAAACGTCGACCGTCCCGGCGCGGCCATAGGTGACGAAGGCGCGTATTTCGTAAGCTTGAAAGCTGGATCATCGAAATCGACCTCGGCATTGCGATCGCCAGTCGGACATAGGCTCACCAGGCGCACCCCCGGTCCAGGCAACGAGGCGATCTGGTTGACAGGGGCGACGCGACAGAGGTGCTGGATGCCGAACGGCGATGTTGGTTCCTCTGGTGGCCCAAGCCCATCGGTCCGCTACGCCAGCACCGACACCAAAGTACAATCGACGCACTCCTCCCGATGGAGAGATAACGATTATAGGCCGCGAGGAGAATGTCCTGATGAAGATCGACCTCGGCGGAACTGCGGAAGCCGCGCATGCGCTGGTATGGACAACGCTGGATGACGGACGCTGTGAGTTCGTCAACGATCAATGGCAACGCTATACCGGTAGCGATATAGAGGAAGCTCGCGACCATCAATGGAAGTCCGCGATCCATCCAGATGACCTCCCATTGCTCTTGGATGCCTGGGGCGCCATCGCTCAGTCGAAGCCCACTCAGGAAATCAAGGGGCGCTTACGGCGGTATGACGGAGAATATGACTGGTTCGCGTTTTACCTATCAGCGCTGTCGGGAACGCCGGATCACAAGCGGCAATGGTGCTGGATCGGCCGGTATGCAGGCGAAGCACGAGGCAATGAAGATGCTTGGACGCCTGACAGCCGCTTTCTACGCTTCTTAGACATGCTGCCGACGCAAGTGGTTTTTCTCAGTCCCGCTGGTGTACCTGTGTTCTGGAACAAGGAGCTTCGCGACTACTTTAGTATGTCGGTTGAACAACTGCAGCGCTGGTCAACCAGTGGCGCCATTCATCCTGATGACCATTCTGAGGTGTATGATCACTTGACTCGCCTTCTGACGACCGGTGAAATGTACGATGCGCAGCATCGAATGTTGCGCAGCGACGGTGTCTATCGATGGCTGCGCGCGCGCGCGGTTCCTTGGCACGACGATGATGGCAAGATCAAATGCTACGTATCGTGTCAGACAGATGTCCATGACCTAAAGCGGGCAGAGGATTTGCTAGCGGGAGAAGTAAGGATCCTTGAAATGGTCGCGCGCGGCAGGTCACTGCCCGAGGTGCTCGACGCTCTGAGCCGGCTAGTAGAAGAACTCTCCCCCGGTTGCTTCTGCAGTATCCTGATTGTGGCAAACAATCGGGAGAATTTTCGGGTTGGATCTGGACCGAGTCTACCAAGTGCGTACAACCAGATTTTAGATGGTAAGACCATCGACGGCGGCTATGGCCCCTGTTCGCTGGCCGTGATCAAGAAGGTTCCGATCATCACAGCGGATCTCGCCAGTGATCCGAGATGGGCAGGATCAGCATGGCCACCTCTGATGAAGGCCTACGGATACGCGTCCTGTTGGTCAATGCCGATTATATCCAGTTCAGGCGAGGCGTCGGGCGTATTCGCCATCTACCGTCGCGATGCCTTGGCCCCAACACACGACGAGAAGGAGCTCATCGACCGCTTTACGAAGATCGCAGGTATCGCGATTGATCGGGCCCAAGCCGATGAGGCATTGCGGGCGAGCGAAGGAGAGCTGCGTCGAGCACATGCTCAGCTGTCTGAGGGCCAACGGCTCAGCAAAACCGGTAGCTTTACCTCCGACCTGTTAATCGACAAACACGAGTGGTCGGAGGAATTTTATTCCATCTTTGAAGTGGATCCCAAAACAACGCCAAGTGTTCAGGCGGTTCGGGACCGCGTTCATCCCGACGATCTGGACCTGTTCAATCGCGAGATGCAGCGCGGCATCTCCGGCAATAACGCCGACTTCAAGTTTCGTATTGTAACTCCGAGTGGCAAACTGAAGTACTTGCGCGGCTTCGCCCAAGTAATCGAGCATATCGACAGCCGCCCCATTTTCATGGGTTCGATTCAAGACATCACTGAGGCGAAACTCGCCGAGGCGGCGCTGACAGAAAGCGAAGCGCAGTTGAGGCGTGCGAACCGTTATCTCACGATCGCGCAGAGACTCAGTCGGACGGGAAGCTTCGCCTGGGACCCAGCAACCGACCAGCGGCAATGGTCCGAAGAGATGTACCGTATCCTCGGCCTAGACTCTGAGGATCCCAACCCAACTATTCCTCTTGGTGATCTAATTCACGCTGATGATGTCACAACAGTGAACAGCCTACTGGAGCGGGCCCGCAAAGGGCAGGACGTTGATGGTGAGTTTCGGATCATAGCTCCCGGAGAAGGGGTCAAATACTTGCACGTTGTGGCTCATGCTATTGAGGGCAGCTCCGGAGAACCCGTGTTTGTGGGCGCGGTTCAAGATGTATCGGAGCTTAAGCGCGGTGAAGAGGCACTCAGCAATGCGCGCGCGGAGCTTGCTCATGTGGTTCGTGTCACAACACTAAGCGCATTGACTGCCTCGATCACGCACGAGGTATGCCAGCCACTTTCCGGAATTCTCAACAACACGAGCACTTGCCTGCGGCTGCTTTCCGCCGACCCGCCGAATATTGAAGGCGCATCCGAAACGGCTCGCAGAACGATCCGGGATACAAACCGCGCTACCGAGGTGATCAAACGCTTGCGCGCACTGTTTGCCCGAAAGGCGCCGACAATCGAGCAGGTGGATCTCAACGATGCAACTCGTGAGGTCATCGCCTTGTCTTCCAGCGAGCTTAATCGTAGCCGCGTGGTGGTGCACATTGACTTGGCAGAGGATCTACCAGAGGTATCAGGTGACCGCATTCAACTGCAGCAGGTAATCCTAAACCTCTTGTTAAACGCAGCGGAAGCCATGGCTGAGGTTAACGACCGGCATCGTACCCTTATTATCCAAACCCGTCTCCACAGTGACAAAACAGTTCAATTGTCCGTTAAGGATGTCGGCGTCGGCGTTGACGAACAGGCAGTCGAGAGAGTATTCGACACCTTCTACACGAGCAAGACAAACGGGATGGGTGTGGGTTTGTCCGTGAGTCGATCCATCATCGAAAGTCATAAAGGGCGACTGTGGGCTGCAGTCAATGACGGGCCCGGTGCAACATTCTCCTTCTCTATCCCTTGCTCGCCCGGTGCTGCATCGGAGCCATAAGATGGTGCTGAAAGCCTAGTCCTTGCGTTCCGGCGCACGTCGCAAAAAAATCTACGATGCAAATATGCAAGTTGCCAGTGGCCGCAAATGGCCCTGATGTCTTACAGGCATCACTGCGTCAAACAGTGCCATCGCCGATTTGTGCTCGCGGCCACAGCCACATTCCATATTAGATGCCGTTGTATGCACCGTTTGCCTTGTACTAAGTAAACGCAGCCCGAGTATCATCTACATGCATTTGGTGTATTTTGGCGTTTCTCCCAATCTTGTGGTTCATGCGAAGCATCTCAACCAGACGACACCTAAGTGCAATTGGTTGTCTCTGGCGCATCACATACCTTTATCTGCACAGTCTCGATCATTTCCGATCGATGAGATGGAGGATAATCGATGCGAAAGATTGTTGTTGCTGTCGGATTCGCCCTCTGCACCTTGGTTCTTGCCCATGCGGCCGATGGTGAGCCACTACGCACGGAAGCGACGGGACATCACGGCGAAAGGCCTGCCGCCGATCAGCAGTTTAAGATTACGCGGATTTCGCCAGCATACTGGCGTGTCACCATCGATCATCCGCCCTTCAACATCTTTGGTCCGGAGTCGATGCCGCAGCTGAACGCGGTGATCACTCAGGTCGAGGCCGATCCGCAGGTGAAGGTCGTTGTGTTCGATAGCGCGACCTCTGGCTTCTTCCTGACCCATTACGATTTCACCGCGCCGCTCGAGCTCACGACTAGGATGGCTCCAGGTCCAACAGGGCTTCCACCCTTGCCTGACATGCTGGTTCGGTTAAGCCGCGCACCAGTCGTGTCAATTGTCCAAATCCGCGGCCGTGCAACAGGCGTCGGCAGCGAACTGGCGCTGGCAAGCGACATGCGCTTCGCCAGCCTTGAGAAAGCTACTCTGTCGCAGTTTGAAATTGGAGCCGGGTTTGTCCCTGGCGGCGGTCCAATGGCGCGCCTTCCCAGACTGGTAGGAAGAGGCCGTGCGCTAGAGATACTACTGAGCGGTAATGATATCCCGGCCGACTTGGCAGAACGCTATGGTTATATCAATCGCGCACTTCCCGATACCGAATTAGACACCTTCGTCGACACCTTGGCGCAGCGCATCGCAACCTTTGACAAACAATCGATCGCAGACATCAAAGCGCTCGTCAATAATGCTAGCCTACCACCCGACAGCGACATCGGGGCGGAATGGAGCGGGTTCCTCACATCGGTGCAGCGTCCCGCAGCGCAGCAGCGAATCAAGATGCTGCTTGAGTACGGACTCCAAAAGGACCCGGCTGTGGAGACTGACTTGGCCAGATATACGGGTGAAGTCAGCAAGCAGGTTGACAAACGATAGAAGGGACGGGTGAGAGGGCCAAGGCTTCCTTGAAGGATAGTTCGATGGCAAGTTCGCTTCGAGCAAGCTGATGAACCCTCGACCATGGGATGGATTGCACCAGATTGCAGCTGTTCGTGCGCCGCGGCTTGGGGGTGGTATCAGGTGCACTCTCTGACAAAAGCTTGATTTCGCCATCGATGTACACCCAGTGAAGCGATCGCAAGTATGTTGGACCACAGTCCCCGTATCCGTTCAATCATACGAGGAGATCATCCTGTATTCGGGAGTTGCCGGAATTTATCAACGGAAACCAGATCTCGGCGCCGGGTGCAACATATCACGCTCGGCGCCGACCTCACGGATGGCCTAGAAAGTGAACCTGTGGCCAACCATGATTGACTAAAAGGTTTTCTGTTCCGGCGAGCTATCAGCCCCGGATGGGGGATCCATGCTTGTGACCGGCGACACCGCATTCTGGCGATTATTTCGACTTGGCGGCGCACCACACTTCTCGCTCGAAACGCACCAACTAGAGGACGCCAATTAGTGAGTGCTGAGGGGGTTATGCCGTCTCTGCGATAGACTTCTTGAGACGTTGTGAAGGGGTGCGAAAGTGTTGCAGGAGTTCGGCCGTTAGAAGTGGTGCTAATCTTCTGAAACGAGACCTCCTACGGGCCGATGCTCTTCCGCACGTATCAGAAGCGCTCCAGGTACACCTCTCCGTTAGCATCGATTGAGCCAGGACGATAAACTGTGTTCTCTATCAAAAGAGAGATCTCGCAGAACATTCGCGATCGATTTTCCATCGAAGCGGATGGGTGCAGAGCCGCTCGGCCAAGCGGGTACCTGTTGTCAATCCTGTAACGGAAGTCGAGCTCGTTGGTGCTCCTTTGGCTGACACAGTTGACGTGGGTCACGCAATCGTAGCGGCGCGTTACGCCTTTAACCAAGGCCCTTGGCCTCGCATGACTGGCGTGCAGCGTTCAGACTATCTACGATGTTTTGTCGAGTTGTTGGCTCGACGTGCCGACCTTCTCGGGTGGCTGTGGACGGCACAGGTGGAAGCGCCAATATCCTTTGTAATTGGCCTGATTCGAACTGGCTTAGCCACGCCGACTCTGATGCTCGCGTAGACCTCACCGGCCTCGGCGAGCGGGATGCCCTTGCCCAGTAGACGGAAGCGTCTGCCTGCCGCTCAGAGGAGCACGTAGAATGGTTGGCGGCGCGACCCGAGGGCGAGCAGGTCCTGCGCACGCATCCGTACCAAGGTGGAGGTCTGGGCTTTCCGCTTGGAGATCCTGATCGCGTAGAGGGGTGCGCCGTTCATGCGGTGTTGCAACACCAGATTACCGTGCACGTCGACCATGGCGATTGCTACAGACACTCTGGCGTTCGCCGCCTCGGCCCCGACGCGCTCAACCAAGGCGTCCTTGCGCGCGCAGACGCATCGTCTGCTCCTGCGACTTGCGTTGAACGGCCTAGCGGCTAGCACTACTTTGGCACTTTCATGGGTGAGCCAAGGGTGAAGCGGGCGCGACAGAACGGACATCGCAGACGCATGGCGTGCGCCAGATGATCAAGCAGCATGCGCCGGATGGCCGGCAAGCTGGGTTGCGGTGGTGGTCCGCTGACTTTTTTCCCCTGTGGCTGCCCGCAGGCGCAGATGCTGCAGGAACAGATAGGCAATCAGCGTCAGCAATGCATGCCGGTGCAGCCCGCGCCACGAGCGGCCCTCGAAGTGATCGAGCCCAAGCTCCTCTGTCAACTGCTGATGCGCCTGCTCACACACCCATCGTGCCTTGATGAGAGACGCCAACTGCTTCAGCGGCGTGTCAGGTGGCAGGTTGGATAGATAGTACTTGCGCTCCCCCGACGAGCGATGCTCACCCACCAACCAGACCTCGTCGCCCGGCAGGTGCTGGGCGGCCTGCCCGCCCAATTGAACCGCCGGTCCATCGGCCACCCGCACCCGCATGGCGGCAAACCTCGCTTGTAAAGGCCTTTGGTGCCGCGCCGCCACGTAATCCGGCGCCAGCAGGCCTTCGCCAGCATGGCCTCGGCCGCAATGGACTCTTGATCCGGGATTAGCGTCTTGCGAGGTCGTCCGCGCGTGGTGGTGGAGGCCACCATCTGCACATCGGCCGGATAAACCTTCTGAATGCGCACTGTGCCCACTGCCCAGAGCAACCCGAGAGCCGTGAGCGCCTGCCGGAAGGGCGCGCTGATGCCATAGCCGGCATCGGCCAGCACCGCCCTGAAGCTCACGCCAGCCTGCATGACACGCTGGAGCTCAGTCAGTGCGATCTGCGGTTTCGAGCACTCCGTCCAGAAAGGCTCGGGCACACCGGCGCGCAGCAGGCGCTCGGGATCCTTGACCCAGGTGTCAGGCAAGAATAGGCGCAAGGCGACGGGGATCGGCACCTCATCTTTGGCAAGCGTGAGGGAAACCAGCACCTGGCAGTTCGCCTTCTTGCCCACCGCCCTGGCATACTGCGGACCAACACCCACCGAGTGGGTGCCTTTCTTCGGCAGAGCGGTATCGTCGATTACCAGGACAGCCTCAGGGCCACCCACAAGCCGATTGGCCTGCGCCAGCAGTTCGGCCTCCAGCGGGGCCTCATCCCACGGCCCCACGGACACGAAGTGATGCAGCTGGTCGTAGCCGATAGGAGCAAGCCGAGCCGCGATGGGCTGCAGGCTTTTGCGCTCACCGGGGCCAATCAGCCCTGCCACATAGAGCGGACACATGCGCTGGCGGGCTGGGTGATGCAGGTGGGTGAGGAAGGGTTCAAGCCAGGATTGAAGTTCGGGCTCCCACGCCACTGAGGTGCTCATGACGACCTCCCGCGCAAAATCCTTCAGCGAGAAAAGTCGATGGAGTTCGCCCGGTTCCTCTTACCTGCCAAAGTAGTGCTAGAGGCTGTTATGGATTGCGATGTAGTTTACGGCCTGTCGTAGCATAATGCAGACCAGTGCAATGACATGCAGGTCAGCAAGAGTTTGAGGTAGACGCTCCTCATCGTGCACCAGGCGACGAAAGCGCCCCCCGGGCGAAGGTCCGCTCAACCATCCATCTGCGTGGCAACAGCACGAAGCCGCACTTGCCCTCAGGCAGCTTCACCACCTCCAGCTCAATCCTATGCTCCCGGGCGGCATCCGCGGCTCTCTCACCGGTGTAGCCCTGATCGACATAAGCCAGATCCACACTCTCGCCGGTGGCGACCTGCACCGCTTGTGCCAGTTTCCCCCAGCCCGATCATCGGCCGTGGCGGGTGAGACGTGGGCCGCCAGGAGGTGACCGAGCGTGTCGACCGCCATGTGCAGCTTGGAGCCCTTCTTGTGCTAGGCGCCATCATAGCCGGCCTGGGCTCCGGTCTCAGGGCTGGAGCGCAAGGTCCTGCTGTCGAGAACCGCCGTAGGCTCCTCATCGCGCCAAGTCGCCAGGTGCAGGACCGCGCGAAGGTCATGCGCCAGCTCCTCAAAGCAGCCGGCGTTGAGCCATCGCTGGGCCTGCTGGTAGACAGCCGCCCAAGGCGGCAGATCGTTGGGCATCCAGCGCTAGGGCGCACCCGTTTTGATGATGGTACGCAGGCCGTTGAACCCCTCGCGCAGGGAGTGCTCCCGCTGGCCTGAGGCTTCGAGCAGGAGCGTCAGATAGGGCGCCACCAGCGCTCAGTCCTCATCAGACACATCGGACGGGTAAGGTTTGCGAGCAAAGGTCATCCTGCCAGAACGGCAATGACCTCAAGCCAAGTCCGTAACAGCCTCTAGCGTCGCAACTCGCCCAGGTAATAGCCGAGCCGCGTCTCGACGTCGCCGGGCTCCTGAAACCCCTGCGCGGTGAGTGCCCTGATCCCGTCCTGGGCAGCCGGCCGGCCGAGAGAGGCTACGCAGGCATCCCAGCCAGCGCCAAGCTCGACATCTGGCGGCAGGCTCGTGTTGACCAAGCGCTTGGTCTGGGCGATCGCCCACTTGTCGAACCTGGAGATCCGGGTCGCCAGCGCATCGACATAGGTGTCAAGGTCGGCATCAGGGAGGGCCCTGTTGATATAGCCCCAAGCCTCAGCCTGATCCGCTGGGATGTCGTCGGAGTTAAGCAGCACCTCCATGGCGCGGTTGCGGCCGATCTGGCCCGGCAGCCGCGCCATGGGGCCGCCGCCGGCCACCATGCCGACGCCGACTTCCCACTGGGAGATGACTGTCTTATCGAGGCTGGCGAACGCCATGTCGCAGGAAAGTAGGATCTCGCTGCCGTTGCCTGTCGCGCGGCCGCGGATTTGGGCAATTGAGCAGACAGGTGCTCGGGTGAGACGCACCAGGAAGTCAGGCCACGGTGGCAGGCCAGTCGGACCATTCGGCAGGGACGTCATATCTTCCAACCGGCCGGTAAAATCGGAGTGGTTGAGGAAGAATCCGTCTACCGCGCTGTCGAACACCACCACGCGCACATCGTGGTCGGTCTCAATGGCTTCTATCAACGTCTGGAACTGACGGACCATCTCCGGGCCCATCACGTTGAGCGGCGGGTTGTCGAAGGTAGCGCGCCAGAAAGCGGGGGTACGGCGCGTTAGTCGGATCTGAGCTGGCGTCGTCTTTGCGTCCACGGGAGCCTCCGGTGGCGAGTGGTCGGATCTCCAAAAGGTGTCTCGTGAACTCCGAGGCTTCCATTGAACGATGGTATTGCCGACACCAAAGTGTCGGTCTGGCGCTCACATCTTCCGAACTTTGCGACCCGTCGCTGCCAAACCAATAAGGGATAGGGGCAGCGGCCAAAAAGGGAGGATCGAACTCGCAACTATCATGCAGATCCTAGCGGGCTCTAGTCGCTCGAAGACTTTAAGCCGGTACTCGCTCTCCACAGACGCCTAATCTTTGCCTCCGCTATGGCCGCCAAAGAACTGTTTGGTGCGAATATCTGCAGGTCCCTTACGAGCTTTCTCAACTCCTCCAATTCCTGACGTTGGTAATCTATGTTGCAGCTGGGCGCCGGCGTTCCCGCGAGCAGGTCAGATAATTCTCTGCGAGGGGCTAAAGCTTGCCTATCGTGGCCGAATGAGGTTTTGGATTGAAACATCAGGATCGGGTTGCCAGTCGATTTCGACTGTCGATTGCCTAATTTTGGCGGATTCGTTGAACTGATAGCAAAGGACGGCCTAGGTCCATCATCGGCAGGCAGTCGGCAGTCTTGATCATTCATCCCGGTAAGCATCCATATCTCCTAATGGCTCGTGCTAGGAATAATAGAACCACATCGGTGTATCTCCATTGTTTCATCATCGAGCAGAAGTGAATGCGGATGTATCAATCAGGTGGTGCCACAATGTCACGCCCGAATCGAACGCCGGTGAACGTAGGGTCCGTCTCGCTCTCGTTCGGAACACAGCCAAAGGGTGGCACTCAGCCGATCGGCTTCCCTGAGACGGTGTTATGACCAGACGTCGTTGGCGAAAGTGCTCCGGTCAAAAGACTCAATTAGGCTTTGTCACAAGGTTGGCTGACACGTTGATGGAGCCACGATAGGGTAAGGAGCCTTAACTCACCTCCTACTCACCACCACTTTCTGCCTGAGACTATCCGCCGGTGGGTACTCAAGTTCGGGCCTGCTTTCGCTCGCAATCTGCCTCGGCTGCGTGCGAGACCTATGGGGACTTGGCCCCGTAATGAGATTGCTGCCCTGATTCAGGTCAGGCGAATGTCCCTGTGACGTGGGCCAGACAGTATCAATGAGATCATCGACATTCTTGTGCAGCCTAAGCGCGACAAGGCTGCCGCACTGACGGTCATGCGCAAGCTCCTGAAGAAGCAAGGCTGTACGCCCACTTTGCTCATATTCGACAAGCTGCGATTCTACCGAACTGCTAAGCGGAAGCTAGGACCTTCGGCCGGCCACGAGCTGGGTCTGCAAAACAACAACCAAGTGAGGGGTTCTCATCAGGTGCACGCCGATGGAAACGGAACACCGCCAAAATGGACACTTGCAGAACAAGGTCAGTTCCCGTGACACCGCTGCCAAACTGTATAGGCGACCATCTGCGGTGCAAGGCAATGTTTGCAGCGGATGGGCTTGGTCATGCCGCCGTTTAAACTCTCAAAGGCCTAACCAACGGGTTTCCTGATGTTCTCTTGATCAGGCCGTTGGCCATTTTTAGATCGCCACTGGTAGCGCTTGCACTGAATATTGAACCGAGGATTTCGTCTGTGCGCCTTTTACTAGTGTTCCGGCAACGCGATCGCTCATCGATTGATACTGAAGTATCGTCGGTACCAAAGTCCAAGTGACATATTCCAATGAGCGGCGCCCAATGTGTGCGACTTGGACTAAGCGACCTTAAGGAGAAGTGAGAGGATAGTTCTGAAGATGCTGACATCCGTCGTCGGGGCAACCATGTCGGCGCGAGCTACCGGTCAGCGATATTCTATACTAGCAACGAGCAGAAGTGCATCGTTGAAGATACGATTGCGGATGCCTGTACAATCGACCTCTGGTCCGGATTGGGTGAGACGGAAGCAGCCTTGCGTTACCCCGTCCCTGAAAGCCAAACCTGAGCATCAGGTCTATTTGGGATGTTATCCCAGCAGCTACGCCTGCGCTCTCATTCGCCGGGACTAGGAACTGCCGGCACGATATGCCGACGCCGGGCCGGGTGCGGTGTACAGTTAGGTGCTGATAGCGGTTCTTGTCGATTCAACGCGGTTTAAGATTACGCCGTGTTCAATCGTCAACTCGATCGTAAATGGCTCGATTACCAACGAGGATGCGATGACCTTCATGATCGACGTCAACGGAAGTGGGTACAAAGCTGATGTCGACGGCGATACCCCGCTACTTTGGGTGCTACGCGACGTGCTCGGGCTGATGGGAACCAAGTTCGGATGTGGCAAGGCACTCTGTGGTGCCTGCACTGTGCATGTTGACGGCGTCCCGACGCGATCCTGCGTCACTCCGATCGATAGCATCGGCAACTCCAACATCACGACCATCGAAGCCATTGGTGCAACAACGATGGGCGCGAGGATCCAGAAGGCTTGGCTGGATCGAGAGGTCGTTCAGTGCGGCTACTGTCAATCAGGTCAGATCATGTCCGCCGTGGCGCTGCTGACGAGCAACCCGGATCCGACTGATGTTGATATCGATGGTGCTATGTCCGGTAACATCTGCCGCTGCGGGACCTATCTGCGCATCCGTGAGGCGATCAAGCAGGTCGCGCAAACCATTCGGCAGGGAGGTTGATCATGGCTCACGATGCCGTCCGATCCAGCTCGGCCGATCTGAGACAGCCTGGATCAGCGCACAAGCTGTCCCGACGTAGTTTACTTCAGGTTAGTGCAGCGGCCGGCAGCCTGTTACTAGGCCTAAGGCTGCCGTTCTCCTCGGGTGCCGCGGAGGCGACTCCCGCCGACGATTTTATGCCGAATGCCTTCATCCGAATAACTGGCGATGGGCAGATCGTCCTGACGATGCCCTATGTGGAAATGGGCCAGGGCACCTATACGTCTATTCCGATGCTGATTGCAGAAGAGCTTGAGGTCGACCTGCCGCAGGTGCGCCTGGAGCATGCTCCACCAGACGAAAAGGTTTATGTCAACCCGTTGCTGGGCGTGCAGGCAACAGGCAATTCGAACGCGGTCCGTGGCGCATGGCAGCCCCTGCGCCAAGCGAGTGCGACAGCCAGAGCCATGCTGGTCACTGCGGCAGCACAGCGCTGGAATGTCGATTCTGCCTCGTGCAGCGCACATCGCGGTGAGGTGCTTCACCGCCCCACTGGGCGAAAGATTGCATATGGTGAGTTGGTGGCCGATGCAGCCCGGATACCGGTCCCCGAACGTGTGGAGCTCAAGCGTCCCGACGAGTTCAAGCTCATCGGCACCTCCGCCAAGCGCCTGGACTCACCGGTGAAGGTCAACGGATCGGCTGTCTACGGCATCGATGTTCGGCCACCGGGTGTAAGGATCGCGACTCTAACGCAATCACCCGTCTTTGGCGGCCGAGTCAAGAGCGTGGACGATACTGCCGCCAAGACTGTCAAGGGCGTGCGTCAGATCGTGCGGCTCGACGACGCCGTTGCTGTCGTAGCCGACCATATGGGAGCGGCAGTTAAAGGCATGGCGGCCCTGGCTATCGACTGGGATGATGGCCCGCACGCCAAACTCAACACGCAGATGATTGTGAATGAGCTGGATCAGGCAACTCTCAATCCGGGTCCGGTAGCGCAGAACATTGGTGACGCCGGCCAAGCCATGGGATTGGCAGCTCGCACCGTCGAGGCGATTTACCAAGTTCCCTTTCTGGCGCACGCGGCCATGGAACCTATGAACTGTACAGTTCATATCCGCCAGGACGGCTGCGAAATCTGGGTCGGCACTCAAGCCATCGCACGGGTACAGGCAGAGGCGGCGAGGACCGCTGGACTGCCGCTGGACCGTGTGGTGGTGCATAACCACCTGATCGGCGGTGGGTTCGGGCGGCGGCTTGAGGCCGACGGCGTCAATCGCGCGGTAGAGATCGCCAAGCACGTCGATGGCCCCGTTAAGGTTGTCTGGACGCGTGAGGAAGACATCCAGCACGACATGTATCGGCCGTATTGGTACGACCGCATTTCTGCTGGCCTTGACGGGACGGGAAGGCCAGTCGCCTGGAACCATCGCTTCGCGGGCTCTTCGGTCGTTGCGCGATACCTCCCGCCGGCGTTCCAAAATGGTCTCGACCCGGACAGCACTGAAGGCGCGATCGATCTAGTTTATGATCTGCCGAACGTGCAAGTTGAATACCTGCGAGTGGAGCCTCCCGGTATTCCTACGGCGTTCTGGCGCAGCGTCGGACCATCGCACAATGTCTTTGTGATCGAAAGCTTCATGGACGAACTGGCCGCAGCAGCGAAGCGGGATCCCGTGGCCTATCGGTTGGCCCTGCTAAACAAGACACCGCGCGCCAAAGCGGTCCTTGCCCTTGCCGCGGAAAAGGCCGGTTGGGGGAACCCTCTGCCGGAGCGAGTAGGACGTGGTGTTTCCTTGCAGTTCGTGTTTGCAACCTATTTGGCTCAAGTGGCTGAGGTGGAGGTCTCGAAGGATGGAACGGTCCGGGTCCGGCGAGTCGTCTGCGCCGTCGATTGCGGCACCGTAGTTAATCCTGACACCGTCCAAGCGCAGATCCAGAGCGCGGTCATGTTTGGCATCACTGCAGCGCTCTACGGTGAGATCACGCTTAAGGATGGCCGCGTCGAGCAAACCAACTTCGACACCTACCAATTGCTGCGAATGAACGAGGCACCGTCCGTTGAGGTGTACATCGTACAGAGTGCGGAGCCACCAGGCGGAATGGGTGAGGCTGGAACCTCTGCGATCGTGCCGGCTGTGGCCAATGCAATCTATGCGGCAACCGGTAAGCGCCTGCGAGAGCTGCCAATCAGGGGCGACGTATTGAAACAGCCATCGTCACTCGGCGATATACGTGGCGAGACTGGATCTAAAGGGAAACCACAATGACAGCATACCTCTGGTGCGAAAGGCGCCCCTAAACGTGTGTTGCCGCGCTAGGCGGGGATTCTAAGGAGTTGAACATGAGCATTACGCATGTGCGCAGCGCAGCTGCGAACAGGCCCTCGAGAAAGCGTTCCGTTGACTCGAGGCTAGAGGTTGTCATTATCCCTGTGGCCGAGTTTGATCGAGCCAAGCGCTTTTACGTCGACTTGGGTTGGAGACTTGACGCCAACCTCGTCAACGGCGATGCATTTCGCGTTGTCCAGTATACACTGCCATACTCGTTGTGATCGATTCAGATCGGCACGGGAGTTCCGTCGACCGCTCCAGGCGCAGCATACGGTGTGTATCTTGTCGTGTCCGACATCGAGGCGGCGCGCCGGGCTAGTAAATCGTGGCGTCGACGTAAGTGAAGTATTCCACCGTGCCGCGGTCGGAGATTGGCCTGTGAGCGGGGTGGGGCTGGCACGACGCGGCTATGCATCCTTCACAACATTCAGCGATCCGGATGGCAGCCGCTGGCTTGTGCAGGAGGTCACCACATGTCTGCCTGGACGCCTGGACGCCTGGACGCGTACGAAGCGGCCTTCGCCTCGCCGATTGAACTTGCAGCGGCGTGCCGACGCGCCGCGGCTGCCCATGGCGATCACGAGAGGCGGATTGGCCATCACGATGAGGACTAACCGAACTGGTATGCAGAGTACATCGTCCGGGAGCAGACAGGCCGGTCACTGCCCTTATAGGCGACAGCGGCTATCACCCCGCAATGCTTTCGGGTAGATTCACCGTGTCGTTCAGCGCGGGGACGCGACCGTGATCCGCAACGCGCCCTTCATGAGGTGAGTACCATGACCCAAGTCTTCGATGCCATCATCATCGGGGCCGGACAGGCGGGCCCATCCCTGGCTGGGCGGCTAACTGCTGCCGGAATGAAGGTCGCGATCATTGAGCGCAAGCTGTTCGGCGGCACCTGCGTCAACACCGGCTGCATGCCGACAAAGACACTGGTCGCCAGCGCCTACGCCGCGCACCTTGCCCGTCGCAGCGCCGAATACGGAGTCGATCTTAAGGGTCCGGTCGAGATCGACATGGGGCGGGTGAAGGCCCGCGCTGATGCGGTTTCGATGAACGCTCGCATGGGTGTGGAGGCATGGCTGCAGGGCATGGAGGGCCTTACGGTCCTCGAAGGGCATGCCCGGTTCGAGGCCGCGGATGTTGTCCGGGTAGGCGCGCGCCTGCTGACGGCGCCGCGCATCTTCATCAATGTCGGAGCTCGCGCCAATGTGCCGAACATTCCAGGGATCGGCACAGTTGAGCATCTTACCAACACGTCCATGCTCAAGCTTGATACCATCCCGCGGCACCTTGTCGTCATCGGTGGCAGCTATATCGGGCTTGAGTTCGCCCAAATGTACCGACGCTTTGGTGCGAAGGTCACCATTGTGGAGAAGGGTCACGGGCTGATCGCCCGTGAGGACGAAGACGTGTCTGAAGCGATCCGGGAGATCCTCATTGACGAAGGGATTTCGGTCCGCACCAGCGCCACCTGTATCGGCTTCAAACCCCATTCTGAGGGTGTGGCAGTCGACATCGATTGCTCGTCGGGGGAGCCGTTCGCTGTCGGCTCCCATTTGCTACTGGCGGTCGGCCGCCGGCCCAACACGGACGATCTCGGCCTCGACGAGGCTGGGGTCGCGGTCGACGCCCGGGGCTACATTGAGGTAGATGACAGCCTGACCACCAGTGTACCTGGCATCTGGGCTCTAGGCGACTGCAACGGCCGCGGAGCTTTTACCCATACATCCTACAACGACTACGAAATCGTCGCCGCCAATCTTCTCGACGGCGAACGTCGCCGGGTGAGCGATCGGGTTCCGGCTTACGCGCTCTACATCGATCCTCCGCTCGGACGCGTTGGCCTATCTGAAAGGGAAGCGATGGGTACAAACCGCAAGCTGTTGGTGTCCAAACGCCCGATGACGCGCGTCGGACGCGCGATAGAGAAAGGTGAGACCCGGGGCTTCATGAAGGTGGTGGCGGACGCAGACACGAAGCAGATCCTGGGGGCGGCCATCCTGGGGGTGGGAGGCGACGAGGCGATCCACGGCATTCTGGACATCATGAACGCCGGGGTAACCTATCCAGTGCTGCAATGGGCCGTTCCGATTCACCCCACGGTTTCAGAACTAATCCCTACTATGCTTGAGAACCTGAGGCCGCTTAATTGAGATTGCCCTGCCTACACCATTGCTAAAAATTGTCTCTGGTTACGTCACTTAAGTCTCTGTGATGGATTTGGTCTCCCGACGCGCCGAGTTGGGTCTACAACTGTGCCGGGTTGCTACCGAACTGCGCGATTGTGGGCTCAGCCTTTGTAGTCTGAGTTCATTCATCTGATGCAGCAGCATCGACACCAAGTACAATCGGAGCACTCCACGCGATGGTGGGGTAACGTCCATGGGTCGCGAGGGGAGTGTCCAAATGAAGATCGACCTCGGCGGAACTGTGGATTTGGTCCCTGCGCTGGGTTGGATCACCCTAGCCGATCCCCGCTATAAGTCGGTCATTGATCGATGGCGTGACTATACTGGCCTCGGCATGGAGGAAGCTCGCGACCATAGATGACAGGCTATGCACCACCCGTATGGTCTTCGGTCATGCCTGGAATCCTAGGACACTGTCGTGCAGTCTGGATCCACAAAGGAGACAGTTGGTCGATTGCGGCGTTCCGAAGGAGAGTATCGCTTGTTCGCTTATCAACCATCAGCGCTCTCGGTAGCGTCTGACTGCACCTGGCAATGGTGTTGGCTTGGCCTCTATGCGGACGAAGCCGAAGATGATGACGATGGTTGGACGCACGACAGCCGCTTGCTTCATTTCTGGACCTGCTGCCGACGCAAGTGGCCCTCCCGATCCCGGCTGAAATTCTCGGTCCCGTTGCGCTGGTCAGGACAGAGACTCCCGAGTGCGGCGGATCGGGGCTGAGAGCCCGATCCGCCTCGGGAGTAACGCGTCGTGAAGTTGGTCGGCTTGACTCAAGCTTTCGAGCGGAGCGGCCGGAACGCTTTTCGGAGTTCAGCGGTGAAGAGCTCCGGCTGCTCCCAGGCTGCAAAGTGACCGCCTCGATCGACTTCATTCCAGTAGATGAGGTTGCCAAAGCTCCTCTCGCCCCAACTTCGGGGGGCGCGGTAAATCTCGGCCGGGAATACAGTGACAGCGACTGGAAGGGTGGGGATGGAGAACGCGTTAAATGGACCGCCGCCAGCCTGCGCACCTTCCCAGTAAGAGCGGGACGACGATGTGCCAGTATTCGTTAGCCAGTAAAGAGAGATGGCATCAAGCATCTCGTCGTAGGTGAGGACCTTTTCAGGCGCGCCGTTGCTGTCGGTCCACTCTGCAAACTTGTCATAATAGTACGCTGCCATCGCGACTGGCGAGTCTGCGAGCGCATAACCGATCGTCTGCGGGCTCTGGTTCATCATTGCTGCATATCCAAACCCGTCGCGATAGAAGTGCAAGAGGCGGTCATAGGCAACCTTCTCGCGATCCGACAGCTCGGCTGGTGCTGGATCGAAGTTTCGTAAACGCCGGAGGATGTCTGGCGGCACGGTTCCTGGCATGTTGACATGGATACCGATCAGACCTTCAGGAGCCTGAAGCGCGAGCAGCTGTGAGATAATTGCGCCCCAATCGCCGCCTTGGGAGACATAGCGCGAGTAGCCAAGGCGGCGCATCAGTTCGTGGAATGCGGTCGCCATATGAGCTGGATTCCAGCCTGTCGCTGTTGGCTTGTCCGAGAAGCCATAACCGGGCATCGTCGGAAGCACCAGGTGGAAGGCATCCTCGGCAGTGCCCCCATGTGCGGTCGGATTGGTGAGCGGACCGATGACCTTCAGAAGCTCGATAACCGAACCCGGCCAGCCGTGAGTCATGAGCATCGGCATGGCGCTCTCATGCGGCGAGCGGATGTGCGTGAACTGGATGTCAAGTCCATCGATCTCAGTGATGAACTGCGGCAGCGTGTTTAGTCTCGCCTCAATCTTTCGCCAATTGTAGCCTGTACCCCAGTAGTCGACGAGCGGCTTTAGCTTGGCTAGCTGAACACCTTGAGTCCGGTCAGTAACGGTTTCGCGATCAGGCCAGCGTGTTGCGGAAATGCGCTTACGCAGGTCCACGAGCGCCTTTTCCGGCACCTGGATGCGGAAAGGGCGGATGGGTGCAGCTGCAGCCATTGCACGCAACGTTCCAGGAACCAGGCCCGCGACCCCAACGGCCGCAGTGGTGACAAGCAAATCGCGGCGTGTGGGAGTGCGTACAATAGCTGACATGATGTCCTCCTAAGTCTTCAAACCTTGGTGGGATGCGGCCTACAGAACAGCAGTCAGTACAAACAAAACCTATTGCACGATGGTATTGGCGATACCTTTGTATTGGTCGCATGCATTGCGCTGGAGATTGGATCAGTGGATCCACACCAAGGAACAATAGACAGACAGTGCAATCTATCCCATTCTCACACTCCTGAGCGCCACAGATGGTAAGCCGTGCGGAACGAAGTTGGTTGAGTTGATGTGCGGATGGGATTCCCTGATTGAAGACCGAAAAGACAGTGGCCGTAACAGCAACGGGCAGCCTTTCATCTGCAATGCGAGCCGGGACGTTGTAAGCTATGACGCGATGGGTTCAGTTTCCAAAGCAACGAACGAATGGAAAGTCGACCGGTTGGTGTACGCCGGGGTCAGATTATTAGCTGCTCACGGGTGCACGCATGCGGTAAAAGGTATCCCTCATATCCTCGTCCGGCACGGAGCAATAGTGCCACGCTAGGCTTGGGCAGGTAGGTGCGTAACACCCGACGGATTTATCAGCAGCTCCAGAAGGCAGGGTTGATGCAACGAGACGACGAAGCCGCCCCAACAATCCTGAGCAGATCTGAACTTTGGTCGCTGTTTGCGCCGTGGAGCTCCATCACGCGTACGGCAGAAGAGGAAGCGTCAGCCTGAATGCCTCGCTCCCTTAGGCGATCAGGCCGAGGCCTGTATGAACCGATCGCCAACAATCGATACTGAGAGAATGTCCTCAGGCATCACTACTTCACGGCCTTGTCTGCTGGTTGCCCGGCCCTCAGGAGAGCTGGCGCTGGTAGTGCAACCAGATCCTGAGACAGGCTTGGAATGACAAAGGTAAAGGTAGCTCCAGGGCCATCGTTGGCCTCAGCCCAGAGCCGGCCTCCGTGGCTTTCGATGATCGTACGGCTGACGGAGAGGCCAATGCCCATGCCTTCACTCTTGGTCGTGAAGAATGCATCAAAGATGCGATTAACATCGTCAGGGCCGAGTCCTGCTCCAGTGTCGGAAACGGATAGAAGAACAGCTTCGTTGCCGTCTGATTGTGTCTTTACGACCAGCTGCCTTGGCCTATCCTCAACCCCGCTCATCGCGTCAGCGGCGTTTCTGAGCAGGTTCATGACTACCTGCTGGAGTTGGACGCGGTCACCTGAGACGAGCGGGAGTTCGTTAGCCAAATCAGTGTGTAGACTGACACGCATTCGTTGAAGGTCGTTGCCACACAACGAAATTACCTCCCGCACTGCGTCGTTCAGATCAACCTCCTCAATGAGGCCAACGCTCCTCGTGAAAAGGGCGCGCAGGCGGCTGATGACGTCTGCGGCACGATTGCCGTCGCGGATAATTCGTTGCGCTGTGTCACGGGCGCCGTCGAGCTTCGGCGGATTGACAGCTAGCATGCGCAAGCATGTGCTGGCGTTGGTGATAATACCTGAGAGCGGCTGGTTGACCTCGTGAGCGATCGAGGCGGTAAGTACGCCTAGGCTCATGGTCCGTGTAACCTGTGTCAGTTCCGATCGGACTCTTTCAAGGGCTTCTTCCGATAACCGACGTTGCGTAATGTCGAGAACGGCCCCGATGTACTCGGTTTGCCCTGTCGGATCACCAGTGCGGTGTGCAATCAGATGCAGATACTTGACCGATCCGTCGGGTAGTATGATGCGATGTTGGTATTCGAAATCGCTTTCCCCACGGTGAGCCCGTTCTACCATATCCACCATGAGCGGCATGTCTTCGGGGTGGACACGGCTGGCGATCATGTCAAGTGTAACGGTTGTTCCAGGCGCATACTCGAAAATGCGGTAGAGCGGCTCCGACCAAACAATCTCGCCGCTTGTGACACGCCACGAGAGATTGCCCATCCGAGCCAGATGTTGGCCTTCTGCGAGGAACGCCTCACTGCGCTTCAGCGCCTCTTCCACGCGCTTACGATCGTTGATATCAATGCATAGACCATACCAAGTGATGATTTGACCGCTCATGCCTTGAAGAGGATTCACTCTAAACAGGAACCATCGGTATTCACCATCCGCACGGCGTAGCCGTGCTTCCGCCTCTCCCGAAGTAGCTTTTGCAATGAGTTTCTGCCAGACGTTAGTGAGGTGTTCTAGATCGTCTGGGTGCACAGCTTCACTCCAGCCCCAACCTTGTGCCTGTGATGCAGACATTCCAACATAATCAAGGTAGTGCTGGTTAAAGAAGTCCGCCGTCCCGTCGGGATTCGCCGACCAGGTTAGAGCGGGGATTGTATCAATAATCGTCTTGAGATTTTTTTCGGTCGCCCTGAGCGAGTCCTGTACCCGCTTGTGATCGTCGATATCATGAACGGACACGCACCACTGGACAATCTCACCGCCCCCATTCATGAGGGGCTGATGGTGTCCGTGAAACCACCGATACGCGCCATCGAAGCGTCGCATGCGATATACGATCTCGAAGGCCGCACCAGCCGCGATACCCGTTTTGAAGGTCGCGCTTGCATCGGGCAGATCCTCAGGATGGACGAGGTCGGTTGCCCCCCACGTCTTCAGCTCGGCTTCGGTCTTGCCGGTGTAATCTAAAATCTTACGGTTGATGAACTCTGGGTGGCCGGATGCGTCCAACAACGATACATGTGTCGCGATGTTGTCGAGGATTATCCGTGTCTGCAGTTCGAGCTGCCGCAACGATTCCTCGGCCTGCTTATAGTGGTCTATGTCGAGTTGCAGCTTTAACCAACGCCGGATGTGGCCTTCTTCATTATATAGCGGCAGGCCAACGATGTTGAACCATCGGTATACTCCGTCAGCCCGCCGGAGGCGGCTCTCGACATGGTAGGTCGAGCCACTCCTGAGAGCATCGGTGTGCACTGCGGCCACCCTCTTCAAGTCCTCTGAGTGCACAATGTCAGATCTCGTCCACCCCTCAAGCTCCTCGAGCGATTTGCCGAAAAAATTGAGGGCTGGCCGATTCATGCTCTCAAGGTTGCCCATCGGGGTTGTCGTAGCGACCGGTATTGGAATGCTGTCAACGAGTTCGCGGTGAAGGTCGTGTTGTCGCTGGATCTCCTTAGTGCGTCCGCAATCCTCCACGTCCGTTCCGACAAAGCACCATGCCTCGAGCAGCCCATCGTCATTGAATAGGGGGCTGCACCGGATCAGGAATCGGCGATAGCCACCGTCAAAGCGGAGCACCCGCGCGTCTATTTGCCCTGGCTCGCCAGACGCTGAGATTGCCCGCCAGTGTCCACGCGCCTCCGGCAGATCCTCCGGGTGGATGACAGTCCACCATTCAATTCCGTCGGTTTTGTCGGGTCCAAGACCAGTAAATCCGGTCCACTGGCGATTGACGAAATCGATGTGTTCGTTAGGCAAAACGATCCAGACCAGTCCAGGAAGGAAGTCCGGAACGCGGCTAAGATCGATCTTCATTGCCATCCTCTCACGATAGCTGGGCCAAGGTTGGGCTGAGCCGGCGAAAACATCCATTGTGCTGTAGAGGCAGCTTCGAGGACGTATGCGACTGCGCACTGCCCATTTTCTGGCAATAGGAGAGCTATCGATATAATGCTTCATTGGAGTCGTTACGATTGTCAATTGCCGAATGGATCATCCGCATGGGTTAGAGCAAACGACGGGATTGTGATGTCCGCTGTCCGCAAACGTCGCGACGCGGCTCAGGGACCGGAAGGCGAGCGAACCTAGACCATGGTACTATCTACTTAAAGGGCTGAGCATCGGCATTCAGTGTTCCCATCGTCGAAAGAGTGCAACGATGTGGTCGCCTTAGGGCAAGGTCCACGTCTGAGCCGCCTGCGATTGCAGCCTCTCGTGCCAGTAAAGGCTCATGATTGCCTTGGCAAAATGCATCCGCGGATCTGGATCATCGAACACAGTGGGATCTGTGATTATGCCTCTTGCCGCAAGAGTCTCGTGCCAGCGTCGGTCATTCTAGGAGGCGACAACCACCATTAAGTTGCTCGTGCTACTGGTTGACTGGGACTGGAGGTTGCGGGAACGCGCGATGTTCGGGTGACCACAAATGCCTAAAGGTACCCGCATGTGTTGAGCATGCTTGCGCTTCGAGGCGTGGTAGCGATCTGCGTGGCTTGGCTGAACGCGGGCGTGATGACGCAATGACATCCGAGCACCGATTTGCAAGTTAGTTTCGTCTGGGAAAGAAGGTCCAGGCTAATTGTAGGTCAACGAACCGGATGCGACCTGCTTAAGGCATCGTTGGCTTATAGCGGAGCAAAACTATGAGCATCGGCACTCCACAGCGAATTCTCATCGCTGACGATAACCCGGACTTCCGGGAAAGGCTTGCACATTGCCTGCAGGCCCTAGGACATAAGGTCATCACGGCGGAAACGGGTGAGCGCGCCTTCAGGGTGCTCCGCGACTGGAGCCACCCCATTGACTGGCTTTACACGCGGGCCTCGCTGCCCGGCCTGATTGACGGCTGGATCCTTGCCGACGAATACCACGAGATGCATCAGAACAGAGCGGTCATCATATCGGGCTCCGAAGCCCGAGTCTCATCCCGCGGCGACATCGTCCTCAAGCAGCCGATTCTTCCCACGGCTTTCGCAGCCATTATCGACGCCGTTTCCTCAGCTTCACAACGCTGACCAGTAAACTAAAGGTAGCAGCGACGTTATTCTGGCAACTTCTAAGCACTTCGAAACAAACGGCTGGCGCTATGACTACTTCAAGCCCCAATCCTCACTCAAGGTTTGCAGTTTTTAACTGACCCTCAGCCGCCGTGAGGTTTCGCTTCCAAGCATCAAGGTCGTTGAGGCCGGCTTGAAAGGCAACACAACGTGCGCTCTGCGTGGCTCTCATCAACCTTCATGGCATATTATTTTATCAATCGGCAAAATCGTTCTATGAGAGAACCCAAGGTTTCGCTTGTATCCACGTAGCAGACCAAAAGACGCTTCCCGCCTCGGGTAACCTCTGTAGTTACTGAGGTCAGTCCACCTGCCCCTCGCCATCAGGTTCGCTTCTTCCCAGTGGTATGCATATACAACGACGAGGGAGTATCCTTCGGGCGTGACAAATGTCCGAGCAGCAGCGACCGCTTTCACCTAACTGTATTGCCTGCACCGGGAAGCTGCGACGACGCTCCCGCTACGGGCATCGCTGTCTGGCTTGTAACTTATGCCACAGACGGACATTGTCGCCTCAGTTTGGGTGACAGAGACTACGACGGAGTAGATCCAGCAGCTTGATGCATGGGCTATGTCCAACGCCTGCGACTCGGGTTCGGCGTGTCCTACACGGTGTGATTGAATTTCGATGCCACGGTCTGGTGGTGCGCCGCAGTGGCTAAGGCTCGGCCCACCACTCAACCAGGAGACATAGTAAGAGTCCTCTAAAGGTCTATTGAAGGGATCCCTCGTATAGGGTCAAAGTCTTTCAGAAACATGGGATCAAGCATCGTCCGAAGAGTCTAAGAGATCTTCCTCGCGCGCCTTCTTCAATGCATTTGTCCACCAGATCAAGTCGTCGAGCATCAGGTTGGCCGACTGCTCTAAGTAGGGATAGTCGGAGAACGCCTTGCCCTGCTGCAGCAATCCGACGAATTCAGCCAACCCGATGTGGACAGCAATTCTGAGCGGCGCCGCCTGCAGTTCAACGGCCACGAGACGGAGCTGTTCAACCGCCCGCGCCGCGCCAACGCCGCCATAGCCAATGAACGCGACTGGCTTGCGATTAAACTGAGAATAGACGTGATCGAGCGCATTCTTCAGGACGGCCGGGATTCCATGGTTATATTCAGCTGTGATGAAGATGTATCCATCGAACCCGGCGATCTTTGATCCAAAACTCCGCGCAATCTCGTTCTCAGGCGGCATGTATGCTGGCGAGGCTGGTTCGTTGAAGAAAGGCAGTGGATAATCGCGCAGGTCGACAACCTCGAATTCAATCCCTCCGCGAGTCGTGGCGAGCTCTAAGAGCCACTGGGTCGGTCTATCGCCGAAGCGGCCCTCACGGGTGGTGCTAATGATGATCCCGATCTTTGCTGTAGCCATAGGTTAGTTCTTCCTCTCAATAGCGGGTGCTGCAACCCCAGGCAGTGATGCCGCGGCTTGCAAGCGGACGCTAATCGGATCGATGATCCTTGAAGAGGCTGCAAGGGCAGCCTGGATGGCCGTTACTTAACCAGCGATGTTGTGATATCAAAATATGGATAAATCCGAGAAGTTCGTTCAGGAATTTTGATATGTCCATCGCGCCCGCCCTCAGCTTCGACCAACTACAGGTCCTGTTGACTGTGGCTGAAACGGGCAGCTTTGCTGCTGCTGCAAGACGATTGAATCGTGCGACATCCGCCATCAGCTATGCCATCGACACTCTCGAGCATCAGCTCGGCATTCCGCTATTCGATCGCGGAGGCACCCGTAAGCCGACGCTAACGCCGGCAGGTGAGGCTGTCGTGGCAGAAGCGCGCTTGATCACGCACGATGTGGATCGGTTGCGCGCCCGCGTACGGGGACTTCTCGAAAGTTTGGAGGCAGAGGTGTCCTTGGTCATTGACCAGATGGTTCCTACGGACCACCTGACGGCAATCCTCAAGGCGTTCCATGCTGTTTTTCCAACAGTACCCCTGCGATTGAGCACGGCGGCCATGGGCGAAGTCGAGCGCCTCATTCGCAGCGGTTCTTGCGGTGTAGGTATCGGCAGTCCGCTGCACATGAATGGCAGTGGGCTAACGCTTATCCAGATTGGGGGCGTACCGATCATTCCCGTGGCCCGACGGGACCATCCGCTGGCACTGGCGGGCCGCTCCAAGGTAGGAGCGGCCCGCGACTTCCTTCAGATTGTCCTCTCCGAGCCTATAGAGGCCGACAGGCGGGCTTACGGAGTCGTCGCGGGGGCAATCTGGCGGGTTGGGGACCTTCCCACCAAGCGTGCATTGCTGCTGGCCGGCCTGGGCTGGGGCGGCATGCCTGAGCCGATGGTGCGGACTGACATCGAAGCCGGGCGCCTTTTACCACTCGATTTGCCGGACTATCGCGGTGGAGAGTATCCACTGCAGATCGCCTATAAGACCAATACCCCGCCAGGTCCGGCGGGTCAGTGGTTAGTCGAGCGGTTTGCCCAGACCTAGATAATTGCGCCCATGGGGTGGTGAGACGACCATCTCCTTCTGGATGGATGCCATACACATAGCTGCATCACAACAGGAGCGCTTCGTTGGATTCCATCGCAAACCGATCGGCAACTCCGTTCGATCCAAGTCTCT
The DNA here is from genome assembly GCF_056148915.1 of Microvirga sp. jy35. Lineage (NCBI taxonomy): Bacteria > Pseudomonadati > Pseudomonadota > Alphaproteobacteria > Hyphomicrobiales > Methylobacteriaceae > Microvirga > Microvirga sp. jy35. The sequence goes on along the minus strand of NZ_JBWBEW010000023.1, from coordinate 34,654 downwards.
CGCAGATCCGGAAGATCACAATCTGTCACTTCGTCTGCTCGCTGAGCCTACTGCGCACCCTGCAGTGCGTCGCCTGGCGCCTGAGCCTGCGCAATCCTTAAGAGACGGTGGCGTGAGGGGCATTTCAGCTGACCATGCCGCCAGCCACCGTGGAACTGGCCACGCGGCGAGATCTCGGAATTGCTGTATAGAGGATGGATGTCTATGGTCTAAATGAGATTGCTCCTCTACTCGAAAGAATTGAGGAAGGACGACGACGTGGACCGCCTTGATGCCATGAAAGTCTTCGTCACGGCGCTGGATGAGGGCAGCCTCGCCGGGGCTGGACGCAAGCTCCGCCGCTCGCCCGCTGCAGTAAGCCGGGCTATTGCTTTTCTGGAAGAGCATGTCGGCACGGAACTCCTGCATCGAACGACGCGCTCGATCAAGCTGAGCGAGGCGGGCGAGCGCTATGCTGCGGCGTGCCGGCGCGTACTTATCGACCTTGAGGAAGCTGACATCATGGCTGCCGGTGAGCGCTCATCGCCACGTGGTACGCTGACGGTGACAGCTACGGCCTTTGCCGGTGAAACCATCTTGCCTTCGATCATTGAGGCCTTTCTGGATGCCTATCCCGCTGTGTCGGTGCGGCTGTACCTGCTGGATCGCTTCGTTAACCTCATTGATGAGGGCATCGACGTCGCCTTGCGCATCGCGCACCTTGCCGACTCGAGCCTTGTGGCGACCCGAGTCGGCGAAGTGCGCCGGGTTGTGGCAGCGGCACCGCGTTATCTCACGCGAAATCCCCGCATTATGGAGCCAGCGGATCTTGCGAAGCACCAGATCATCACATTCGCAGACCTCGGGATCGACTCGTGGAGCTTTCCACCAGTCAATGGATCGTCCATTCCGCATATGGTGAATTTTACGCCGCGGCTCATCGTCAATAGTATCCGGGGAGCCATAGTCCCGGCCGTGAATGGCCGCGGAGTGACGCGTGTGCTATCTTATCACATCCCGCAGGAGGTCCGCGAAGGGTCATTAGAGATCGTTCTCAAGGACTATGAACCACCGCCCTTGCCTGTGCATCTGATTGCACCGCACGGACGCCTCTCTGTGCCGAAGGTACGGGCGTTTGTCGACATGGCTATCCCGCGGCTCCGCAGTCACTTCGCTGCCATGAGCCGCGACGTCGTGTAAGCGGCTGACGGCCCTCTTGATGGGCAGAGCAGGCGGGATTCCCGCGTGCAGACGTGCGGACCTCAAAGAGCAAAGCCGACGATAAACAATTGTTTCGTTTCACCCAGCCTGTTCAGTGAAGGGCAAGCCTGCGACCTGCCCAACCGGTCAGTCGTGGTGCGGGACCGGGCCAGGGTCCGCGAGGCGTCTTACGAGCGATCAATGAGCGCTGCGACCGTCCGCGCTCAATCGCGAACTGAAAGAGTGTCTCCCGATGAGCAGCTATTCGCACTCCCAACGCGCGAGGCTAATTCTAGACCATCGACACTGGTGGCCCAGCGGGCAGCAGCATCCCTCTCACCAAGAGCGAAGGAGTTCATTATGAGCATCGACAGAAAAGTCGCCATCATTACAGGCGCGTCACAAGGCATCGGCGCTGCTCTTGTCAACGCATATCTCGACCGTAACTACCGGGTGATCGCAACAGCGCGATCCGTCAAGCCGTCAAATCACCCTGACGTTCTCGTGATCCCTGGCGACATTGGTGACCGGGAGACGGCCCAGCGGGCGATCACCGAGGGTGTAGCCCGGTTCGGGCGCATCGACACGCTGGTCAACAACGCCGGCATCTTCATCGCCAAGCCATTCACCGAGTACACCGCAGACGACTTCACTGCGGTTTTGCGAACCAACACCGCCGGCTTTTTCCACATCACGCAGCTTGCGCTCGCCGAGATGGAAAAGCAGGGCAGCGGCCACGTCGTGCAGATCACGACGAGTCTTGTCGATCACGCCATTGACGGCGTGCCTTCCGTTCTCGCGTCTCTGACGAAGGGCGGCCTCAATGCAGCGACCAAGTCCCTCGCCATCGAGTACGCCAAACGAGGCATCCGCGTGAATGCGGTCTCGCCCGGCATCATCAAGTCGTCGATGCACCCGGTCGAGACCCACGCCGCCTTTGGGGCTCTGCACCCGGTTGGGCAGATGGGCGAGGTCTCCGACATCGTCGATGCGGTTCTCTACCTTGAATCGGCTGGCTTCGTGACCGGCGAGATCCTCCACGTCGACGGCGGCCAGAGCGCCGGTCATTGACCCAGCACCGGAGTGGAGACTCTGGCTCCGCTCCGGCCACTCTCATGGAGAACGACAATGCCTATCGTGACGATTCAGGTCACCCGCGAGGGTACCAAGCCCGGCGTGAATGCCGTGACCGCGGAAGAGAAGGCCGCTCTGATCAAGGGCGTGAGCGAGGTGCTGCTTAATGTCCTAAGCAAGCCTCTCGACTCCACCTTCGTGGTCATCGAGGAGGTGGAGGCCGATAACTGGGGCTGGGGTGGGCTGCCGGTTCTGGAGTTTCGCAGGCGAAGGGGTGGCGCGACGGAGTAAGATGCAGCGATTCGGCGAAGTTCGCCTTCGGGGGTGAAGGCTTCGCGGTCAACCAGGACGGGAGTGCCGTTATGCTATCCTCAGCCTCACCCCAGGCACTGCTCGAACGGCTTGGTATTGAGTTGCCGATCATCCAGGCGCCGATGGCCGGTGTGTCGTCTCCGGCCATGGCCGCTGCCGTCGCAAACGCCGGTGCGCTGGGTTCGATCGGGATCGGAGCCACGAACGCCGCGGGTGCCCGGCAGATGATGGCAGAGGTCCGCGAACGCTCCAGCGGTCCTTTTAATGTCAATGTCTTCTGCCATCAGCCTGCGAAGTCGAATCCTGCCGTCGAAGCCGCCTGGATCGAGCGGCTTCGCCCCGAATTCAAACGCCTCGGTACCGAGCCGCCAACGGCCCTGACGGAAATCTACAAGAGCTTCGTCGAGGATGATGACATGTTGGCCACGCTCCTGGCCGACAAACCGAAGGTCGTGAGCTTCCACTTCGGCGCTCCGCCGCCGGATCGGGTGCGAGCGCTGCGGGATGCCGATATCGTCCTCCTCGGCTCGGCGACCAGCGTTGACGAGGCGCGCATGCTCGTGAGGGCCGGTGTTCATGCCGTGGTGGCGCAGGGCTACGAGGCAGGCGGCCATCGGGGCGTCTTTGATCCTGACGCTCCCGATGACAGGCTGGGCACAATGGCACTGACCCGCCTGCTTGTGCGTCAGCTCGATGTGCCGGTGATTGCCGCCGGTGGCATCATGGATGGCGCTGGCGTGTCGGCTACCCTGCGTCTCGGAGCTGCTGCGGCCCAACTCGGCACGGCCTTTATCGCGTGCCCGGAATCGCTGGCCGACGCAGGCTACAGAGCAGTCCTAGCCAGCGATGCGGCCCATCACACTGTGATGACCCGAGCCATTTCGGGCCGACCGGCGCGGTGCCTCTCTAATCGCTTTACGTCATTTGGGCAGGGCATTCCCGCTCATGAGATCCCCGCCTATCCCATTGCATACGATGCCGGGAAGGCCCTCAATGGCGCCGGCAAGGCGGCGCGTGAGCCGGGCTTCGGTGCTCAGTGGGCGGGTCAGGGAGCGCCGCTCGCGCGCGCGCTGCCAGCGGCAGACCTCGTGACAGCGCTCGCCGCCGAAATGAAGGTGACTTAAGCCGCCTGCGTTGGAAGCCGCCGAGCAGCCAATTCTCACCGAATGATGGCACAGGGGCCGAATGAATGGACGCTCTGTCATCCTGAAGCGATCCAGGCTCCTGACGTTCTGAGATCATGAAGCGGGCGCTGCCCGGGTCGGTGCTCAGGGCGCCCGATCTGCCTTGATGGCCACAACGTTGTACCGGGTGGCAGGTTGGGTCCTCGAGAGCTTGGTGGCCATCTCTCGGCGCGCCGCATCATAGGTATCCCACTCCGACTTATCCTCAAGCGACGGAATGGTGACTGTCTCGCCCTGGTCCAGGCCGGCTATTGCGGCGCCGACCACATCTTGCGCCGACATCACGATCTCCGCAGGGAGGTTGCTTACCGGCAGTCCGGCGATATCCCAGAACTCAGTCGCGGTGGCACCAGGCAGCACCGCCTGGATCCGTACACCCTTCTCGGCCAGTTCGTGCTGCAGGGACTGGCTGAAGGCCAGCACGAACGCCTTGGACCCACCATAGACCCCATTGAGGGTTTCCGGCGAAATCGCCACAATGGACGCGATGTTGATGATCGTGCCGCTGCCGCGTTCGACAAAGGCCGGCGCGGCCGCGTAGGTCAGGCGGGTCAGCGCTAGGATGTTCAGCCGGATCATGCTGTCCATCGCGTCGACATCAGAGGCTAGGAGCGGTGCTGCCCCGCCAACGCCGGCGTTGTTGACGAGCATCGTGATTGTGCTGTTCGTCCGCAAGACCGTTTCGATCCGACGCAAATCGGCGTCGTTGTTCAGGTCGGCGGGCAGGATCTCGACGGAGCAGCCGGTTTCATCCCGCAACCGGGCCGCCAGCGCCTCGAGGCGACTCTGGTTTCGCGCCACAAGGATCAGATCGTAGCCGCGACGGGCCAGCCGATCCGCGTAGATGGCGCCGATGCCGGACGAGGAACCGGTAATCACCGCGGTACCCTGAGAAGTCAGTGTGCTCATGTGTGGTCTCCCATTGCTTCGTTTTCAAAGCGTCGGTCTCCCGGACCGAGTGTGAACATCAGTGAGAATTCCTGATCTGGTTGGAGCTTGACATCATGCTCAGTGGGATCAGCGACGGTTCGCAGATGGGGCGCCGGCAACCCGCATGCCCAGTGACAGCTCCGTCTCAGATCTCTGTTGCAAGCCCGCTTCCACCAGCGCAATCGTTCGCGCACGTGTTTCCGGTCGAGCAACCGACTTGAAAAAGCTCTCAAGCGCCCGTGGAAAGACGGCATCATCCGGGAGCGACAGTTCGTCGACGAAGCCCTTCGTCTCCGCTATGGCACGCTTGTCGAAGCTCGCAAGGCGGCTCGCGAGCGCATCCACGAACTCGGCGAGTTCAGCATCCGGAAGAGCACGATTCACATACCCGTAGCGTTCCGCAAGAATTCCCGGGAAGTCGTCTGCGCCAAGCACGATCTCCAATGCGCGCCCTCGTCCGACCAGACCGGCGAGGCGGGCCATGGGATTGCCGCCTGGGACTGCTCCGAGTCCGACTTCGAATTGACCCAGAATTGCACGTTCCGCACTGGCGAAACGCATGTCACAAGCAAGAACGAACTCGCTTCCCGCACCGCGGGCCCGCCCGCGCAGTTCTGCGATCGATACAACCGGAGCCCGACTCAGGCGAACCAACACGTCAAGCCACGGATGCATGCCAGACGGTCCAGGCACCATTGCGATTGTTTTCGCCTTGTCGACGAGAACGTCGTAATGAGCAAGGTAGAAGTCGGGATCGAGACTATCGAATACAACGACCTTGACCTCGTCATTGGTCTCCAGCTGTGTAACGAGGTCCGAAAGGTCCAGAATGGTGTCTGGATCGATCAAGTTGATCGGTGGATTATTGAAGCTGACGCGCCAATAGCTCGGTGTAGCGCGGGCCACACGGATTTGGCGAAACGACATAGGGGCCTCCCGTCGGTGAGGGTTCTTTGATCGAGTCATAATCTTTGTGAGCAACCGCCGACGTCGTGGCCGCGGCGGCTCGGAAGAGAGAAGTAGGCTTACGTGAAATCCACTTGTGGCCGATTTTGCGAGCGGAAAATAGGAGCTCCGTGGGGAGCGCCAGTTGCTCCGCCATCGACGACGATCTCAGCACCCACAATGTTCGACGCGTCAGCGGAAGCGAGGAAGAGAGCAGCAGCCGCAACTTCCTCCGGCTTACCCATGCGGCCGAGCGGGATCGTATTGCCGATTCTCCTCTCGAGTTCAGCCATTGCCTCAGCGTCCGGTGCTAGCGGATTCCAGATTGCAGTCTGAGTTCCTCCAGGCGTGACTTGATTGACGCGAATACCCTTTAGAGCAAATTCCGCAGCCAGCACCCGCGCCATGGAGCGAACCGCGCCCTTGGTAGCGGCATAAGCCGAGTAGCCTGGCACGCCCATCGCTGCGTGGACGGATCCGTTGAGAATGATGGATGCTCCCTCTCGCAGATAGGGGGCAGCCGCCTGAACGGTAAAGAAGACACTGGTGAGATTGGTCGCGATGATTTCCTGAAAGGCGTCCAAACTTGTTTCGCCAATCGGTGTGGGGCGGCCGACACCGGCATTCGCAAAGACGATATCGAGGCTTCCAAGTGCCGCCACGACGTCAGCGATTGCTCGATCAATGGATGAGATCTCCCTCAGATCAAGCCTAATCGGAAGCGCTTTTGACCCAAGCTCGCGCGCAGCGGCGTCGAGCGATGTCTGATGACGGCCGGTAATCGCCACCCTTGCTCCTTCAGCTATGAACAGCCGCGCCGTTGCAAGGCCGATGCCGCTGCTACCGCCCGTGATGAGAGCCACTTTTCCATTCAGTCTCATGGTGAGCTCCGTCTAGCGTGATGGTGACACTTAAACCTGCGCACTGTGGGGCTGATCCCGTCCAACCACAGGCTAACGCCGCACGACCTGAACGATGTTGTTGCAATGATCACGGCCTGTTCTCGCAAGGCGACGAGGTCTGGATCCAACAGAGAGTCGGCAGATGTGGTGAGCTTGCTTGCGGCAGTCGCCATCCGCGTGCCGCGACACTCATTGAGCAGATCTGTCACCACTGCGCGCGCCCGATCGATGAAGGTAAGGTGCGGAGGCATGACCCTCACTCCCTGACCAGGGTTGCGATCAACTCACTTGTCGTCACGATCGCGTGGGCGAAGGTGGGACCGTTCAGGTGGTGGGCGGCATGCATCATCTCGTGGTGAAAGGCGGCGGTCGCGTCCTTCACCAGTGTGACGTGATAGCCAAGTTCCATCGCGAACCGGGCGGTAGATTCAATACAGGTGTTCGCCAACAGGCCAACGATGATCACATGTGTGATCCCCTTCTGCTTCAGCCGGAGGTCGAGATCGGTGTTGGCAAAGCCACTCTGGCCCCAATGCTCCTGAACGACAATATCGCCCTCTTTGGGCGCGAAATCCGGATGCCACTCGCCACCCCATTCACCGCGGGCGAAGCTGTGACGGTGCATGATGAGGCGTTGGGTTGGGTTCGGGTGATCCCATTCCTCATAGTCGCCGGGCTCCCAGCGGCGGTGCGGCACGATGAAGACCGGGATGCCGACGGCACGCACGGCGCGGTCCAGTGCGCGCAGGTTGTCAAGCAGACCCACTTCCGTGGCGATCGGCTCAATCGAGGGGTAGATCTTTCCGCCCTTCGATAAGAAATCGTTGTACGGATCAACGAGCAAATAGGCAGTGCGCGCGAGAGGACGGTCAGTATCAGCCATGGTGCGCCTCCTTACTGCAGTGACACAGTATTGCTTCTGCAGCGATGGGGTTGTATATGACTATGGAAATCATAGTGTCAAGTCACTATGAGAATGAAAGTGACACATGATGGAAAATCCCACTGATACGGAAACCCTTTGTCCGGTCGCGCGAGCGCAGACGATTGTTGGGGATCGCTGGACCATCCTGACGTTGCGGGAACTGTTCATAGGCAGCCATCGGTTCGATGAGATTCAGGCGCAAACCGGGGCAACGCCGCAGATGGTCACTGCCCGCCTGAAGAAGTTGGAGGCCGATGGCTTGATTGAGCGTCGCCCCTACAGCCAGCGACCGCCGCGCTATGAGTATCATCTTACTGAGAAGGGTAGAGCGTTTTACCCGGTTATCCTGGCGCTGCGGGCTTGGGGGGAGACTTGGTGCAAATCGCCAGGCGAGGGCTTGGCCGTTCAATACACGCATCGCCTGTGCGGCCAGCCCGCTGGTCTCGGCCCGAGTTGCGAGGCTTGCGGCCGGCCTTTGCAACGCGAAGATTTGATTGCCGAGCAAAGTCCCGCATACCAAGGAGAGCGCAAAGCGCGTTGGGAAGCGTTTAAGAGCCGCCGGTGAAACCCGCAGCAATGGAGGAGAACGGTCAGGGTTCACCCGTTGTGAGAAGACCGATCCTCCTCCACACATGCGAGGGATGGTCTTCTCCCGTTGGCTCGACTGGCCCGCCGCATTCCTATCCATCCCTTCGATCCTCGGGTTTCATCGATCCGGCAACGAGATCGACTGCAAGCGCGAGCAGAAGGGAGCACGCGCCCAAGCCGAAAAGGATAAAATAGTTTCCACCCGTGTGTTCGAAGAGGAGCGACATGCCATAGGCGGCAAGCGCCTGACATATCGCAAAGCAAACTGTTGCCTTGCTCCAAGCACTTTTCTGAGCAGCTGCATGGGAATGCAGTAACTCGTGGATGCGTCCCAGAACGAGAGGAACGATCCCTGGCGTAAACACACCAATAACGACACTCGATATGATCAGCCAAGTCGCGCCGAGGCCAAAGGCTGGCAATGCGACAGCAATCGCCTGAACAAGGTAGGCCAAGCGTAGCGCGGGGCCGAAGCCGGTTCTATCGGCAAGGTGCCCGCTGAGAATCGGACCGACGCCAGCACCTAATCCGAAAAGCACCCAGTACTCAGCTCCTGCATCCAAACCTTGACCCAGTCCGCGAGCGACAAAGTCAACAAAAAAAATCATATGCGGCACAAGGCCAACCGCATTGAGCGCATACGACGCATAGAGCGCCCGCAGCGTCAGGGTTGCATGTACGGGACGGGTGGCCTTCTGCGTAGGGGACAAGTCGGCCGCGTAACCCGGCCAGCCGGTCCAAGCGACGAGCGTCAAGATCAGTGAGAGCACCCCAAGACCGATCCACGCGTGGGGTAGACCCTGACGTAAGAGCAGGGGAACAAGCGTTCCTGAAGCCGCAATGCCGAGCCCAATGCCCATGAAGATAGCACCACTGGCGACGCCGCGGCGCGACTGCGGGACGTGCGGCAAGACCGTCGGAGCCGCCAAAACCATCAGCACGCCGCCGGAGAGGCCGGAGAAGAAACGCCAGACGAAAAACCAAATAAAATTGATCGGCCAAGCGCAGGCAAAAAAGGTTAGGGTCGCCAGCACCATCACGCCGCGCAGTGCAGCAGCGGCGGGCACACGCGCTGCCAGTGGCCCGGCCAGCAATGCACCGGCCAGATACCCCGTGAGATTGGCCGCGCCAAGAAAGGCTGAATCCGAAGCGGAAAACCAATCACCAGCGATGATCGCCGGCAACAGCGGCGTGTAGGCAAACCGAGCCAGGCCGATACCCACAAGACTGGCACAGAGACCAGCCAGAATCAGGGGCCAGTTACCAAGTGATCGCTGTTTGGCGCTGTTGGTAACGGTATTGGACATCGTGACCTCCTCCATCGCCGACTCTTGACCCCTCTCAGGTGTGGGACCTGAAACGTTAGGATCAAACCGATTCTCCACTGCTCATCTACGACTTCGGCAGGGCGTCATGCTCAGGAGACCGCTGATGACGCCACATGCCAGAGGAGACATCATCTATCTTGGCCGGATGGCAGAGCCTCGATGAGTTCCTGTGTATACAGGATGGCATGCGCATAGGTCGGGCCATTGAGTTCATGCGCAGCATGCATCATTTCTCTGGTGAATGCCGCTGTTGCATCCCGCACCAGTGTGACATGAAAGCCGAGCTCCATCGCATATCGGCCTGTCGACTCGATGCAGGTGTTGGCAAGTAGCCCGACAACGATGACGTGAGTAATGCCATGCTGCCGGAGTTGTTGGTCAAGATCGGTGCTGGCGAATCCGCTCTGGGCCCAATGTTCCTTGACGACAATGTCTCCAGCGCGTGGCGCAAAGTCCGGATGCCATTCACCACCCCATTCCCCACGGGCGAATGAGTGCCGTTTCATGATCCCGATCTGAGTCGGGTTGGGGTGGCACCAACACTTGTAATCGCCCGGCTCCCAGCGGCGGTGCGGAACGATGAAGACTTTCATGCCGGCGCTTCGCACCGCCTGATTGATGCGCTTCAGGTTCTCAATAAGGCCTACTTCCTCCGCAACCTCTCTCACCCTGGGCCAAATCTTCCCGCCCTCGGACAGGAAATCGTTATACGGATCAACGAACAAGAGCGCAGTCGATTGTTTGATATAGGTGGGCTGGGACATAGCAACCTCCATCAACCTACCAGCCGGGGAGCGCGGTTTCGCAATGCCGCGCGTTCGATGCTTGCAGCGAAGAGCGGCGTCTCACCCCGATTGTGGGCAATCGACATGGGCTGGCGCTGCGCGCGGAACACGTCGAACGGGATGCCCTGACGATCAAGGAATGACTTGAAGTCGTCCGTCGCGGTGGTCCGGACGTGATTGGTGAACTCGCACCGTTCACCATCAATCGCTTTGACGCTCATTTCCCAGAGAACTCTGATCGTGGTCCTTCCCGTGGGAGTAAAAATGTCGGAGATCGACTCCAGGACCAGGTGATCTTTGTTCCCCAAGGTCTCCACATAATGCTGGACCATAAGACTGCCACCAATGATCTCAACGTTGATCGACATACGCCTCCCATCGGGCGCTGTCGTGAAACCCGCCGTGATATGGGCGGGAGAACACCCTTGATACTCTTTCTCGCTGAGGGAGAAACACCACTCAGGGAGGTCGATCCTATCGATGGGCGCATTGATTGTTGCCGTGAAACTCGAGTTGACGACTTCATAATCTTCCATGATGTACTCCTCGGTTTTGGGAACAGACTCGAAGCACGACTTAGGCGCTGAACGGGTGCGCCAGCAGAGGAGGGCTGCCGAGGTACCCCTCGGCCATTCCTGACCGAGTGATCGTGGCATTGAAGGATGCAGCCCCGCTCCCGCCCCCGGCCTGATGGTGGTCGGCACTCCAGAGGAAGTTGCGAACGAGATCCGCGACCTGATCCGCTGCGGTGTCGAGGGCGAAGTGCCCAGCTTCAAGCATGTGGATTTCGGCGGTTGGGACGTCACCTTGATAAGAGGCAGGTTCCGATGTTTCGAATGAGGGATCGTATTTGCCCCATAAAACCATCAGCCTGGGATGAGTGTTGCGCATCCATGCCTGCCACTTGGGGTAGGAAGAGACATTGTGACGATAATCGTAAAGCAGCTCGACTTGAATGTCCGCTTGGCCGGGCTTGCTGAGAAACGCAAACTCATCCGTCCAAAGATCGGGATCGTACCGCTCGACGTGTGGGTCACCGCCGACGTGACGGCGGCGGGTGGCCTCAAGGGACAGGAAATTCTGACGGAGTGCTTCCTCATGCTCGGCCCGATTGGCCCAAAAGGCGCGGCGAACGCCCCAGAGATCGCTAAGCCCCGACTCGTGAGCGACGGCGTTCTGCACGATCAGCGAGTCCAATCGCTCAGGGTGAGCTATCGCCATTCGAAAGCCGACCGGACCGCCGTAATCTTGCATGAAGAGGCTATAGCGGGAGAGGGCCAGCACCTCGCTGAACCGGGCCATGATTTGGGCGAGATGGTCGAAGGTATAGGGGAACGCCGTCGGTGCCGGGCAGGCGCTATGACCGAAGCCGGGATAGTCCGGCGCGATGAGGCGGTACCGGTCGGAGAGACGGGTCAGCAGCGGCTCGTACATGCGTGACGACGACGGAAAGCCGTGAAGGAGCAGTATCACGGGTGCGTTGCGGTCACCTGCGTCGCGGTAGAAGATCGGAAGACCGTCCACATCGACGGTGCGGTACATCGTTGGGTGGCTCATCGTGATCACATCCGATTGACATCAATTAGGGCCTGCGCGAAGGCTTGCGGCGCTTCCTGCGGCAGGTTGTGTCCAACGCCGCCACGGATTGTGCGATGCTCGTACTTGCCAGCGAATTTCCGTGCGTAATCCATTGGGTCCGGGTGCGGAGCGCCATTTGCGTCGCCTTCGAGCGTTATCGTTGGGACGGAGATCGCAGGCGCCGTGGCCAGGAATTTCTCCATCTCATTGTAGTGCGCTTCGCCCTCCGCTAGGCCGAGACGCCAACGGTAATTGTGGATCACAATCGCCACATGATCCGGATTGTTGAAGGCTTCCGCACTACGTTCGAAGATTGCGTCGGTGAACTTCCAATCCGGGGAGGCGGTCTGCCAAATCAGACGTGCAAAGTCGCGCGTATTAGCTTGGTAGCCGGCCCGCCCGCGCTCAGTTGCGAAGTAGTATTGATACCACCAGGACAGCTCTGCCTTTGGAGGAAGAGGCTTGCGGTTGCCGGCCTGGCTGCCGATCAGGTAGCCGCTGACCGACACCATGGCTTTGCAACGATCTGGGCGGAGTGCCGCCACAATATTGGCGGTCCGTGCCCCCCAATCATAGCCGGCGATAATTGCGCTCTGGATCTCGAGGGCATCCATAAGGGCGAGGACATCGCCGGCCAAAGCAGCCTGCTGGCCATTTCGCGGGGTCTCATTGGCAAGGAAGCGCGTTGAACCGTACCCCCGCAGATAGGGCACAATGACCCTGAAGCTCTGTGCCTCCAGTAGCGGCACGACCTCGGCGTAGCTGTGAATATCGTAGGGCCAGCCATGAAGCAGGATAACGGGCGCGCCGCCTGCCGGACCAGCTTCGACATAACCGATGCTGAGCGGTCCGGCATCGATCTGCTTCAGTTGGCGGAACGAGGTGTTCGGTCGCGGAGGCGCAGGCTGTGCTGCTGCCCTATAGGGAATACCGAGTTCGGCCGCAGCGGCGAACAATGCGGCGGTGCTGATAAACCGTCGCCGATTGAAATCAATGGATTGCACTCGCGCGCTGCACTTCATCGCCTTGACTCCTCGATTGAGACTGGATGGATGCTAGACCGTTAGGGTGGTCCTCACGTCGATGTTGCCGTGGGTTGCCCGCGAGTAGGGGCAAAGGGTGTGAGCCTCGTCGACAAGCGCTTGGGCTACATCGCGCGCCAGACCGGGAAGGCTGACATTCAGCCGAGTGCTAAGAGTATAAAATCCGTTTACCAGACTGAGATCCACTTCCGCATCGATCGCGAAGCCAGGCGGAAGGGTGACCTTGCTCTTTCTTGCGGCGATACCGATTGCGCTTTCGAAGCATGCGGACCAGCCGGCCGCAAAGAGCTGCTCAGGGTTCGTACCGGTGCCATGACCGCCTGGTGGGGAAATGCGGATGTCGAGATTGCCGTCTGAACTCCGGGAGGATCCACCCTCGCGGCCACCGGTCGTGTGGACCTTGGCGGTGTAAATGAGCTTGGTCTGTTGGTGCTGGTTCATGACGTTCTCTCCACTGGCAAGGGCAAATCGGAAGCGGATGGGTGGCGCGGGGTTGCTGCGCCACCCACGCAGGTCTTAGGCGCGGACGGAGCGAAAAGCGGCGCGCAGTTCGGCGCTGAAGAGGGCTGGTTGCTCCCAGGCTGCGAAGTGTCCACCCTTTGGGAGCCGATTGTAGTGAATCAGCTTCGGGAAGGCTTTCTCTGCCCAGCTCCTCGGTGCTGCGTAGATTTCGTCCGGAAAGACACTGACGGCAACCGGGATCTTGATGTTCTTTGGCGCAAAGAAGGCGAGCTTATTCTCCCAATACAGGCGGGCCGAAGAGACCGCTGTGCCGGTTAGCCAATAGAGCGTGATGTTGTCGAGGATATCGTCACGCGTCAGGCCCTCTGTGTGGCCATCGAAGACCCGGGAAATCAGCGCATAGCTGCGCGCGTCGTGGTCGAGCATCCAGGCAGCCAGGCCAACTGGCGAATCTTCGAGACCGTACAGAGTCTGCGGGCGACTCGCCATTTCTTGGGCGTAGCCGAGGCCATGCTTGTAGAAGAAATCGAGCTGATCAAAGGCATTCTTCTCGTCTTCAGACATGCCTGCTGGTGCGGGGCCGCCGGCAGTGAGGATCTTGGCGATGTCGTCCGGCACGGTTGCCGGCATGTTCGTGTGGATTGCAAGTAACTCCGGTGGGGCCTGCAACGCCATCTGCTCTGAGACGGCATCACCCCAGTCACCCCCCTGGGCGACAAACCTCGTGTACCCAAGCCGCTTCATCAGGGCGGTCCACGCACGAGCAATGCGCTGTGGATCCCAACCCGTCACCGTGGGTGTGGCGGAGAAACCGTGGCCCGGAAGTGACGGGATCACGACATCGAACGCTTCTTGCGGTGTTCCGCCGTGGGCGGTTGGATCCGTCAGTGGCCCAACAACTTTGAGCTGCTCGATCACCGAGCCGGGCCAGCCATGGGTGATGATCATGGGCAAGGCATTCGGATGCTTCGATCGAACATGAATGAAATGAATGTCCAAACCATCGATCTGCGTGACGAACATAGGCAAAGCGTTCAGCCGCGCCTCGACCTTTCGCCAGTTGTAATTGGCCTGCCAGTATTGAGCGAGCTTGCGCATCGTTCCAAGCTGAACGCCCTGCGACGCGTCAGTAACGAGCTCTTTCGTTGGCCACTTTGTAGCAGCGATCCGCCGGTGCAGATCGGCAAGCGCTTCATCAGGAAATGAAACATGAAATGGGCGGATCTCGCTCGATGCTGCCCTGAGCGATACAGGCATCATCGTGGCGGCGCCTGCGGCCGCGGCGGCCACAAGCACGTCGCGCCGTGTGGAGGATGACTCGCATTCCGACATAATCGTTCTCCTCTGAAACTGAAGATCCGGCTGGGTGAGGCTGATCAACACGGTTATGCTCGGTCATCGTTGGCCGTGAGCCTATTGCACCATGGTATCGCCAATACCTTGATATTGGCCGGAACCCACGGCTCACTGGCCAAGGGGCGGCTTGAAAAGGTGCGAATCAGACCAAACCGATACCTAGGTGTTATGGGTCTCCGATCGCGAGGCGGCATATCCTCGGGGAATAGTCAGGGAGCGGCGCAGAGTGCGAAGGAAATAACATGGCAAGAATGACGCAGTCGATCCCGTTTGCAGGTGCTGAGCTGACGCGACCACGCCACGTCTGCGCATTCTTCAACAGCGAGGATGAAGAATACCGTGTTCTCCTGCCATTCATTAAGGATGGTTTCGACAGCAGCCACAAAGCGGTTCATGTCGTCAGCCCTACTCGCCGTACTCGCCATGTCGAGCATTTGGCGGCTGTCGGTATCGACGTAGCAGCGGCCCAGGATACTGGCCAATTTGAAATCCGCGACAGCACCGAAACCTATCTTTCCGACGGTCATTTCGACCAAGACCGCATGCTTCACACCTTCAAGAGTATGGCCGGCGGCTCGGCTGACGGGACGTACCCGCTCAGCCGGATCGTTTGTGAAATGGAATGGGCCAGTTGTCACCCGTCCTGCATTCATGACCTCATTGAGTTCGAAGCGCGGGTCAACGACGTCTGGTGTGAACACGACGATGCCGTTGTATGTGTCTACGACCTCGCGAGATTCAGCGGCGACGCCGTCATCGACATCATGCGGACGCACCCTATGATCATCGTCGGCGGAATTCTTCAGCAGAACCCCTTCTTTGTACGCCCGCAGGAGTTCCTACGGGAGCTGTCCCAGCGGCGCGCCCAGCAGGCGTGGCCTCCATCGACCGCTGGCTGATCATGCAAGCTGATTTTCTCCATAACGAGAATAAGCGGCTGCAGCGCTGCATCAGCGACCTGGTCAGTCTTATGGCACTGCCCGCGATGTGGGCCGGCAGGGAACCCTCTCAAATCTCTGTCGGCCTGCTCGACTCCATCTTTAGCATGATAAATCTCGATCTCGCTCACTTGCACCTAACGAACTCGGAGGGCGACCAGCCCTTCGATGCGATGCGCCTATCGAACTGGGCAAGAAGCATGGGGTCTCAGGCAGACTTCGGAACATTGCTCGGAGCATGGATCAATGCCAAAGTGGAAGGTCCGCCGAACCAGCTTGCCATAGGAAACAGCAGTCTCGTGGTCCACCGCGTGCGCCTCGGCCTCCTTGGAGAGATTGGGCTGCTGGTGGTAGGATCACGACGATCTAGTTTCCCGAACGAGACTGAAAACCTCCTCCTGAATGTGGCTGCCAATCAAGCGGCGATTGGCTTGCAATCGGCGTGGCAATTGATCGAGCAGAAACGGATTGGCCGCGAACTCGACCGGCGCGTTGACGAGCGAACGCGCGAGCTTGCTGAGGCCAATGACGAACTGCGGCGGAGAGAATTGGACTTCCAATTGGTCGTTGACAGCATCCCGGTGCCAGTCGCCGTCACAACTCCCGCAGGCGAGGTAGAGGGCGTAAACCGACCGACTATAGAGTACTTCAGGAGAACATTTGACGACCTGAAGGACTGGAAAGTCAAAGACCTCGTTCACCCAGATGACCTTGATCACACCGTCAGCGCCTTGGTCGCAGCACACGAATCTGGCCGGACTTACAATGTCCAGAGCCGACACCGGCGCTTTGATGGTGTCTACCGCTGGTTTAACGTACTCGGTGTGCCATTGCGTGACCCACAGGGGACGATCCTGCGCTGGTTCCATCTGATTATCGACATAGATGATCAAAAACACGCGGAGGAAGCACTCGCAGCGAGCGAGCGCAATCTTGCGGAAGTCGTAAACACTATCCCTGGTCTCGCGTGGTCAGCCCAAACTGATGGTTCGGCAGACTTTTTCAACCAGCATTATCTCGACTATGTTGGGATCGCATTTGACGAGGCCCACGGGTTTGGTTGGACAAAGGCGGTTCATCCGGATGATCTGCCGGGATTGATCGCAACATGGCGGCAGATGCTGACGTCCTATAGAGCAGGCGAGGCCGAGGCGCGGCTCAGGCGCTTTGATGGCGAGTATCGCTGGTTCCTGTTCCGCACCAATGCTCTACGTGATGAAGACGGGCAGGTTATTAAATGGTTTGGTGTCAACACTGACATCGAGGATCGCAAGCGGGTCGAAGAAGCGTTGCGCACCAGCGAGTGGAAGCTTCGGCAGCTTACTGAGACAATCCCGCAGATGTTGTGGAGTGCTACACCTGATGGATCAATCGATTACTGCAACGCACGACTGCTAGACTATACAGGCTTCACCGCCAGAGAAGTGATGGATGATGGCTGGAAGAAGCTCCTCTATCCGGACGATCTCGACCAAGCCGCGCGTGCATGGATGACGAGTGTCACGACTGGCATGCCCTACCAGGTGGAAACGCGTCTTGTTCACGCTGCAGATCAATCGTATCGCTGGTGTCTGACAACCGCGCTTCCATTGCGGGATGAAGACGGGCGGATCCTCAAGTGGCACGGCGCCTGTGTCGATATGCATGATTGGAAGGGAGCCCAAGACGAATTGCGTGAAACGCAGGCTGAGCTCGCCCACGCAAGTCGAGTCATGACCATGGGGCAACTGACGGCATCGATTGCTCATGAGCTGAACCAGCCCCTGGCTGGCATCATGACGAATGCCGGCACAGGCCTGCGCATGCTGGCTGCCGAGCCGCCAAACGTTGACGGTGCTCGTGAGACGGCACGCAGGACAATCAGAGACGCCGCCCGTGCATCAGAGGTAATCGTTCGGCTCCGCGCGCTCTTCGCCAAGCGAGACACCACATCCGAGATTGTTGACTTGAACACGGCAGTCCAAGAGGTTGTGGCATTGTCGCTGAGCGAATTGCAGAGGAACAGTATCAATATACGCCTAAGCCTCGCGAGAAACCTACCCTACATAATGGGCGATCGCATTCAACTTCAGCAAGTCACCCTTAACTTTATCCTAAACGCTGCCGAATCCATGGTGGAAGTGACGGATCGAGCACGAGAGATCGTGGTTTCGACGACGCTGGAGGCCACTGGGCATGTTAGAGTAGCCGTCAAGGATACGGGCGGCGGTATTGACACAGCATTGGCTGAAAAGCTTTTCACCCCGTTCTACACGACCAAAAGCGACGGAATGGGCATTGGCCTTTCGGTCAGCCGAACCATTGTTGAGCAGCACCAGGGCCGCCTCTGGGCTGAGCAGAACGACGGACCAGGCTCGACCTTCTGCTTCTCTGTTCCCTCAACACTAGCAACCGAGCCTGCCAGAGCCCCTATGCACCTTCCCCCGCGTACGGAGGAAGTGATTGGAAAAGTATGATGCAACAGCGCGAGTATATTGCCGTTGTCGATGACGACGAGTCGGTACGTGAGTCACTGCCAGACCTCATCGGGGTGTTTGGGCACAAGGCCGTGGCATTCGCATCTGCGAACGAGTTCCTGACATCAGACATTGTTGATCGGGTTAAATGCTTGGTGCTCGATATCGCCATGCCAGGAATGTCAGGGATCGAGCTCCAGAGAGAGATCGCGCGCCAAGGGCGGACGATTCCGATTGTCTTTATCACGGCGCACGGGGACGAACAGGTCTGTCAACGCCTGCGCCAGAGCGGATCAGTCGAATGCCTCTTGAAGCCCTTCACGGATACGGCACTGCACGATGCTCTTGATGCTGTACTTCACCGAGGGGTGTCACCCTGATACTTGCAGCTATGAACGAGTGGAGCTATACATGCAACTGTCAAGCACAACCAGTGGCAAAGCGGGTTCTTATCCGATGAGCGAAGGTGCGCCGATTGTGTATGTCGTGGATGATGACATCTCAGTGCGCGAGGCGCTCGAGGCTCTCATTCGTGAAGCAGGCTGGCAGCCTTGCGTATTCGCTTCGGCACAGGAGTTTTTAGCTCACCCTCGAGCTGCTACGCCGAGCTGCTTAGTGCTCGACGTATCGCTCCCCGACCTAAATGGCCTTGATCTGCAGCAGCAACTCGCAGCCACTCGGAACCACATTCCCATTATCTTCATAACTGGCTATGGGAACGTACCTATGACGGTGCGCGCGATGAAGGCTGGCGCGATCGAGTTCCTGACGAAGCCCTTTGGTGACGAAGTACTGCTGGATACCATACGCCAGGCCTTTCAGCGGAGCACCACAGCACTCAGCCAAGAAGCGGAGTTGCAACTCCTTCGGTTGCGCTATGCATCGCTCAGTACGCGAGAGCGTGAGGTGATGGATCTCGTTGTAACTGGATTGATGAACAAGCAAGTTGGCGGCAAACTTGGAATTAGCGAGATTACCGTCAAGGCCCATCGAGGCCAAGTCATGCGCAAGATGTGTTCTACGTCACTGGCTGACTTGGTGAACATTGCGGCAAAGCTAGGAATCCCGCGCCGTAACTAGCGCCATGGATTACTAGCCGCAGGTTTTTTGTTCTTGCCATCACCGTTTGTCATCTGAGCTTTAAAGGGACTGAACCCGCCTGCGCCGGAGAGCGAGGACGACACGTTTGGGCACGACGCATACGTCGTTGGCCGGAGTTCCGGCGTGCGCGCCTAAGTGTTGGAGCCGCCAATCACCCGGTTCCGCCACATGCCGCGCGCGTCCAATAGATCTTGCGTTACAGAGACGGCAAGACCGACTCATCAGCCTTATTTCCGTCCTCTCCGATGACAGATCGCGCCTGATATCACGTATTGGTGGTCGAGAAAGGAGCGCATCTACCTCGGTACCGAAGCAATCAGGATATCGAAGGACCAATACATACGTATTGTCGGTACCAAGGTGCTAGTGACTGGCGCAAGAGGTGGGAGCTTAATGTCTCCGGTTCTTACTGTCAGCTCAAGGAGAAGTGAGATGAAGATCTTGATGGTGCTTACATCCCATGACCAACTCGGCAACACTGGCCGCAAAACCGGCTTCTGGCTTGAAGAGTTCGCCGCGCCCTACTATGTGTTCCACGACGCGGGCGTTGATCTCACGCTCGCATCGGTCAAGGGCGGGCAGCCGCCGATCGACCCCAAGAGTGACCTCCCCGAGAACCAGACCCCTGCGATGACGCGTTTTAAGAATGATCCGGTGGCGCAAAATGACCTCGCAAACACGCTGAAGCTCGAGGAAATGTCATCAGCGGACTTTGATGCCGTCTTCTATCCTGGTGGTCATGGACCGATGTGGGACCTCGTCGACAACCGCCATTCAATTGCTCTGATAGAATCCTTCTACAATTCCGGTAAACCGGTAGCCGCTGTCTGCCATGCCCCGGCAGTGCTCCATCGCGTCATGTACCAAGGTACGCCGATCGTAAAGGGCAAACGGGTGACAGGCTTTGCGAATAGCGAGGAAGAAGAAGTTGAACTCACAGACGTCGTGCCGTTCCTGGTTGAGGATGAATTGAAGCGACTCGGCGGAATATTCGAAAAGGCACCAAACTGGCAGAGCTTTGTCATCACCGACGGCCGCCTCATCACAGGCCAGAATCCGTCGTCATCGACCGAAGGAGCTCAAGCTTTGTTGAAGTTACTCTCCGAGATGCAGTCGTCCGCGCGGAGCTCAAGCGCCGCGTGATACCTAGGTTGCTTCGAGGGCCCTTCGAAGCACACGTGGTAGCAGACGCTTTCATTCACAGAGGAAATGGACGCACTGCATGTCGAGCTGAAGCTGTGTGAAATCGATGAAGATCATGGAGCTTCAGCGCTATGTCTGTGCCCAGTTCGGAGAACCGGGTGTTTGTGACCGTGCCGAGGAGTGGAGATCCAAACCTCCCAGTGTAGTCAAAGAACTGGTGTCTGGAGGCTACCGAAGCCTACATGCCCAGTTACGCATCAAAATCGGTGCGCGATCTGGTGGAAATCATCGTGTTCTCATGCAACGCCGTGATCGAAAGGCGCGAGTTGGACCAAGGTATCGCCTCTCTTCAGCCTGGCTTAGGTTTGTCGATTGCGGATGAAACAAGTCTTCAAAACTAGGATGTCTGCTCACTCAGGAGAAAGTTCAATGATACAGCAGCGCGCAGTACTCGCTGGCGGGTGCTTTTGGGGCATGCAGGACCTAATTCGGCGTTATGATGGAGTAATTTCCACACGCGTCGGCTACACTGGTGGGAAGACTCCAAACGCCACCTATCGCAATCATGGGACGCATGCCGAAGCCATAGAGATTATCTTCGATCCATCACGGATCAGCTACCGCCAGCTCTTAGAGTTCTTCTTCCAGATTCATGATCCGACGACGCTCAACCGTCAGGGCAACGACCTGGGGGAAAGTTATCGGTCAGCTATCTTTTACACATCCGATGAGCAGAGGCAGGTTGCGGAAGACACGATTGCGGACGTCAACGCGTCCGGTCTCTGGCCGGGTAAGGTGGTGACTGAGGTCACCCCAGCGGGTGCCTTCTGGGAGGCTGAGCCCGAGCACCAGAATTATCTCGAGCGGTATCCTGAAGGCTACACATGCCACTTCATCCGGCCCAATTGGAAGTTGCCGGCGCGAGGATCTGCTGAACCGAGCCAAGTGACCTTGACGAGCTAGGGCAATAAGTCGGGGCGCTGGCAACGTAGGCAGTTTGGTTACCAACAAGATATCAAGAATGACGTGACTAGGTATGGTCCGTTCACCTCATTTTGCTTGGGGAGGCTCAGGGGCTGGGTCCCCGCGCCCTCCCCAAAGGGAGGCAGCGTGAGCTCGAATGAGAGGAACACTAGTAGTGCTCCGGATCCCACTCCATCCCGCAATGCGTGATCGTTTTGCGGGGCGGATGGGCTCCCATAGTCACTGCGTTGACATGCCGAAGCAGCTGGCGTGAGGGGATCAACCCACGCTGGATCGGACAGCCCGAAGTCCAAACCAATTCACCCGCCACAGGAGACGACTTATGGCCAATCCCAAGATCGCTGTTATCATCGGCAGCACTCGCGATGTGCGCTATGGCATCAAGCCTGCCCAGTGGATTTATGATATAGCCTCTAAACGCGCTGACTTCGACGCGGAGCTTGTTGACTTGCGAGATTACCCGCTCCCCTTTTTCAATGAGAAAGCGTCGAACGCATGGGTGCCGACGGAAAACGAAGTTGGGCAGCGTTGGCAGCGAAAGGTGGCTGAGTTCGACGGCTACATTTTCGTCACACCCGAGTACAACCGGTCGGTTTCGGCCGCGCTTAAGAATGCTCTCGACTTCTCGTACCCCGAGTGGAACCGAAAACCCGCTGCGGTGGTCGGTTATGGAAGTGTTGGTGCGGCCCGGGCAATCGAGCACCTACGGACCATTGCGATTGAGTTGCAAATGGCTCCGACCCGTACGGGCGTGCACATTCAAGGCATTGATTTCATCGCTACGCTGCAGCAGGGAAAGGATTTGACTGAACTCACGCACTTGGAACCCAACGTGAGGGCTATGCTTGATGAACTCGTCTGGTGGGCGAACGCCTTGAAGATGGCGCGCCAGGCCTGAGCTTCGGAGAAAGCTGGGTTGTAAGGAGTAGTGATGCATCCTTAGGAGCAGCCCTCATCGGTGGGTTGGTCGCCGTTTGGCGAGTGGTGGAGACGCTTCGTCTAAACTTGTTACCGCCCGGCCCACGGACCATTACCATTGCGATACGCCACGAGGGCCCTCCACAGCCTCAGGCAACCTTCAGAATATATTCTCCTTGTGGCTCAACGGGTATGCTTCGTTGAGATCAGACACTTTGGAGGGTGCCGTGACGTCTGTTGGTAGCTCTAATCCTTTGGCAGGGATGTTAAACAACGCGTTCTCAAAATTCGACCGAAATGGTGATGATAAGCTCAATGCCGAGGAGTTCAGGAGCTTCAACGAGATCCTGAAGCCAGGAATTGCTGTTGACGACGATGGGCGTCCAACAATCGATTACGGTACGGCGATGGATCGGAATGCCGACAAGCTGATTACGCGGGACGAGATGAACGCTACAGGAATTCTTATGCCCGCTAAACTGACAGATTCTAGCTTGGAAGCGATGTTCAACTATCTGTTGTCGAAGGGAGATCCGACGGCCCTTGAAGCGGCTGCAATTCTCAAGCCTGAACCAGAAGCTCGGAGCTGACACTCGCTGAAGCCTCGTATGTCGAGGTCGGCTGAAACGAACATCGAGCAGCGGAGGTGCCCGACCCAGCGATCCGCTGCCTAGGACGGTCGACAGGCCCGCTGTGGCTGTTCTAACCTGCGAGAGCCAAAGACGCGTTGAACTTGTGTGAAAGACCGGTGGGTTCCTCATAGGAGCAACTTGCGCCCGGAAGGACCTGATTGGCCGAGAAACTATCAGCATAGGAGGGGGGCGTCTCCCTGTGATTCAATATACTGCGCTACCGTCGGTAAACGCGACTGCCGAAGGTCACTTTCGA
Source organism: Microvirga sp. jy35 (assembly GCF_056148915.1). NCBI lineage: Bacteria > Pseudomonadati > Pseudomonadota > Alphaproteobacteria > Hyphomicrobiales > Methylobacteriaceae > Microvirga > Microvirga sp. jy35. Next base: position 11,635 of record NZ_JBWBEW010000023.1, on the reverse strand, counting down.
CGGCCTCGTGACTAGGGGCGGTTTCTCACACTATCCAGTCGTCGGTCAAAGGACCCTGTCACCTTCCAACAAGTTCCGAAGGCAAGACTTGCGTCGTTCCCACACGCCAGCCGAACCTTCAGCTCAGGTCACGGGAATCCCGCACGTCGCTGACTTTAGGTGTTCTACTTTCACCGAGATTAGCGACAGAGCTGATCGGAAAATTTGCACTAACCTGTCGCTGTCATTGAGTCCTAGGATACTTAGGTCTCTTCAACACCAACGTGCAATAGCGACTCACCGACACCTTCGATCAGATTGCAAACATCAGCGCTCGGGTCCTTCCGGGTGCAACCTTGTAAGAGGCCGAGATGTTCGCACATACAGCCTTGGAACCGACAACTCCGTCAGTCTCCTTCAGCCTCGTCGAGGAGATCAACCACAGGGTTATCAATGAGTATTCGGAGGCGATCGCTACGCTTTCCATAGCGGCCTCGCGAACGGTCGACGACAAGATAAGAACGGAGCTCGCAAGGGCAGCCGATCGATTGCGCGATCATGCAGCATCGCATCGCGCGCTGATGCCCCCACCGGTCGAATGCACAACGAACCTAGCGGATTACCTTGGCCGGATCTGCAACGCCTTCTCCAAGGCTACACTCGAGGAGCGCGGCGTCCTGCTGGTACTAGATACGATTGACGTCGTACTTCCATCCGAGCGCTGCTGGCGAATTGGCCTCATTGTTGCGGAACTCATCCGCAACGCCGCACGCCATGGATTGCATGGGAGAGACGGCAAAATCTCAGTGCACGTCGCCGAACTGTCAGGCCAGTTGACCTGCCTGGTTCGGGACACCGGCCAGCCTCCGGCTGAGATGAAACCAGGACGCGGGCTGCACATCATCCGCTCGCTTGTTGCCGATTTGGGGGGAAGCGTCGAATGGTCATTTACCGTGAACGGCAACTTCGCCCTCTTGCAGTTAGGCCTTTGTCCAGACGTCGCCTGACGGGCGCCATTTGTGAACCAGGCTTGACTTCGCCGTAAAACAACGCAGACCTTTGGAGGTATTATTATGATTTCCCGTACTCCTTTACTAGCGGCTCTTGCGCTGTGCTGGTTTCCTGCCGTTGCAACGGCTACCCCAAGTCTCAATGCTACGCCGTTGAATGCGGGAACGGTCGATAAGCTGTACCGCGTGGACTGCGGTCACTCTCTCGCGAATGACGAATCCGTTTGGACGCCTGGTGAGAACGTCCGTAAGTCTATCGAGTTCTCCTCGACGTGCTATCTAATCCGCCGTGGCAAAAACGTGCTGATGTGGGATACGGGGGTACCAGAGCAAACGATCGGTAACCCTAAGGGTTGGTCGACCCTTCCAAGCCTCATCGTCTATCACATCGACAAGACGATCTCGTCGCAACTTGCCGAGGTTGGACTATCGCCAAACGACGTCAACTACGTCCTCGTGTCGCATACCCATGGCGACCATATCGGCAATGTTGGTCTCTTCCCGAACGCGACGGTGATTATGCAGAAGGCTGAGTACGACTGGATCAACTCGCCACCACCCTCGGATCCCAACCTGAACACGCTTGTCAACCTCGCGCGGACGCTCCTCGGCCATCCGAAACGCCTGGAGCTTATCTCCGGCGACATCGATTTGTTCCGCGACGGCAGCGTAACGCTTCTCTCGACGCCTGGACATACACCCGGCAGCCAATCCCTGATGGTTCATCTAAAAAACACGGGATATGTCATCCTGTCTGGGGACGTTGCCCATCTAGAGGACAACTTCAAACGTGATGTCGTCCCGGCGCTGAATGTCGACAAGGAGGCGTCCATTGCCTCCATGGAGCGCATCAAGGATCTTATGGCAAAGTACAATGCGACGCTCTTGATAAATCACGACAAGCGGCAAACCGACCTGCTTAAGCTCCTTCCAGACTACTATGACTAGAGCGATGCTCCGAGGCCTTGAAGAAGCTCACTGGTCACCCATAACCCGTCAGGTCCATCAGCTTGCGCAACTAGGCGCATCAGTTCTGATCAGTAGGACTTGATATTTGTTGTCTCTGCAGAGCAAAATCGAGTCGGACAATCCAATTGTAGCCGGAGATTTAGAATGCAGCTGGGAATGGTCGGTCTCGGCCGGATGGGCGGCAACATCGTCCGCCGTCTCATGCGGGCCGGACATGCGGCTGTTGTGTATGATCACAATCCAGAAGCAGTTAAAGGTCACGCGGAGGAGGGTGCCACAGGAGCGGCAAGCCTAGAGGACCTTGTCGCAAAGCTGGAGGCACCACGGGTTGTCTGGGTCATGCTACCTGCCGGTGATATCACCGAAGCAACCATCCAGCAGCTTGCCGGCCTTCTGGAGGAAGGAGACACCATCATCGATGGCGGCAATACCTTCTGGCAGGACGATGTCCGGCGGGCAGGCGAACTCCGCAGCCGCGGCGTGCACTACATCGATGTGGGCACTAGCGGCGGGGTGTGGGGATTGGAGCGCGGGTACTGCCTGATGATCGGCGGCGAGCCAGCCATCGTCGAACGCCTGGATCCGATCTTTGCCGTCTTGGCGCCTGGCCGGGGCGATCTGCCGGTCACCCCAGGACGCGAAGGGCGGGATCCCCGGGCCGAGCAGGGCTACATCCATGCCGGGCCGAACGGTGCCGGCCACTTCGTCAAGATGATCCACAACGGCATCGAGTACGGCCTGATGCAGGCCTATGCCGAAGGCTTTGACATCCTGCGCAATGCCGCAAACCCGGCCCTGCCGCCCGAGCACCGCTTTGACTTTGACGTGGCCGATATCGCCGAGGTCTGGCGCAGAGGCAGCGTGATCACCTCCTGGCTGCTTGATCTCACCGCCACCGCCCTGGCCGAGGACGAGCATCTCAGCACCTATTCGGGCTATGTCGGGGACTCCGGCGAGGGACGCTGGACCATCCAGGCCGCGATCGATGAAGCGGTTCCGGCCGAAGTCCTCACCGCCGCCCTCTACGCCCGCTTCCGCTCGCGCCAGGAGCATACCTTTGCCGAGAAGATGCTCTCCGCCATGCGCAAGGGCTTCGGCGGCCATGTCGAGGCCAGGAAGCCGGAAGGAGACCGGTCATGACGCAAGCACCCGCGCCCGCCGCTGACCCATGCTGTTTTGTGATCTTTGGGGCCTCCGGGGATCTGACGAGCCGCTTGCTCCTGCCGGCTCTTTACAATCTGGCCGCCACGGGCCTGCTGCCGGAGCGCTTCGCCATCGTTGGCGTGGCGCGCAGCGCTCACACGGCGGACGAGTTCCGCCAGGACTTGCTCGATGCCCTTCAGGCCCATGCAACCCGGGCCGTGGACCCACAGCTGGCTCAGCGGCTGGTGGCTCATGCCGCCTATGTGTCCGGCAGCATCGATGACCCGGAAACCTTTCTCCGACTCAAGGCGACCCTAGAGGAGATCGAGTCAACGGCCGGCACGCAGGGTAATCGGCTGTTCTACCTGGCCATGCCACCGGACACCTTTGAACCCATTGCGCGCCGACTGGCCAAGGCTGGCCTGTCTCAGGAGGGGCCCTCTGGGGCCCCGTGGCGCCGGGTGGTGGTTGAAAAACCGTTCGGGACAGATCTGGCCTCGGCGCGGGCGCTCAACCGTGCCCTTCTGGAAGTCCTCACTGAGGACCAGATCTACCGCATCGATCACTATCTCGGCAAAGAGACTGTCCAGAACATCCTGCTGTTGCGCTTTGCCAATGGGCTGTTCGAGCCGATCTGGAACCGCAACCACATCGACCATGTGCAGATTACCGTGGCCGAAACGGTCAACGTCGAGAGGCGGGGGCGCTTCTACGACCGGACGGGAGCGTTGCGGGACATGGTGCCCAACCACCTGTTCCAGCTGCTGGCGTTAATTGCCATGGAGCCACCGGCTCGCTTTGAGGCGGAGCGGGTTCGGAATGCGAAAGCCGAAGCCCTGGCGGCGATCCGAATCCCCAGCGAGGCTGAAGCGCTTGCGAACTCGGTGCGCGGGCAGTATCGCGCCGGCCGTGTTCACGATGAGCCGGTGGTGGCCTACCGGGAGGCCGAGCACGTGGCACCCGGCAGTGTCACCGAGACGTATGCGGCCCTTCGACTGGAGGTTGATAACTGGCGCTGGGCGGGCGTGCCATTCTACTTGAGAACCGGCAAGGCTCTCTCAGTCCGCCGGACAGAGGTGGCGATCAAGTTCAAGCAGGCGCCGATCTCGATGTTCGAGCAAACCTCGGTCGACCGGCTGGGGCAGAACTTCCTGGTTTTGCGGATTCAGCCGAATGAAGGCATCACGTTGCGCTTCAACGCGAAGGTGCCAGGGCCTGTGCTGGCAGCCGAGAGTGTCGACATGACCTTCAAGTACAAGGATCATTTTGACGTTGCCCCAAGCACCGGCTACGAAACGCTGATCTATGACTGCATGACGGGCGACGCTCTGCACTTCCAGCGGGCCGATGGGGTTGAGGCGGGATGGGCGGTGGTTCAGCCGTTTCTTGGCGCCTGGTCGAAGGCGGGAGCCAAGGGACTGGAGTTCTACCCTGCCGGCTCGTCCGGGCCGGAGGAGGCGGGCTTCTTGTTGGCGCGAGACGGGCGACGGTGGCGGGTCATTGAGTGATGCTACGCAACTGTAGCATCCGATTTATGTTCTGCAGCGGTGGAGTCTGAATTTCCGTCAGGTGAATTAGTGGTGGAGTCTTGTCAGAAGCTCAGCAATGTTTAGTATGTCAGAACGAGTTGAGCCAAAGCTCCTTGCCCGCGCCTCTTCAGCAGGGCCAAAAAGATAAATAGTATGAAATTTTGTGCTTGCGTTGGTGATGCTGATCTGGAGATTACGCATGCGCTTTCCCCGGTTTGTGGCAATGCCCGGCGTCTTCTTAACGTTCCTTGCTGGAAGCGGCATCGCTCTGGCACAAGGGGCTTCATCACAATCGCCGCCGCCCGTATCCGTCGCAAAGCCAGTTGTCAAAGACATCATTGAGCGAACCGACTTTATAGGGCGCTTCGACGCCGTTGACCAAGTTGACATCAGGGCACGCGTATCAGGCTACCTTGACAAGGTACACTTTCAGGACGGCACCTTCGTGAAGATGGGCGATCTGCTCTTCACGATTGATCCACGACCCTACCGTAATGCGCTCGAGCAGTCACAGTCAGCCGTCACATCCTCTCAGGTGCGACTGGAATTCGCGCAAAGTGATCTCGATCGCGCCGAACAACTGCGTCGGACTGGCAATATTCCCGATCAGCTGTTCGACCAGCGCCGGCAAGCCTTCCTGACTGCCAAGGCAGAGTTGGATCGGGCCCAGGCAGCTCTTCGACAGGCGCAACTCGATGTCGAGTTCACGCAGGTTAGGTCTCCCTTGTCTGGACGAATCTCGCGCAAGCTCGTCTCTGAAGGCAACTTAGTCAACGCCAACGAGACGATCCTGACCAATGTGCTCACACTCGACCCCATTCAGTTCTACTTTGACGTCGATGAGCGCTCGTTTCTTGCCTATTCACGCCAGTCGCAAGGAGGGACCAGGACCTCCGCCAATGGCGAGACCAACGAGGTTGTGCTCACGCTGACGGACGAGCGCCTCGGGCAACGCAAGGGCCAGCTCGACTTCGTCGACAACCGGCTGGATGCGGCCAGCGGCACGATCCGGCTCCGCGCGATCTTCGACAACAAGGATCTCTTTCTGACGCCCGGATTGTTCGGCCGGGTCACGATTGGAGCCTCTGATCCTTACAGAGGGATCCTCCTGCCTGATGAGGCCATCGGCAGCGACCAGGACCGGCGCGTGGTCTACGTTGTCGGGGAGAACAATGTCGTGAGCCTCAAGCCCGTGCGCATCGGTCCGAGGATCGATGGTTACCGGGTTATCCGGGATGGGCTGACCGGCAATGAGACGTTGGTCGTGAACGGCCTTGTGCGAGTCCGGCCCGGAGCACCGATCACGCCGCAGATGACGACCCTTCCTCTGATACGCGAGCGGAACGGCACCTGAACTCACCTGAGGAGGGCGCTTCCATGCGCTTTGCCCACTTTTTTGTCGATCGTCCCATCTTCGCCACTGTCCTGTCGGCGCTCTTTCTGATTATCGGCGGCATTGCCTACACCACCTTGCCTGTGGCGCAGTATCCGGAGGTCGCGCCGCCCACCGTCGTGGTCAGGGCAAGCTATCCGGGCGCCGATGCGCAAACGGTGGCCGCTACCGTCGCGACCCCGCTTGAGCAGCAGATCAACGGCGTCGAGGACATGCTGTACATGTCCTCCTACTCCACCGGCGACGGTGCCATGGCGCTGACGATCACCTTCAAGCTGGGAACCGATCTCGACAAGGCTCAGGTCCTGGTCCAGAACCGGGTTTCCATCGCAACGCCGCGCCTGCCAGAGGAGGTGCGGCGCCTCGGGGTGACCACCCTTAAGAGTTCGCCCGACCTGATGATGGTCGTGCACATGCTCTCGCCGGATGGCTCCTACGATCAGCTCTATGTGTCGAACTATGCGCGCAACTACGTTCGCGACATCCTGCTGCGGCTTGACGGCGTCGGTGATGTCATCATCTTCGGCGAACGGCAATACTCCCTGCGCATCTGGCTCGACCCCGAGAAACTCGCCTCCTACGGCATGACCTCGGGTGACGTGGTGCGCGCCATCCAGGAGCAGAATGTCCAGGTCTCAGGTGGAGCTCTGGGGCAGGAGCCAACGCCGACGGACGCCGCCTTCCAGCTGACGGTCACGACTCAAGGCCGCTTCGAAGATCCGCGTCAGTTCCGGCAGATCATCGTCCAGGCCCGTGACGGCCGTCTCGTCCGGCTGCCCGATGTAGCTCGCATCGAACTCGGGGCTCAGGACTACGTGACGAATTCCTATCTCAACGGGAAGCCCGCCGTTGCGCTTGCGATCTTCCAACGCCCAGGCAGCAATGCACTGGCGACATCTGACCAGATCATCCAAAACATGGAGCAGCTCAAGGCCAACTATCCGGCGGGGATTGCGCACCAGATCGTCTATAACCCCACGGAGTTCATCGCCGAGAGCGTGAACGAAGTCTACAAGACCCTGTTCGAGGCCACGGCTCTTGTCGTGATCGTGGTGTTTGTCTTCCTGCAAAGCTGGCGCTCGGCGATCATTCCGATCGTGGCAATCCCCATTTCGCTGGTCGGCACCTTTGCCTTCATGGCGGCCCTTGGGTTCTCGGTGAACACACTCACCCTGTTCGGCATGGTTCTGGCTATTGGGATCGTAGTCGACGACGCTATCGTGGTGGTTGAGAACGTCGAACGCAACATTGCTCTTGGCATGTCGCCGCGGGACGCGGCTCATACGACCATGGACGAGGTGGGCACGGCCCTTGTCGCCATCGCGCTGGTCCTGGCCGCGGTTTTTGTGCCGACAGCCTTCATCCCGGGCATCACTGGCCAGTTCTACCGCCAATTCGCGCTGACGATCGCCGTGTCGACGGTTATCTCGGCCTTCAACTCCTTGACACTGTCGCCAGCGCTCGCCGCATGGCTGTTGAAGCCACATAGCCATGAACGCCCCAGGAACCCGCTGGTCCGGTTTGGCCGCACCTTAGCCAATGGTTTCAACAGAGGCTTCGATGCAACGTCCAACGGCTATGCCAGAACTGTTGGAGTCTTGGCACGACATAAGTTCATCGTGCTGCCGGTCTATGTCGGGTTGCTGGCCGGAACGGTTTGGATCACCAATCACGTGCCCCGTGGGTTCATACCGACCCTGGATCAGGGTTATGCCATCGTGGTCATTCAGTTGCCGGATGGATCTTCGTTGTCCCGCACCGATGCGGTGGTGCAAAGGGCCTCCAAGATTATCCAGGAGACACCGGGCGTACGGAACGCGGTGGCCTTTGCGGGATTCTCAGGAGCCACCTTTACCAATGCCACCAATTCTGCGGCGATCTTTGCCGGGTTCAAGCCGTTCGACGAACGGATTGAGTCTGGCGATTCCGGAACCAAGATCATCGGCGATCTTTTCAGCCGCATGCAACAGATTGAGGAGGCGTTCATCATCGCTATTCCGCCGCCGCCTGTGCGCGGCCTCGGCAATTCGGGCGGCTTCAAGGTTCAGATTCAGAACCGGACCGGCGACGATGTTCGAGGAATACTCGCGGCTGCCTACCAGCTGATGGGGCAGGCGCGTCAGAACCCGAACCTCGCCGGCGTCTTTACGACATTCTCGGCCAATTCCCCTCAGGTGTATCTCGAGATCGATCGCCAGAAAGCCAGCATCCTCAATGTGCCAATCCCGAACATCTTCGAGACGCTGCGGATCAATCTGGGAACCGCCTATGTAAACGACTTCAATGCGTTCGGCCGTGTCTACCAGGTTCGGGCCCAAGCCGATCAGCGGTTCCGGATTGATCAGGAGGATATCAATCGCCTGCGGGTCCGCTCGTCCACCGGTGCTCTTGTTCCGTTGGGCACGCTGGTCGAGATGCGGGAGGTGTCAGGACCTGACCTGATCCAGCGCTACAACATGTTCACCTCGGTGGCATTGCAGGGCGGTGCAGCCCCAGGGATCTCATCGGGAGCAGCACTGGACCTGATGGAAGATCTGGTCCGCCAGGGTCTTTTACCCAGCATGGGCTTCGAGTGGACGGAGCTTGCCTTCCAGGAGCGGCAGACTGGCAATACGGCAGTGTTCATCTTCGCCCTGTCGGTGCTGTTCGTGTTCCTTGTGCTCGCAGCCCAGTATGAGAGCTGGTCCCTGCCCATCGCCATCATTCTCATCGTCCCGATGAGCGTGCTGTCTGCACTCATCGGTGTGATGCTGAGGGGTCAGGACAACAACATCCTAACGCAGATCGGCCTCGTGGTTCTCGTCGGCCTGGCTGCGAAGAACGCGATCTTGATCATCGAATTTGCCAAGCAGGCGGAGGTTGAGGGCAAGACGCCTGTCGAAGCAGTCGTTGAGGCCTGCCGCTTGAGGCTGCGCCCGATCCTGATGACGGCTTTCGCCTTTATTCTCGGCGTGCTGCCTCTGGTGATCGCCACCGGCCCCGGCGCCGAGATGAGGCAGGCCTTAGGCACGGCAGTGTTCGCCGGCATGCTGGGCGTGACCCTGTTCGGGCTGTTCCTGACGCCCGTCTTCTATGTGACGGTGAGGCTGGTGGTCCTGCGGGCCTCCAAGAGACGACCAGTGAAGCGATCTGAGATGACGGGGCCCCTGTCCTCTCCTGCCGAGTAGGGGAAAGGGTAAACTGCCTCGATCGGCGTACAGGTATCATCACCGGCGGAGCCGTCGATCATGAGCGAGCCTAATGACTATCAGCCAGGCAGCAGACATCGCGAGATGGGTCACGGAGGCCGGGCTGACGGGCATGACGGAGCTGGAGCTCCTTCACGGCTTCTGCCATCGCCTTGTGGCCGGAGGCGTGCCGGTCGCGCGCGTGAACATCGTCATCGACACGCTGCACCCGATCCATGAGGGGCGCGTCTTCCGCTGGCGCCGTGATGATCAGGGCGATCTCGACCACATAGTCGAGTATGGCCGCACGAATGTCGGGGGCGAGGCCGCCGCCAACTTGCGCAGGAGCACCTATTATCATCTCCTGATGAGCAGAGAGGATTTCCTGCGGCGGCGGATTGGACTGGGTCATGATCGGCAGCCAGGATCGCCTCGACTTCACGGTGGTCGGCCCGGCGGTGAACGAGGTGAGTCGGATCGCCGCCCTGTGTCGCTCGGTCGAGAGGGATGTTCTGGTCTCCTCGGCTTGCTTCGCGGCTGCGACGTCCGAGCAGGAATGCCTCGTTTCCGTTGGCCGGTACGCCTTGAGAGGGATCAACCGTCCGCAGGAGTTGTTCACGCTCGACCCATCCTGGATGGGAGCCGAGGCCGGTGACTGGGGTCCGGTCCGCGAAACCAAATCCAGTGGCCAACGAACGCCCACTAGGTGAACTCGAGTAGGGAAGCTTCGAGCGGGCCATGCAACAATCCCAAGCTCTCCCAGTCACGCGAAATCCTCAGGTGAGGGGCAGTGCAGGACGACGTGCGGTGACCTGAATAATCCCGGACGGCTCGTAGTCTCCGCCAAGAGTGTGGCTGCCGGTCAGAAGCCATGTGTGAGGGACGCGCAACCCGAACGTCTACCAGTGCCGCGAACGCCCTGTGGCCGCGCCCGCAAGCCAGCCTTAGCTCCGGCTCCAGTCGACCTCCAACCGCTCAAGGGACGCTTGGTGGATCGGTCCGTTGTCGGTGACACCAAAATGGCAAACCTGCCGCTTGCAACCACTGCATGTAATCCAGCAGAAGTCGTGCGAGAGTTCGCAAGGAGCGCCATTGCCCTTTTATGACGCATCCCTGTCGCACAACAGTCAGCGTGGAATAACCTCATTCCTCCGGCTCAAGTCGGAAACTACGACAGATCCACTATCTCTCCTGCCGGAACTCGCAATCGGGTGTGTGGCCTATGACTTCTGCAATGAAGTGGCCTTCAGCTCCAGCACCCGGCTTCAGGTGACCGCAGAGCGGGCAAGCCGGAAGCAGGGGGCCATCGCCGCCTGAGGACATGTAGCCACTGCCTTGACCCTGCCGAAAACTGGACCACTCGAAGCGGGTGCGCCACCGTTCCAGGGTCGCCTTCTTGGCTTCAAGTTCACTGAGACTATCCATGACGATACGGAACAGTTCACTGTTCTCATGATCGCTCTCGGCCAGCTTCCTTATCTGCTCTGAAATATCGCTCAAGCTAAGCCCTCCATAGACAATAGGGTAATCCACTCTGCGAAAGCCATTACGTTGGCCCAGGCTGCTTCCAGGGGATGTACGAAACGTAGTTGAGGGTGAGGAAGAGCAAGGACAGCGACTTCTGCGCGGCGATGCGCAGTTCCTCCGGTTCCTTGGTGAGGTCATCGTACACAAGCAGGCAACTCAGCCCTGTCTGATCGCCCTTGGTCTCGGCCCACATCAGCTCGATGTTGATCGAGCCAGACGTATGTGTCACCACATAGCCGCCGATCCTGTGCGAGGCCGGTACGTTGAGTGTGATCTTCTTCTCCTTGGCCTCTTCTTTGAGTTCGACGTTACCGTGGCCAGGACTATGTCCCCGAATGCTAGTGCGAGGACCTTTGAAGATGCCTTTGAAGGCAAAGCGGGAGGACGGGGCAACAGGGATCAGCTCGATCAAGCGACGGGCGTCCTTCCGGGGGAAGGTTGAGCCATCGGTGACAAGGCGATCGAGGATCGCATTGGCTTCCAGGCGGGTCTGCACGTTCATCTCCTACTCCTTCATGACCGAGCCATTTTCATCACCTGCTCCCCATGGTTCCCGCCTGTTCACGGGATGCCAGCTGCTCTCTCCTTACAATGCTCCATCGCAGATCATTTCAAGCTCTATTCACCGGCACAGGCAGCTTTCTAGATAGTCCAGAACGTCTCTGAGGCCCGTCCACGTCCGCATCAGTTCAATGGGACAGCCGGTCAGAGCTGTATTGTAGCTTCTCAGCCAAGAGATTGTCGTGGCTGCATCACCACCAGCGACCGTATCGAGCAAATGACATATCCGGAGAAAGAGAGCCTCCTTTCCAGAGACGGTCGGAGAGCCCTTAAGAAGACAGTCGTCGTTGTTCAGATCGGATCCGCCGGTGATTGTCGCAAGTTCCTGTTCTGAAATCTGGAGCCGCTTGGCCGCTT